>NZ_JAAIXZ010000005.1:310778-621557 GCF_010894435.1 Pyxidicoccus trucidator | reverse complement strand
AGCAGCCTCGAGCTGGTGCAGAGCGGAGCGGCCCTTCGCCAGGCGGAGCTGAACCTGGTGCTGCGTGAATTCGAGCTCGTCCAGGCACGCCTGGACGCATTCCTGACGGAGGCCCGGTGCGACTGGTAATGCGGGTGCGTCCCCTTGAGGCGCTGAAGAAGTCGATGTGGAGCATGGCGGTGCTGGCGGCGGTGGCCGGCTGCTCGGGGAAGAAGGCGGCCCCGGCGGCGCCTCCTCCCCGTGAGGTGGAGGTGGTGTCGCTGGTCCCCTACGAGGTGCGGGACACGGGCGAGTACCTGGGCTCGCTGCTGTCGCGGCAGAGCGTCACGGTGCTGCCACAGGTGGCCGGCTACGTGCGCCGCATCCACGCGCGCCCCGGCCAGCAGGTGGCGGAAGGCGCGCCGCTGGTGGAGGTGGACGCCCGGGAGGAGACGGCCGCGCTGGACAGCGCGCAGGCCCAGCTCAGCTCGTCGCAGGTGAACCTGGAGCTGTCGCGCCGCACGCTGGCCCGCACGGAGGCGCTGCACAAGGAGGGCCTCGCGAGCGCACAGGAGCTGGAGGGCGCCCGCGCGCAGGTGGAGGCCGCCCAGGCCGCCTCGCGCTCCTCCGCCGCGCAGGTGACGCAGCGACAGGTGCAGCTGCAGTTCAACGTGGTGCGCGCGCCCTTCGCCGGCACCGTGGGTGACGTGCTGGTGCGCGTCGGCGACTTCGTCAGCGCGTCCACGCAGCTGACCAGCGTGGCGCAGGCGGACGTGCTCGAAGTGAGCGTCTCGGTGCCCTCGCCGCGCGCGCGCTCGATGAAGCCCGACACGGCGCTGGAAATCCTCGACGCGCAGGGCAAGGTGCTGCTCACCAGCAACGTCTTCTTCGTCGCGCCCCAGGCCGACCCGCGCACCCAGTTGGTGGAAGTGAAGGCCGCCTTCCGCAACACCGTGGGCCTGCGCCCCAGCGAGCTGGTGCGCGCGCGCATCGTCTACTCCGTCCGGGACGCGCTGCAGATTCCGGCGCTCGCGGTGGTGCGCCAGAGCGGCCAGCCCTTCGCGCTGGTGGTGCAGGAGAAGGAAGGGAAGACGGTGGTGGAGCGCCGTCCCATCACCCTCGGCGCGCTGGGGGACATGGCCTATGTGGTGGAGAAGGGCCTCAAGGCGGGAGACCTCGTGGCCGTCTCGTCCATGCAGGCCCTGCGCGATGGCATGGCCGTGAAGGTGAAGGCCACGACGCCCCGCGCCGCGGTGGACTCCGGGGCCGAGGCCCCGAAGAACGCGCCAACCGTGGGCAGCACCGGAGGCGGCGCTCCTGTCGGGAGCAGCCGCTGAGCTGAGGAACAGAGCACCATGTTCGTTGACTTCTTCATCCGCAGGCCCGTCTTCGCCATCGTCTGCTCCATCCTGCTGACGCTGGTGGGGGCCATCGCCATCCCCACGCTGCCCATTGCCCAGTACCCGGACCTGGCGCCGCCGCAGGTGACGGTCAACGCCAACTACGTGGGCGCCAGCTCCGAGGTGGTGGAGAGCGCCGTCACCATTCCGCTGGAGCAGGAGCTCAACGGCGTGGAGGGGATGCGCTACATCACCTCCACCAGCAGCAACGACGGCACCAGCCAAATCACCATCACCTTCGAGCCCACGCGCGACATCGAGGTGGCCGCCGTCGACGTGCAGAACCGCGTCAGCCGCGCCGCCGCGCGCCTGCCCGGGCAGGTGAACCAGACGGGCATCGTCGTCAACAAGGCCTCCAGCCAGATGCTGATGACGGTGGCGCTGTTCAGCGAGGACGAGCGCTACGACGCGAAGTTCCTCAGCAACTACGCCGACGTGAATCTCAAGGACGCCATCAAGCGCGTGCGCGGCGTGGGCGAGGTGCGCATCTTCGGCGAGCGCAAGTTCTCCATGCGCCTGTGGCTGGACCCCACGGAGCTGGCGCGGCGCAAGCTCACCCCGCAGGACGTGACGCGCGCGCTCCAGGAGCAGAACCTCCAGGTGGCCGCCGGCCAGGTGGGCCAGCCGCCGTCCGCGGACGACCAGCCCTACCAGCTCGCGGTGCGCGCCCGGGGCCGGCTGGTGGAGCCGGACGAGTTCGGTGACATCGTCCTCATGCGCCAGAACGACGGCAAGAGCGTCCGCGTGAAGGACGTGGGCCGCGTGGAGATGGGCGCGGAGAACTACGGCACGCTGCTGCGCTTCGGCGGGAAGCAGGCCGTCGGCCTCGCCATCTTCCAGCTGCCCACCGCCAACGCGCTGGACGTGCGCGACGGCGTCTACTCGGAGCTGGAGCGGCTGTCCGCGCAGTTCCCTCCCGGCATGGTGTTCCAGACGGGCACGGACACCACGCTCGCGGTGCGCGCCTCCATTCACGAGGTGATGAAGACGCTGGTGGAAGCAATCTTCCTCGTCATCCTCGTCATCTTCCTGTTCCTGCACGGCTGGCGCAGCGTGCTCATCACCGCCTTCACCCTCCCCGTCTCGCTCGTAGGCACCTTCGCCTTCGTGCAGTTGATGGGCTTCTCCATCAACACCCTCACCCTGTTCGGCCTCACCCTGGCCACGGGCCTGGTGGTGGACGACGCCATCGTCGTCATCGAGAACATCGAGCGGCTCATGGTGGAGCGGAAGCTGTCGGCCGCGCAGGCCGCTCGCGAGGGCATGAAGGAGGTGGCCGGCGCGGTCATCGCCATCTCCATCGTGCTGGTGGCGGTGTTCGTCCCCGTGGCGCTCTTCCCCGGCACCACCGGCGCCATCTACCGCCAGTTCGCGCTCACCATCGCCGCGTCGGTGGCGCTGTCCACCTTCTGCGCCCTCACCCTCACTCCCGCGCTGAGCGCGCGGATGCTCAAGCATCACCACGGTGAGAAGTGGGTGTTCTTCCGCTGGGTGGACAAGGCGCTCGACTGGACTCGCACGACGTACGGGCGCGGGCTGCGCAGGCTGCTGAAGCACCCCATCATCGTCCTGGTGGCGTTCCTGCTCTGCATCGGCGCCACGGGGCTGCTCTTCAAGCTGGCGCCCACGGGTTTCATCCCCGACGAGGACCAGGGCTACCTCATCATCTCCGTGCAGGGTCCGGAGGGCATGTCCCTGGCCCAGACGGAGAAGGTGCTGGCCGAGGCGGAGACCGTCCTCAAGGCCCAGCCGGAGGTGCGCGCCATGTTCGCCATCGGCGGGTTCTCCTTCCAGGGCACCGGCCCCAACATGGCCACCATCTTCACGGCGCTCAAGCCGTGGGAGGAGCGCCTGGGGAAGGACCAGTCGGTGGCCGCGCTGGTGGAGCGGCTGCGCGGACCGCTCGGCCGCATTGGCGGTGCGCGGGTGATGCCCTTCCAGCCCCCGGCCATCCGTGGCGTGGGCAGCGTGGGCGGCTTCCAGTACATCGTCGAGGACATCGCCGGCACCAACTCGCTGGACCAGATTGCCACCGCCGTCCAGACGCTGGTGGCCAAGAGCAACGAGGACCCCCAGCTGCGCGGCATCTTCACCACGTTCAACGCGGACACGCCGCTGCTGGACGTGGAGGTGGACCGCCAGAAGGCCAAGGCGCTGGGAGTCCCCATCGAGCAGATCTTCGGCACCATGCAGGTCTACATGGGCAGCCAGTACGTCAACGACTTCAACTACGCGAACCGCACGTACCGCGTCTATGTGCAGGCCGAGCAGCAGTTCCGCGACAGCCCGCAGGACATCGGCGCCTTCTACGTGCGCAGCGACAGCGGGGACATGATTCCGCTGGAGTCCCTCGTGAAGGTGGAGCCCACGGTGTCCGCGCAGGTCATCCGCCACTACAACCTCTTCCGCGCGGTGGAGCTCAACGGCCAACCCGCGCCGGGCGTGTCCTCCGGTCAGGCGCTGGAGGCGATGGAGGCCCTCGCCGCGCAGCACCTGCCCCAGGGCATGAGCGCGGAGTGGACGGGCATCAGCCTGGAGCAGAAGCAGAGCGGTGGGCAGACGGTCATCATCTTCGGCCTGGGCCTGCTGTTCGTGTTCCTGGTGCTCGCGGCGCAGTACGAGAGCTTCACCCTGCCGCTGGTCATCATCTTCTCGGTGCCGCTGGCCATCATGGGCGCGCTGGGCCTGCAGCTGATGCGCGGGTTCGCCAACGACGTGTTCTGCCAGGTGGGGCTCGTCATGCTGGTGGGCCTGGCGAGCAAGAACGCCATCCTCATCGTCGAGTTCGCGGAGCAGCTTCGTGCGAGCGGCAAGAGCGCCATCGACGCGGTGGTGGAGGCGGCCGAAGTCCGCCTGCGCCCCATCCTCATGACGTCGATTGCCTTCCTCCTCGGCGTGGTGCCGCTGATGACGGCGCAGGGCGCGGGCGCCGCCTCGCGCAACTCGCTGGGAACGGCCGTGTTCGGCGGCATGCTCGTGTCCACGGTGGTGAACTTCGTCTTCATCCCCGGCCTGTACGTGCTGATGCAGAAGCTGCGCGGCGAGGCGAAGCAGACCGTCAGCGACGACGGCGACGTAGTGGCGCCGCCGGCTCCGTCGCACTGAGACACACGGGCCCCGGGTTGATCCGGGCCTTGCCGAGACAGACGAGGGGTCCAGGTCCGAGACCTGGGCCCCTTTTCCTTTGCGCCAGACGGAGACGCGGCGCGTCATAATGGGACTGTGAATGTGTAGTAGGATTGACACTTCGTGGCGTCCCGGGGCGGAGAGGTTCCTCGTCCTGGTGGGGTGGGGCGCACGAGGTGCCAGATGCTGGGTCTCAAGCTTCACCCCTCGCTCGGACTGCTGTTCGTCGTGGTGGCCTCGGCCTCGGGCGGCGCCTGGCTGTACCACCGCTACCGGGACTCGGACTGGGAGCGCCGCGAGGCGGAGTATCAGCGCCAGCTCAGCGGCCACCTCACCGCGCGCGAGAAGGAAATCGAGGCGCTGAACACGCGGCTCGGGACGGCGCACTCGCAGCTCGTCACCCAGTCGGACCTGGATAAGAAGTACCGGGAGCTGCTCACGTCGCGGGACGCGGAGTTCGAGAAGTTCCGCAAGGAGCATGCGCTCGCGCTGAAGAGCCTCTCCACCGCCATCTTCGACCTCCAGGAACGGGTCCAGGGCGGCAAGGAGTCGGCCCACGTGGTGTCGCCCGCTCCGGCGCAGCCTGGTGATGGCGCGGCGCCCGCAGTCCAGCCGGTCATCGCCTACGAATACGTGGACAAGGAAGGCCGCTTCCACCTCACGGACCCCAACATCTGGTCCGAGGGCGACGAGGTCCTCCTGCTCAAGCAGCTCTTCCGAGTGCAGGGCACCGTGCTGCGCCAGGAGGACGGCTCGCTGATGAGCGAGCGCATCCAGCTTCAGGAGGTCTCCCAGGAAGCGGAAGGCAAGTACCGCGAGCTGGCGGTGGCCCAGTTGGTGGACGCGAACTTCACCTACGCCAATCCGCCCGAGGACGCGCCGCCGCCCAACCGGGGCATTTCGTACATGGCGACCCTGGGGACGTCGTTTCGCTCCGAGGGGATGCTGCGCTTCGGCGCCTCCGCGCGAGTGCTGCGGCTGGGAAGCGCGGGCCTCGCGGGAGGGCTCACCTCCGACTTCAACTCCCTGGAAGGCAGCGGCGGTGACGCCTTCCTCACGTACACCCCGAGCCTTCGCGGGCGCGAGCTGGGCCTGGTGCTGGGCGGTGGCGTCCACCTGCCCCTGGGCGGCTCGACGCGGGTGCGTCCCAACCTGACCCTCAACTTCGTCATCTACTGACAACTCGCTTCGAAAGGATGGTGTGACGATGTCCCCCTCCCCCTGGATTCACCGCATGAAGTTCTCGGCCGTGCTGGGGCCTGTGGCGCTCTCCCTGGCCTGTGCCACCGCCGGCACCCCACCGCCCGCGACGGCGGCGTCCGAACCGCATGCGGCGACGGCGGTGGCCAGCCCCCTGGAGGCGGCTCCGGCCGCTGCCGCGGCTCCTGCTTCAGCGGCGGCTCCGGCCGCTGCTGCTGCTCCTGCTTCAACGACTGCTTCCGCTTCAGCGACGGTTCCGGCTTCGGCGGCGGCTCCCGCTTCCGCGACGGCTTCCTCTGTCGAGCCGGCCATCGTCCAGGCGGGCGCGACGGGTACAGCCAAGGCCGTCGCGAAGCCGGCCCTCGCGGTGGCCTCGGGCAAGACGTGGTTGCAGGGCATCGACATCTCCCACTACCAGCCGACCGTTCAGTGGGAGTCCGTCAAGGCCTCCGCCGCGTTCGTCTTCATCAAGGCGACGGACTCCACGAGCGGAGTGGACCCGCGCTTCACCACTCACTGGAGCGGCGCGAAGAAGGCCGGCATCCCACGCGGCGCCTACCACTTCTTCCACCCGAAGCATGACGTGCAGGCGCAGGTGGCGAACTTCACGAAGCACGTAACCCCCGACCCCGGCGAGCTCCCCGTGGTGGTGGACGTCGAGGAGTTCAACGAGGAGTACGTGGGCTTCACCTGCCAGCAGCTCGCGGGGATGCTCCAGACCTTCTCGCAGGGCGTGGAGAAGGCGCTGGGCCACAAGCCCATCATCTATACGAACCACGAGACGTGGAAGACGAGCTTCTGCAACCACGCCTGGTTCCTCGACCACACGCTCTGGCTCGCGCAGTACACGCCGCACCCGTCCGAGCCGAGGCTCCCGACGGGATGGAAGCAGTGGCACTTCTGGCAGTACACCGAGAGCGGGAAGGTGACGGGCATCCCGGGACAGGTGGACCAGAGCTACTTCAACGGCTCCATGGAGGAGCTGAAGTCCCTCCTGAAGACGAAGTAGTCAGGGAGGAGTCGGGACGCCGGGCGCTCGCGAACGCCGGGCGGCCTCGATGAGCTGGGCGAGAAGCGTCCGATGGCAGATCTGCTCGAGGATGCAGTCCTTCGAGCAGAGCAGCGTCACCGTCTCGCCCTTGTCCACCCGGTCGGCCAGCGCGGAGATGTGCTCGCGCTGGGCCTGCATCTCCTGGAGGTAGCGCTCGCGGTAGACGTCGAGGGTGATGGGCGTCCGGCCCTTGCCGTAGAAGGCGTCGAAGAGGTCCGGGCTGGGCGCCAGGTCGCTGATCCAGACGTTCCAGGTCTCCTTCGCCTTGGGCAGGCCGCGCGGCCGGTACCGGCAGACCAGGACTCGGAAGCCGTCATCCGGCTCGGCGGGCACGCACCAGCGCTTGGTCTTGATCGGCATCCCGAGTCAACGCCCGGACGGCTGCTCGGTATTCCTCCGGGCCTCACCCGACTTCTTACCGAGGCCCGCGCGTGCGCGTTCATGCGACATGCCCTCAAGTACCTGTAACCGCTTGGCTTCTGTCACGATCAGCGGACGGCACGCGCCCTGCTATGTGGTGGCGCGGGCAGCACGGGGCGGGTTGGTGGGGCGGACGGGACGGGCAGCACGGGCGGGTTGGTGGGGCGGGCGGCGGGTTGGGCGGGACGGGGCAGCACAGTGGGACGGGATTGGGCAGGGCAGCACGGCAGGACGGGGCAGCACGGGCGGGTTGGTGGGGCGGGCGGTTGAGCGGGACGGGCGGGTTCGGTGGGGCAGCACAGCGGTACGGGGAGCACGGCAGGACGGGCGGGTTGGTCGGGGCGGTACGGGCGGGTTGGTCGGGGCAGCACGGCAGCACAGCGGCACGGGGCAGCAAAGGCAGTGGGCATCACGGGCGGCGGGTTGGACGGGGTAGCAACGCAGTACGAAGCAGCACGGCAGCACGAGGCAGCACTGCAATACGGGGCAGTACGGGCGGCGGGCAGGTCGGGGCAGCACAGCAGCACCGCGGTACATGGCAGCACCGAAGCACAGCAGCACAGCAGCACCGTGGTACGGGCGGCGGGTAGGTCGGGGCAGAGAACGGCAGTCAGAGCGGGCGCATTCAGCCGGCTCCAGTCGGACGGCTCGGGCGTGATGGATGGGTGGGAAGGAGCCGGTCCTCAGCGGAGGAGTGCATTCGCGAGGGCCGGTTCGCCTCATCAAACTCGAAGACACTCAGCGGCATCAGCTACGGCTCACCTCCGGCAGCGAGGGGTAGCTCGAGGGTGAACGTGGAACCGGCCCCGGGCCTGCTCTGAACTCGGATGGCGCCACCGTGCGCCTCCGCGAGTCGGCGACTGAGGTAGAGGCCCAGCCCCAGCCCGCCGTAGTGCCTGTCGGACACGGCACGCTCGAAGCGGTCGAAGATGTGTCCGGCCCGCGCCGGGTCGATGCCAATCCCGTGGTCTCTGACAGAGACCCGCGCGCTTCCGGCCTCCTCCCAGACGGTGAGCTCGATGGCTTCCCCCGCCCCGAACTTGACCGCGTTGGCGAGCAGGTTGGCGAGGATCTGCTCGACGCGGGAGCGGTCCATGCGCCCCACGACGGGACCCTGCTCCCGTATCGACACCGTGCAGCCGGCCCGGTCCAGGTCCAGCGTGAACTGCTCGACCACCTCCCGCACGAGGTCCCCGAGGTCGACGTCGCTCAGCTCCAGCGGCAGTCGCTCCGCATGGAGGCGCGTCACGTCCAGCAAGTCCCGACACAGCCGGCGCAGGCGCGTGCCCTGCCGCAGGGCCCGCTCCACCAGACCGCCCATGGTCGGCGGATCGCAGACGCGCCCGGACCGGGCGAGCCGGTCCATGGTCTGCAACGCGAGGATGAGCGACGTCATGGGCGTGTTGAGCTCGTGCGAGGCGACCGACAGGAACTCGTCGCGCACCCGGATCGCCTCCTGCGTCTTCCGGTAGAGCCTTGCATTGTCGATGGCCATGGCCGCCCGCCGCGCCACCTCCCCCGCCAGTTGGAGGTCGGCCTGGCCATAGCGGCGTCCCGGCGCGGACGAGACGAGGCTCAGCACCCCGAGCAGCTGTCCCCGCGCGAACAACGGCACCACCATGAGGCTCCGGATTCCCAGCCTCCGGATGTAGCTCGCGTGTGCCTCGTTCTCAGAGAACGCCTGGAGGTCCGCTTCGGTGAACTCGGGGAGCAGCAGCGGCACCCCCTCGCTCAGGACCTTCATCGCCGGGTGGGACGAGCCCGAACGGGGGGGATGGTGCCGCCGGAGCTCCCCGAGCAGCGGCTCCATCGATGCGTCGTGATGCGCCCCGGCGATGCGCTTGACCCCTCCCTCTTCCAAGACGTCGATGACGCACCAGTCCGCCAGGGAGCGCACACACAGCCGCCCAAGGAGGGTGAACGTTTCGCCATAGTCGAGTGACTCCGACAGGAGCGCCCCTGCCTCGGCGATGAAGGCCGAGCGCCGCTCCGCCGCCTCGGCCGCCGCCCGCGCAGCCTGCTCCCGGCCCAGCAGCACCCCCTTCTCCAGGGAGATGGCCGCCTGCGTCGCGAGCAGCTCCAGGGCCACGAGCCGCGCGGCCGTGAAGGCGCCCGCGAGGAGGTTGTTCTCCAGGTAGAGCAGGCCCACCACCTCGCCCTGTCTCAGGATGGGCATGCACAGCACGGAGTGGGGCCGGTTGCGCGCGAAGTAGTCGTCGCCCGAGAACCTGCCCGCGTCCGAGGCCGCGTCCCCCAGGATGACGTGATCCTTCGTCCGCTGCGTGTAGTGGAGGACCGAGGCGGGGACGCGCGGTGAGGACTCCACCGGCACCGACCCGAGGAGGCTCACCGCCACGTTGCGTGCCTCCAGGGAGGCCTCCGCTTCGAGTGAAAGCCGCCCCTGCTCGCACAGGATGAGGACGGCTCGCTGCGCCCCGCCCTGCTCCAGGATGACCGAGAGCAACGTGCGGACCAGCCTGTCGAACACGAGCTCGCTGGAGACGCTCAGCGAGGCCTTGGCCACCGCGAGCAGGTCGAGTTGCTCCGAGCGCACCGCGAGGGTGGTCGTGTGCGCGAGCAGGTGGGGCTCCAGCATCCGGGGGAAGTCCGCGTCGAGCTGCCGGACCTTCCCGGTGGCACCCCACCGCAGATAGCTGGCGCGCGCCTCGCGCAGGTAGGTGTCGGCAATCAGCCCGAAGCCCCGCGCGCGCCAGGCGCGGGACGCGAGCTCATAGGCCAGCGCCTCGTTCTGGACGAAGCCCTGCTCCCGCGCGGAGCGGATGGCTTCCTCGTAGTGGCGCTCGGCGTCGAGCTCCCGCCCCTCGATTCGGGCCCGCTCGGCGGCGACCAGCGCCGCCCGGTTCGCGAAGTTCTCCGGGCCCTGCTCCGCCCACGCCTCCAGTTGCTGGTGGTGGGCGGCGAGCGCGGCGACGTGCCGGGGCCGCGCCTCGACGGGAGCCACCGCATGGTGGGCGGCGTGCGCGAGCGCGGCATGGAAGTGGTACTCGGCGACCTCGAAGAACGATGGGGACGCCCAGAGCAGCCGCTCCGCCTTCTCCGCCGCCACCACGGCCCCGGCGGTGTCACCCGCGTACAGCCGCGCCTGCAGCTTGCGGACGTAATACCAGCACGTGGCGATGGCCAGACGGGAGTCGCCCTCCAGGTGCTGCTCGAACCGGCCCTCGTCGAACTCCGCGTCGTTGAAGGAGGAGAACCCGGGCAGCAGTCCCCGGAGCGTCCGGATGAACCGGAGCTGCCCGGTGACGACGTCGACGATGAGGCCGGACCTCGCCTTGCGGGCGAAGTCGAGCGCGCCCTCCGCCTCCCGCTGGACTTCACCGAGCGGGTCTCCCCTGGCGAGCAGCAGGGTGACGAGGCAGTTGAGGCTATAGGTCGCGTAGGTGAGGTCTCCGGTCTCCAGCGCCGCCTCGAAGCCCCGCCGCAGCAGGTCGGGGCTGTCGCGCAGGTGCCGTGTCCAGGGCCGGACCCGGTGCCCGAAGCCATGGTAGACGCGGGCCTTGAGACGCAGCGGTCCATGGCTCTCCAGCAAGTCGAAGCCCAGCTTGCCGAAGCGGTAGCCCCGCGCGTACTCGCCGAAGTACGGCCCCAGCAGCATGCCCAGCCAGACGTACGCGAGGCAGGAGGCGTCGCTGTTGCCGTGCTCCAGGCTGAGGTTGGCCATGCGGCAGACGACGAGGCCGAGCAGGTTCTTGTCGGTGAGCAGCGCGGGAGACTGGGCCGCCGTCAGGACGTCCATCGTCGCCCGATGGGCCGGGTCGGTCATCGGCGGCAGTTCGACCAGCTCCTCGATGGAGCGGCTCCCGAGCTGCCGCCAGATGCGCGCGTACTCCCGCTGGACGTCTTCGTCCGACGGGTGCGGCGCCCAGGTGACACCGGTCCGCCGGAGGTACTCGAGGCTCACCTCGACACCGCGGTCGGTCTGGTCCAGCGTCGTGTAGAGCGCCAGGCGCAGGCAGGTGACGGCGGCCACGTCGACGAGGCCCTCCGCGCGCCTGGAGAGCATCGCGAGCCGCTCCTCCGCCGCTCCCAGCTCGCCCGTCAGGTACTCGCACTCGGCGCGGTGGTACTCCAGCGCGAAGGCCAGGGCGTACCGCCGCTCCCAGCAGTCCTCCGGCAGCAGCGCGGTGCCGACGGCGAGGTACTTCAGCGCCGAGGCCCAGGCCGTCGACTTCCTGGCGCGCAGGCCCGCGAGGAGGTTGAGCTCGGCCACGCGCTCGCGCTCCTCCCGCGAGGTGATGAGCGAGACCCCGCGGTCGATCTGGTTGGAGATGTCGAAGACCTTCTCCTCCAGTTGCTCCGGCGCCGTGCGTTCCCAGAGGAGCCTGCCAATCCGCAGGTGCACCGCCGCCCACCGGTCCTCCGGGATGAGCGAGTAGGCCGCCTCCTGGATTCGGTCATGGAGGAACGTGTACGCGCCGTCCGCGCGGAGGACGAGCCCCGCGCGAACGGCCTCCCAGAGCGCCGCGTGGGCCACGTCTTCCGGGCAGCCGTGGACGATGGCCAGGAGGGCGACCTCCGCGGTGCTCCCCAGACAGGCCAGCTGTGTCAGCGTGTCGCGCGTGTCGGTGGGGAGCCGCCCGAGCTTGCCCACCATCAGGCAGACCACGTTGTCGGTGAAGCCCTTGGCGCGGATGCGCGCCATGTCCCACCGGAAGAGTCCGGCGCGCCGGTCGAACTCGATGAGCCGCTCCTCATGGAGTGCTTCCAGGAACTGGAGCGCGAAGAAGGGGTTGCCCGCCGTCTTCTCGTGGACGAGCTCCGCGAGCGGCAGGGCCTCCTCGCGGCGGCAGTGGAGCGTCTCGCTCACGAGCAGGACCAGGTGCTCCCGCGAGAGCGGGCCGAGCACGATGTCGGAGATGCACGCGCCCTCCTTCCGCGCCCTGTCCAGCGTCCGCATCAGCGGGTGGGAGGGGGGCACCTCGTTGTCGCGGTAGGCGCCGATGACGAGCAGGCACTGCGTCTCGGGCCGGGTCATCAGGTCCTGAAGCAGGGCGAGGCTCGCGAAGTCGGCCCACTGGAGGTCATCCAGGAAGAGCGCGAGCGGATGCTCCTGGCGGGCGAACACGCCGATGAAGCGCCGCAGCACCAGGCTGAGCCGGTGCCGTGCCTGCGTGGGCGGCAGCTCGGGCACCGGCGGCTGTGGACCGAGGATGAGCTCCACCTGCGGGATGAGGTCCAGGACGAGCTGCCCGTTGATGCCCAGCGCCTCGAGCAGCCGCTGCCGGAAGTCCGCGATGTGCTCCTCGCTCCGCGCGAGGACCTCCAGCACCAGCTCCCGGAAGGCCTGGATGAGGGTGGAGTACGGGACGTCGCGCTGGTGCGGCTCGAACTTGCCGGAGACGAAGAAGCCCCGCTCCCGGGCGATGGGCTTGTGCAGCTCCTGCACCAGCGCCGACTTGCCGATGCCGGAGTAGCCGGAGACCAGCACGAGCTCGGAGGTGCCCGTGCCCACCACGCGCTCGAAGGCCCCCAGGAGCGCGGCGAGCTCCTGCTCCCGGCCGTAGAGCTTCTGGGGCACCTCGAAGCGGCCCGAGACGTCGTGCTCGGCCAGGGGGAACGACTCGAACCCGCCCCGCGCCCGCCAGCCGGCGAGGCAGTGCTCCAGGTCGTGCCGCAGGCCGCGAGCCGTCTGGTAGCGGTCCTCCGGCATCTTCGCCAGGAGCTTCAGGACGATGGCCGAGAGCAGCTCCGGCAGCTCCGGGACGAAGGTGGTGGGCGGCGGCGGGGCCCGCGCGACATGGCAGTGCACCCACTCCAGCGCGTCCCCTGCCTCGAAGGGCAGGCGCCCCGTGAGCATCTCGTAGAAGGTGACGCCGAGGGCATAGAGGTCGGCCCGGCTGTCGCTGACGCGGTTCATCCGGCCGGTCTGCTCCGGCGCCAGGTACGGCAGGGAGCCCTCGATGAGGCTCGGGCTCTCGGCCACCGTGTGCTCGCGGGGGAGCCGCGAGGCCAGCCCGAAGCCCATGAGGCGGACCTGCCCGGTGGCCTCGTGGACGAGGATGTTCTGGGGCTTCAGGTCCTTGTGGATGATGTCCCGCTGGTGGAGCTCCGCGACGGCCGCGACGAGGGGAATCGCGAGCTCGAGGAACCGCACGGGAGCCAGGGGCTCGCCGAGGAACTGGTCGAGCGACCGCCCGCCAGGGTCCTCCATCACCAGGGCCGACATGCCCGCGTACGTCTCCAGCGACAGCGGCGTCACGACGATGCGGGGGTCCAGCGCCCGGCCCAGCGCGTGCTCATGCCTGAGGCGCTCCACGTCCCTGACGCGGTCGTGCCCCGGGTCGAGCACCCGCAGGAGCACCGGACGCTGGTCCGCCTCCCGGATTGCTCGCAGCAGGGCCGTCCCATCGGCCTGCTGGAGGGTCTGGGTGATGGTAAAGGACGAGCCGCCTTGCGTCATGGGATGCCTGCCGAGGGCCTGAGACAAGCCTAACCATGAAGCACCGGGCGTCGGGCCTTCGGGCAACCGTTCGCCACGGCCCCTCCTGGCAGGGACCTGAAGTACGCTGACCTCGAGAATGAAGCTCTCCCTCGCCACGCGCATCTTCCTCGGCTACGCGGTGGTGCTCGTCACCTTCGGGATGGTGTCCCTGTTCAGCGTGACGGAGCTGCACCGCAACCGGCTGGAGATCCGCCTCGTCAGCCAGGGCTACCTCCAGCTGTCGCAGGACGCCGCGGAGCTGGAGACGTTCCACACCACGCAGGAGAAGGACACCGAGCGGATGCTGGAGGAGGGCAACGTGGAGGCCCGCCGCGCCTTCATCCGACTCGCCCGCCTGTACTTCCCGCCCCTCATGTCCCAGCGGCTGTTGTCCGCGCAGGGCAAGGCGCGCGAGGTGCTCACCTTCGCCCCGGCCAGCGAGGCCCCCTTCATCCGCGGGCTGGAGAACCGCTTCGGGGAAATCCACACGCGCTACCGGGAGTATGGCCGCGCCGCCGAGGCCGTCTTCAGCGCGCTCTCCACCGAGACGCCGGACCGCGAGCAGGTGGCCCGCGCCGCCGCCGAGCTGCGGCAGCTGGAGACCACCATCGGCCGGGAGATTCGCGTGCTCCGCGCCGCCCTGGCCAACCGCATCCGCGAGCGCGTGGACGGCGCCGAGGAGCGCGAGCGCACCACGGGCCTGTTCATCATCGGCTTCTCCCTGGCCGCCATCATCGTGGGCATCGGCGTCATCGCCTGGTCCGCCCGCACGCTGCGCCCGGTGCGCACCCTCATCGAGGGCGTGTCCCGCATCGGCCGAGGTGACTACAACGCCCAGCTCGGCGTGCGCGGCGACGACGAGGTGGCCGTGCTGGCCCGCGAGTTCGACCAGATGGCCCGCTCGCTCCAGGCCCGCGAGGCCCAGCTCAAGGCCCAGGCCGAGGCCCTGATGCGCGCCGAGCAGCTCGCCGCCGTGGGCCGCATCTCCGCGCAAATCGTCCACGAGGTGCGCAACCCGCTCTCCTCCATCGGCCTCAACGTGGAGCTGCTCCAGGACGGACTGGAGCGCGCCAGCTTCGCCTCCGAGGAGGACTCGACCGAGGTGAAGGAGTTGCTCTCCGCCGTCACCCACGAGGTGGACCGGCTGGCCGACGTCACCGAGCAGTACCTGCGCATGGCCCGCCCGCCCCACCCCGACCTGGACCCGCGCGACGTCATCGCCGTGCTGGACGGCGTGCTGGACTTCACCCGCGAGGAACTGGAGCGCGCCGGGGTGGAGGTGGTGCGCGACTTCGACAAGGCCACGCCTCCCGTGCTCGCGGACGAGGGGCAGCTGCGCCAGGTGTTCCTCAACCTGCTGCGCAACAGCCGCGAGGCCATGCCCGGCGGCGGCCAGCTCACCGTGGCCACCCGCCCCCTGGACGGCGACGTGGAAGTCCTCGTGCGCGACACCGGCCAGGGCATGACGGAGGACGTGCGACGTCACCTCTTCGAGCCGTTCTTCACCACCAAGGAGGGCGGCACCGGGCTGGGACTCGCGGTGAGCCAGCAGATCCTCCAGGCCCACGGGGGCTCGCTCTCCTGCCAGAGTATTCCCGGCCAGGGCACCTCCTTCGTGTTAAGGCTCCCCCGCGCATGAGCTTCACATCGTACCGGGACGTGCTGCCCTCCGGGCTGCGCGTCGTCACTGTCGAGACGCCCCACCTCCACACCGCCCTGCTCGCCATCTACGTGCGGACGGGCAGCCGTCACGAGACGCTCGCCAACAACGGCGTCAGCCACTACCTGGAGCACCTCTTCTTCCGCGGCAGCGACGGCTGGCCGGACACGGTGAAGATGAACGCGGCCGTGGAAGAGGTGGGCGGCAACCTCAACGGCGTCACCACCCGGGACCACGGCTACTACTACACGCCCATCCACCCCGCGCACCTGCGCGTGGGCATGGACATCCTCGGCGACATGCTCACCCGCCCCCGCCTCACCGACATGGAGGTGGAGCGGCAGATCATCCTCGAGGAGATGCTGGACGAGGTGGACGAGAAGGGCCGCGACATCGACCTGGACAACCTGTCCAAGGATTTGCTCTTCCCCGGCCACCCCCTGGCCCTCAAGATTGCCGGCACGCGCGAGTCCGTCTCCGCCCTCACCCACGCCCAGGTGCTGGAGCACTTCGCCCGGCACTACGTGACGGGCAACCTGGTCGTCACCGCCGCCGGCCGCGTCAATCGCCAGGAGGTCCTGGAGATGACCGAGCGCGCCTTCGCCCGGCTGCCGCAGGGCCTGGCCAGCACGGAGCTGGCTCCGCCTCCGAGCGCCTCCGGCCCCCGGCTGCACTTCGTCGCCCACGACGAGTCGCAGACGGAGTTCCGCCTCAACTTCCGCACCGTGCCGGACCGGCACGTGGACCACCCCGCCCTGCAAATCATCCGGCGCCTGCTGGATGACGGGCTGTCGTCACGGCTGCCCTTCGAAATCGTGGAGAAGCGCGGGCTGGCGTACTCCGTCCACGCGTCGCTGGACGCGTACCACGACTCGGGCGTGTTCGAGATTGAGGCCGCCAGCGCGCCGGAGAAGGCCGCGCAGGTGGTGGCCGAGGCCCTCCGCGTGCTGGGCGCCCTCTGCGACACCGAGGTGGGCGAGGAGGAGCTGTCGCGCGCCAAGCGGCGGCACCGCATGCTGCTGGAGTTCGCCCAGGACTCGCCGGGCGAGCTGGCCGGCTGGTTCGGCGTCAACGAGCTGTTCGACGCCTCCGAGTCCTTCGGCCACCGCGCCGACCTGGTGGACGCGCAGTCCGCCGCGACGGTGCGCGAGGTGGCCCGGCGCTACTTCCACCGGGAGAACCTCACGGTGGTGGCGGTGGGCCAGCGCAAGGGCCTGAAGGCCCTGGAGCGCGTGGTGGCGGAGGCCCCCGGGCTGCCGGCACCCGAGGCCCCCGCGCTGGCGGCTGTCAGCGGCGCCCGCCGCGGATGATGACGGGCCCCGTGGGGCGCTTCTTGGGCTTCGGCATGAGGGCGGTGAGCGCCTTCTGGATGCGGAGGTACTCCTCGTTGTCGGGGCTGCGCTTCAGCGCCTCGTCAATGAGCTTCAGCCCCTGGGGCACCTTCATCTGGAGGGTGGCGTAGAGGTTGGCCAGCTGGGCCTTCTCCTCCAGCGACGCCTCGCCCAGGGTGAGCACCCGCTCCAGGGAGGCCAGGGCCTCCACCTTCCGCTCGGCCTTCAGGTGCAGCTGCCCCATCCGTGAGTGGGCCGGGGCGAAGCGCGGGTTCGCGCCCAGCGCGAAGCTGTAGCTCTCCTCGGCGCCCCGGCGGTCCCCCTGCTCCTCCTGGGTGCGGCCGCGCACGTACAGTGCCCGGGCGAGGCGGGGCCGGAGCTGGAGCGCCTTGTCCACCTGCGCCTGCGCGTCCGCGCGGCGCCCCTGCACCAGCATGGCCTCCGCGAGCCAGGCCAGGGCCTCGGCGTTGTTGGGCTCGGCGTCCACCAGCTTCTTCAGGGCGGCCTCGGCCTCGGCGGGGCGCTCCAGCACCAGCAGCACGCGCGCGCGCAGGGTGACGACGTCGGTGGTCGCCGACTCGGGCGCCTGCACCGCGCCCAGGTCGGCCTCGGCCATCTCCGGGAAGCCGTTGTTGAGGAAGTAGCGCGCGCGCAGGAGCCGCGCGGACGTCTGCTCCGGGTCCTGTTGGAGCAGCCGGTCCATGAGGTTGGCGGCGAGCAACTCGTCGCCCTTGAGGAGCAGCACCTCCGCCTCCACCGCCTTGGCCTCCGCGTCGTCCGGGTTTTCCCGGAGGACGGCCTCCAGCGTCTTGAAGGCGGCGTCAATCTGCCCCTCGCGCGCCTGGATGCGGGCGAGCTTGAGCACGTCCGCGTCCGGCAGGCCGCCCGTGTCCCTCAGGTGGATGAGGGTGGCGAGCGCGTCCTGGGTGTGGCCGTCCTGCAGGTAGAGCTCGGCGAGCTCCCGCTGGATGGCCGGGTCCTCTCCGACGAGCGACTTGGCCTGCTTCAGCGCGAGGATGGCGGCCCCCTCATTGCCGGCGAGGCGGTGGGCCTGGGCCATGAGGAGGAGCGGCTCGGCGCTGTCCGGGGCGGCGGTGGCGGCCTTGCGCAGCGCCGCGAGCGCGGGGCCGGGCTCGTTGTTGGACAGGTGGGCACGGCCTTCCGAGAGGGCGGCTTGGGCCTGTTGTGCGCGGTTCTGTACGGCGGCCGCCTCCGGCTCCTTGCAAGCAAGCGGGAGGAGGAGCGCCAGGGTCCAGGGACGGATCGAAAAATGCCAGGGCATCGCTGAGAGCGAGGGTACCGGATGTTAAGCTCCCACGTCGATGGACCCATTCGTTCGGCGCCTCGTGGAGAGGCTCCATGACCCCAGCAAGCCTCTGTCGAGAAACCGGCACTTCCACACGTTCGACACCCCCGAAGGGCGGATGGCGCTGAAGGTGTTCCGGCGGCTGCGCAGCCTGCAGCACGACATCCTCGCCTGTCAGGCGGAGGGCCGCCGTGCGCGAATCTCCCGCCAGGTCGGTCCCCAGGGCGAGTACCGCATCGAGCTCCTCATGGAGCGCGTCTCCGGCCGGCGGGTGTCCACGCTCCAGGCGGCCGAGTTCGAGCTGCTCGCCCGCCTGCCCGGCGTCCGCGAGGCGCTGGAGATCCTCGACATCGCGGCGTAGAGGCTAGACGTCGGCGCCGTACGGCGGCGCGGGCCTCAGAACACCCAGGGGCCGAGGCCGGTGGGAGCGCCGCCGCAGGCGTAGCGCAGGCGGGCCAGTGCGTCCTCATATGAGAGCCTCATGGCGTCGTCCTTGAGCGACACGGGCGCCCAGCTCCGCCACGAGCGCAGCACGGCGACGTGGTGGCCGTCCTCCTCCTGCGCCTCGGAGAAGTGGACCAGGAGCCGCTCCTGCAGCGTCTGGCGGGCCTTGGTCCACGGGCCCTCCTTTTCGAGCCGGACCTCGCCATCTCGCTCCACGAGGGTCAGCAGCTCGCGCGCGTCCAGGGAGAGTCCGGCCAGTGAGGCCCGGCGGCGCGAGGGCTCCATGGCGACGCGGTACACCGAAGGCCACAGCGTGGGGTCCACGAAGGCCACCTTGCCCTCCACCAGCCGCACCGCGAGCACGTCCGGCGAGGCGCGCAACATCCGCCCCAGCCGGTACGCGAGCCGCCCCTTCGAGTGCTCGCGCCAGCTCCCGGAGGGACGTCCCCCGAGCACTTCCTCCACGAGCGAGGCGGGCCCCTGCGTGGGCACCTCGGTGATGACATGGTGCGTGTGGACCAGCTCCACCGCGTCATGCAGCGTCCGGATCAAACGGCCTCCTTGCGCCGGCGCGGAGTGGATGCCGGCCTGCCTGGAAGATGCTCACGACACCGCTGGCGGCGACACTGACGCTGCCTCGCCCGGCCGCCCGGGATGCGCCTTGGCCCGGAGCGCCTCAGAACAGGTGATTGAAGTCGAGGTAGAAAGCCGTCGTTCCGTCGCTCGGGCTGACGCCGTAGTCCATGCGGATGATGAAGTTGCCCTCCCAGGAGATGCGCAGCCCGCCACCGCCCGAGTAGCGGGAGAGCCCATCGTCCCGGAAGTCCAGGTCGGCCCACGCCTGCCCCACGTCCGCGAAGGCCACCGCCGTGAAGTCCACCCGCTGATTCAGCGGCGCCACCGAGAGGAACTGCCACCGCACCTCGCCGTTGGCCACCGCCTTCACCTTCCCCTGCATCCGGTGCTTCAGGATGCCGCGCCCGGTGAACAGGCCGCCGATGCCGCCCCAGCCATCACGCCACTCCACGCCGCCGAGCGAGCTGAGCAGGAAGAAGGGCACGTCTCCGCCCATCACATCCGCCATGAGGCGCAGCGCCGCCACCACCCGCGGGCTCACCACCGGGTGGTAGAAGCGCAGGTTGAGCGTCGTCCCCCAGTAACGGAACGCGCTCCCCGTCGCCTCCATCGCACCGCGTGCCGACAATTCGTGGAACATGCCGCGCGTGGGCGCCGGCTCGTTGTCGCGCAAGTCGAACAGCAGGCCCGCCGTCAGCTCCGCCGTGCGAAACGTGCCGGACAGTGTCTGTGCGTCCAGCCCCGTGAGCAGCCCCGCCCGTGCGTCCTCTTCCAGCCGCGAGGCTCCGCTCTGTCCCAGGTCCTCCGCGTCGTAGCGCGTCCGCACCTTCGTCAGCCGGAAGCGGTAGCCGAGCGCCACCTGCCAGGGGCCCTGCACCGGGCGGCGCGTGTTCAGCACCACGCTGGGGAAGGTGCGCTGGTCATAGGTGTAGTAGCGCAGGCCCCGGAAGGCCGGGTTGCCCGGGCACTCGTCCGGAGAGTCCTCCAGCGCGTCGCGGTCATCACATGACGCGAAGTCCGCCTGGTAGTCCGACGCGCCGCCCAGGCCGTAGTACGGCGAGAAGCGCTCGTTGAGGAGGCTCAGGTCCAGCCCCACCCGCCAGGCGGACCCGAGGAACCCCGGGGCGTCCATCAGGAGGCGATGCGCCGCCACCCCGCGCGTCGTCTGGAAGAACTGCGCCACCACCGAGTGGCGGTAGGGCTTCTGGCTCCCGTCCCCCGCGTCCACCAGCAGCAGCCGCACGCCGTAGCCAACCCCCTCGTCGCTGTTGAAGTTGATGAGGGGCAGCCCCGCGACGCGCCACCCCGTGCGGGGCGCGGGCACCACGGGCACCTCGGCGCCAGGCACCGAGGGAACCTGGGGCACCTCGGCGCCGGGCACGGGGGCCTGCGACGCCGACGGGTCCTCCGCCCGGGCCGGCGTCACGGCCAGCAGCACGCCCAGCGAGAACACCCACGTCGTCGGAGTCAGGCGCATGAAGGACTAGCGTACGCAGGTGGGCCGCAGCAGGTCCACGGCGCCACTGTGGGCAGCGAGCAGGTCCACGCGCCCGTCGCCGTCCCAGTCATGGGCCAGCAGACGGCTCGGCCAGTCCATGGGCCCCTGCCACCGGGGCGGCGAGAAGCCTCCACCGGCCTGTCCCAGGAGGAGCGCCAGCCGGAGGTTGCCCTCGCTGGCCACGGCGATGTCCTGCCAGCCATCCCGGTTGAAGTCGCCGAGCGCCAGGCTCCGGGGCTGACTGCCCACGGGGAACTTCCGCGCGGGGCCGCCCGCCCCCGACAGCACCGACACCGTGCCATCGTCGCGGTTGGACACCACCACCTCCGGGCGTCCGTCCCCGTCGAGGTCGCCCACCGCGAGCGCCGCCGGCGCGAGGCCCACCACCTCGGTGGACTGGAGCGTCAGCGCGCCATGGCCATCATTGGCGTAGCGCTGGACGGTGCCGGCTTCGGAGTCGGCCACCACGAGGTCCAGGTCCTCGTCCCCGTCCAGGTCCGCGAGCGCCAGGGCTTGCGGGTCGACTCCCATGGGGAGCACCTCACCTGCCCGGAGGAGGCCCGTGCCGTCGTTGCGCAGGATGGTGGCGCTGTCCTGCCCGGGGTGGAGCACCACCACCTCCGGCGCGCCATCCCCATCCAGGTCTCCGGCTGCCAGCGGGCCAGGAACCACGTCGGTGAGGGTGAGCGTGGTCGCCGCGAAGTCCCCTCCTCCGGTGCTCCGCAGCACATGCATCCTCAGGTTGAAGTCTTCCGAGAAGACCAGGTCCATCAGGCCGTCCTGGTCCAGGTCCGTCGCGATGGCGTCCCGCACCGAGGAGCTGGGCGTCGAGAAGAGCCGTGAGGTCCGGGTGCCATCCGGCTGGCTCAGCAGCAGCTCGGTGAAGCTGCCCATTCCAGCCAGGTCCACCACGCCATCACCATTGAAGTCCCCCACCCCCAGCCGACTCGTCTGGTTGGAGCCCAGGAGGAAGCCCGGGATGAGGAAGTTCCCCTCGCCCTGGTTGAGGAGCGGCAGCACACCTGACGGCGTGCCCACGAGCAGCTCCGGCCGCCCGTCGCCGGTGAGGTCCCCCGCCGACACGCCCGTGGCCTGGAAGGAGCGGCCCACCGCCTCCTTCGCCCGGAAGCCCCCGCCCGCGTCGCGCCGCACCATCCACAGCCGCGCGCCCAGGTTGCCCGCGGTGAAGGCGAGGTCCTTCCGGCCGTCCCCATCGAAGTCCGCCACGGTGAGCACCCACACGGATTCACCGACGTCGAGCCGCACCGGGGCGGCGAACGTGCCCTGCCCCTGGTTGCGCAGCAGCGCGAGCCCGCCATTGCCCAGGTGGAAAAACAGGTCCTCCCGCCCGTCGCCGTCCTCGTCCGCCGGGGTCAGCGCCGTGGCGTACTCCGGCAGGGTCAGGCCTCCCGCGGGCACGAAGTTTCCGGCCCCGCCTCCCGTGAAGACCTCGGGAGCGCTCCCCCGGCCCATGGCGACGAGGTCCACGCCGCCTCCCGGTCCACGAGCCACCAGCGCCAGCCGCCCGCCGAACCAGCGGTCCTCACGGAACGCCGTGGTCACCTCCGGAGCGAACCACCCGCCGCCCTGGTTGAGCAGGACGTGGACCGCCCACCAACCCGCCTGGTCCTCCAGGTACGCGACGTCCAGCTTGCCATCCCCGTTGACGTCCACCAGCCGGCCCTCGTCACCGAAGGCGCTCCAGACGAGGACTCGCGGAGGGAAGAGGGAGCCATCACCCCGGTTGAAGCGCACCGACACCTGCTGCCCCACGGAGAGCACGTCCGGCGCCCCGTCCCCATCCAGGTCTCCCGCGGACATGTGCCCGAGCGCGCGGTCCAGGTCCGGCTGGCGCAGCACCAGCGTCCCATCGCCCGTGTTGTCATGGACGGTGCCTTCCGAGGACACCGCGTCCAGGTCGCCATCCCCGTCGAGGTCCACGGGCAGCAACGAGCCCTTGGGCGGAGTGTCCCCGAGCGTCGGAAGGTACGGCAGGGCCGTGGTGGCGGCGCACTCCGCCACGAAGGCCACCTCGGTCTCCAGCACCACGTCGCCCGACGTGGCGGTGACCTGGGCGACGCGCTCGGACTCGGAAGCGAGCGTGGCGGAGAAGACGCCGTGGGCATCCGTCCTCCCCTCCCCGCTCTCAGGCACGAGCACGTGCCCCGTCCCGGACACCGACAGCCGCACGGGCGCATCCGCCACCGGGTTGCCACTGCGACTGAGGAGCTGCACGCGCAGGGTGGCCCGGGAGGAAGGCCCGGCGGGAAGGCGCTGTGGAGACGCGCGCAGGGACGAGGCCGCCACCTCGACCGCGCCGTTCCGGACCGTGAACGGGGTGCTGGTGGCCGCGGTGAGCTGCCCGCTGCGTGCCACCAGCCGATAGCCCGTCCCCGCGCGGGCCACCCGCACCTCCGGGAACAAGATGGGTGAGGAGTCGTGGCGGATGGAGGACAGCGGAGACTCGTGGCCCTGCGCGTCCTGGAGCAGGAGCTCCACCCCGACAGTGGTGCTGGTGGTGACATTCCCGTGCGCGTCGACGGTGCTCACGGACGGGCCCGGCGTGAGGGCCGCTCCCGCCTCCACCTCCTCCGGAAGGGAGCCGTTGAAGCGAAGCCCCGCCACCGGCCCGGGATACACCGTGAAGTTGACGCTCGATATGCGGCTGGTGGGCGAGTCCGCGACGAGGCGGGCCGCCCCCGCCCCCAGCACACGCACGTCCGGGAAGGTGGCCAGGGCGCGCCCCAACTCGCGCGAATGCACCGCCGTCACCGTGAGCGTTCCCTCCAGTCGATTCGCTGTCGAGTCCGCCGCCAGGTAGAGGGTGACGGGGAAGGGCCGCGTCACCGCGTTGCCGGCGGCATCCCGGGCCGCCACCATCACTGGCACGTCGAGCGTCCTTCCCGCGGGCACCTGGACCGGGAACGCGACGAAGAGGAGCTCGGCCGGTGGGCCCGCGATGAACGTCACCTCCACCTTCTGCGTGAGCGTCTTCCTCCGGCCGTCCAGCCCCGCGATGACCTCCATCGTCAGCGTCCCGAGCCCCCGCGAGGCGAGCTCGAACTCGGTGATGCCGTCGGCGTTGGTGCTCGGGAGGTTGAAGACCTGCTCGCCTCCCCCTATCCCCTTCGCGCGAATGCGCACCTCGGCCCGCAGCACGGGCGCGCCCTTCGTGTCGACGATGCGCACCGTCCCGAAGACGGTGTCCTTGCCATCGCCCGCCACGTCCGTGGTCCGGTCCACGGTGAAGGACGAGCGCTGGGGGTCTATCTCCCGAACCGAGTCCTCCGTGTCCCCGGATGAAGGGCAGCCGGTGAGCACGGAGACCAGGAGGAGGCCGAGGAAGGCACTCTCCCAGCGGAGCGGCACCAGGGACGGAAGACGGGGCGGGGCGGACACGGACATGCCCGGATTCCTACCATTTGAGAACGACCTCCGTCGCGGGGGGCCCAGGTACTCGAAGCAGCCCCGGACGCGCCGTTGACGCGTCAATGAAGGAGCCCGCGACGCCCGGAGCAGGGCCGCTGACACGTCAGGAATCGCTCCGCCCGGGGCCTTGGGGGGCGTTGCCCCGGGTTTCCTCCCCGTGTGTCTCCCATTGGACTCCTGGCGCGGAGCGTGCAATGGGCCGCTGCCGACCCGTGGGTCGAAGGCCGCGTGCGCCAGAGGGGAGCATGCGAGATGTGGAGGAAGCCTTGTTTCTACGCAGGAACCATTTCTGGCTCGGAGGACTCGCTGTCCTCTGGGCGTCCACCGTCCAGGCGCAGGCGCGCATTCCCGGCATCGAGCTGGAGCGGCTGCAACTCAACCCCGCGGCGCGTGACAGCCTCGTGCTGTCCACCGGCGACCTGCTGGAGGAGGGGCAGTACCGCCTCGCCTTCACCGCTCACTACGAGAACGAGCCGCTGGTGCTCCTGCGCGGCGACGAGCGCCAGGGCGTCATCGTCTCCGACCGCGTGACGGTGCACCTGAGCGGCGCCTATGCCGTCACCGACTGGCTGGAGCTGGGCGCGCAGGTGCCCATCGTCGCCCAGTGGGGCCCGGACACCTCGCCGCTGGGCGTCGCCACGCCCGGGGCGACCGCCCTGGGCACTCCGTGGCTGCAGGCGCGCGCCGGCATCCTGTCCGAGGCCAACGAGGCGCCGCTCGATTTGGGCGTGCACCTGGGCGTGGCCCTGCCGCTGGGCAGCGCCGACACCCTCACCCGAGACCAGGGCTTTGTCTTCTCGCCGCGCATCGGCCTGGGCAAGGAGCTTGGGGGCTCCTTCCGCGTGGGCGCCGACGTGGGCGCGCTGGTGCGCACCAAGACGTACGCGCTGTCCCCCACGGCGCAGCCGCTGCGCGATGAGATGGGCTTGGAGGTGAATGGCGGCGTCAACCTCACCGCCGGCTTCTTCGGCCTCAAGGAGGAGCTGGTGGTGCGTGGCACCCTTCCGGTGGCGGACGCCCCGGAGTCGCTGGAGGTGCTGCTCGGCCTGCGCGCTCCCACGGGCGACGGCACGGAGGTGTACCTCATGGGCGGCCCCGGCTTCGGCCAGACGCCCGGCACCCCGGAATTCCGCGTGCTCGGCGGCATCAACTTCGGCGCGGCCGGCGCGGCGGCGGCCCGCTGTATCGAAGGCCAGCCGTATGACGTGAACCGCTGCCCCGACCTGGACGCGGACGGTGACGGCGTGAAGAACGTCGCCGACCGCTGCCCGGCCAGCAAGGGCCTGGCCCAGCTCAACGGCTGCGCGGATGGCGACGATGACCAGGACGGCCTGCTCAACCTGGCCGACCGCTGCCCCGCCCAGGCGGAGAACACCAACGGCTTCGAGGACTCCGACGGCTGCCCGGACGACCCGGACACCGACAAGGACGGCCTGGCCGACTCGAAGGACGCGTGCCCCGCCGAGGCGGAGGACGTGGACGGCTTCGAGGACGCCAACGGCTGCCCGGACAAGGACAATGACAAGGACGGCGTCGCGGACGCGCGGGATGCCTGCATGAACGAGGCGGGCCCGAAGGAGAACCGCGGCTGCCCCGACAAGGACCGCGACTCCGACGGCCTGGTGGACCGGCTGGACAACTGCCCCGACGAGCCCGGCACGGAGAAGAACCACGGCTGCAAGGCCAAGCAGCTCGCGCAGATTGGCGAGGGCCAGATTCGCGTCCTCGAGACGGTCTACTTCGAGAACAACAAGGACGTCATCAGCCCCCGCAGCTTCAAGCTGCTGGACACGGTGGCCAACATCCTCGCCACGCATCCGGAGATCGAGAAGATGCGCATCGAGGGCCACACCGACAACACGGGCAACGCCGACTACAACCTGGACCTGTCCCAGCGCCGCGCGGACGCGGTGGCGAAGTACCTGGTGAGCAAGTCGGTCGCGAGTGAGCGGCTGGAGGCCAAGGGCTTCGGTCCGGCGAAGCCCCTCGCCGACAACGCCACCAAGGAAGGCCGCGCGAAGAACCGTCGCGTGGAGTTCAAGTTCGACGAGGACGTCGCCGGCGTGCAGACGCAGCAGGGCGCCCCGACCGCCGACACCATCGAGAAGTGAGGCCAGATTCCATGAATACGCGTGTCATCTTGAAGGCGGCGGCACTGGCGCTCGCGCTCGTGTCCACCCTGACTGGCTGCGAGGCAGACGTCTCGCAGCCCTCCCTGACAACCCCCAACCCCGTGCTGGCGAGCCAGTCGTCCGAAGTCGTGGGCGACGGACGGCTCCAGCCCGGCGAGGAATGTGACGACGGCAACACCGTTTCGGGCGACGGCTGTTCGGCCGCCGGCCTCATCGAGTCCGGCTACCTCTGTCACGTGCCCGGCCGTGCCTGCTCGCTGGCCAGCCTGTGCGGCAACAACGTCATCAACGTCGGCGAGGCCTGCGACGACGGTGATACCGCGGCGGGCGCCAACGGCTGCTCGGCGAGCTGTGATTTGTCGCTGTGCGGCAACGGCGTCTTCAACAACCGCCCGTTCCCGAACTTCGACCAGGAAATCTGTGACGACGGCAACCGCTTCGAGGGCGACGGCTGCAGCCGCCAGTGCGAGGTGGAGCCCGGCTTCGCCTGCGCGGGCAACCCCAGCCGCTGCGTGAGGGCGGGTGTCGCGGTGTTCAACACCGGCGTGGACCAGAACAACCGCCGGCTGGAGTCCGGCGCGGACCCGCACTGGTTCTACGCGGGCACCAACACGGGGGCGGCCACCGGCGTGCGCGCCGCCTCGGACTGGCCGCAGGAAATCCAGACGGCGCGCTACATGGCGGCGCCCCTGGGGGCCCCTGTCTGCGTGTACCAGGACTTCATCGTCCCCTCGACGACCAACATCGCCCAGTTCCGCCTGCGCCTGGCCACCTTCAACGACAACGCCTTCGACAGCGCGCGGGTGAACGGGACGGCCGTCACGCCCACCACGGTGAATGACCCGGGCGGCCAGCCCTGGCAGAAGAACATCTTCCGCGAGTTCGGTATCACCGCCCCCTGGCGCCCGGGCCTCAACCGCATCGAGCTGTGCAACGAGAACGAGGCCACCGAGCCCAACGCGTTCCGCTACCTGTTCGTGGACGCGTACGACGACCGCTGCGGCGACGGCGTCATCTCCCTGCGCGAGGACTGCGACGACGGCGACACCCAGAATGGCGACGGCTGCAGCGCGAGCTGCGGCATCGAGCCGGGCTACGGCTGCACCGGCCAGCCCAGCAGCTGCGCCCAGACGTGCGGCAACGGCTCGCTCAACCCGGGCGAGCAGTGCGACGACGGCAACGGCACCGCGGGCGACGGCTGCAACGCGAGCTGCCGCGTGGAGGCCGGCCACGCCTGCCCCACCCCGGGCCAGGCCTGCGTGCAGACGTGCGGCAACGGCATCATCAACGCCGGCGAGCTGTGCGACGACGGCAACACGCGTGACTCGGACGGCTGCTCCGCGGCGTGCCGCCTCGAGCGCGGCTACGAGTGCTCGGGCGCCCCGTCCACCTGCGCCCCCCTGTGCGGCAACAGCCGCCTGGACTCGGGCGAGCTGTGCGACGACGGCAACACCCGGCTGAACGACGGCTGCTCCAACGCCTGCACCCTGGAGCTGGGCTACGCCTGCCCCACCCCGGGCCAGGCCTGCGCGCAGACGTGCGGCAACGGGACGGTGAACCCCGGCGAGCAGTGCGATGACGGCAACCTGAACTCGCTGGACGGCTGCGGCACCGAGTGCCGCGTCGAGGCCGGCTACGCGTGCAGCACCCCCGCCAACGGCCCGTCCGTGTGCACCCAGTCGTGCGGCAACGGCACGCTGGACACGAGCGAGACGTGCGACGACGGCAACACGCAGGCGGCGGACGGCTGCTCGCCGGGCTGCCGCGTCGAGACGGGCTACAGCTGCTCGGGCGCTCCCAGCACCTGTGTCACCCTCTGCGGCGACGGCATCACCGCCGGTGCCGAGCGCTGCGACGACGGCAACAGGACCGCGGGCGACGGCTGCAACGCCACCTGCACCGTGGAGACGGGCTGGAGCTGCCCCGCCCCCGGAAACGTGTGCTTCAACACCTGCGGCAACGGCACCGTGGACGCTGGCGAGAGCTGCGACGACGACAACACCTCCAACGGCGATGGCTGCAGCGCCACCTGCGCCGTGGAGAGCGGCTACGCGTGCAGCGGCGCCCCCAGCGTCTGCCGCACCTCCTGCGGTGACGGCATCGTCGCCGGCACCGAGGTGTGCGACGACGGCAACCTGTCGGGCGGTGACACGTGCTCGCCGCGCTGCCTGCTGGAGGTGGGCCAGACCTGCATGGCGTCCGGCGTCTGCGACACCGGCTACTGCAACCCCGTGAGCGACACCTGCGCGGTGGCCGTTGGCTGCGGCAACGGCGCGCTGAACCCCGGCGAGGCCTGCGACGACGGTGACACCACCTCGGGTGACGGCTGCTCCGCGGCCTGCGCCATCGAGTCGGGCTACAGCTGCTCCGGCACCCCCTCGGTGTGCGCGGTGACGTGCGGCGACGGCGTCAAGGCGGACTCCGAGGCGTGCGACGACGGCAACACCACCTCGGGTGACGGCTGCTCCGCGACCTGCACCGTCGAGCTGCCCGACACCACACCGCCCGCCGCTCCGGTCATCACCGGCCCCGCCCAGGGCTCCGTGCTCTCCAACCCGTCGCCGACGCTGACGGGCACGGCGGAGCCGGGCAGCACGGTGACGGTGCGCGAGGGTGGGACGGTGCTGTGCACGGCCGTCGCCAGCGACACCGGTACCTGGAGCTGCGTGCCCACGACGCCGCTCGCCGACGGGCCGCACACCGTGACGGCCACGTCCACCGACGCGGCCGGCAACACGAGCCCGGCCTCGCCCACGGACACGTTCACCATCGACACCCAGGTCCCGGACACCCGCATCCCGCGCGGCCCGGAAGTCAGCACCGACGAAGAGGACGCCGCCTTCGAGTACTCGTCCACCGAGAACAACGTTCGCTACGAGTGCAGCCTGGACGGTCGTGACTTCGTCCCCTGCCGGGACAGCTACGACGTCGGGCCGGGCGAGCACACCCTGCGCGTGCGCGCCGTGGACGAGGCGGGCAACGTGGACGCCTCGCCCGCCGTGCACACGTGGACGGTGCAAGTCACGCGCGCCTTCGCGGGTGGCGGCTGCAGCACGGCGCCGGCCTCGTCCGGACTGGCGCTCCTCGGCCTGCTCGGTCTCCGTCGGCGGAGCCGCCGGGCCGGGGACCGCAAGTAGTTGAAGCCGCCGGGAGGTCCACTTCCCCTCACCGGGCCCTACTCCCCCTGGGCCCCGGACCTCCCGGCGGGCCTCCCGCGACACCGGGGCAGCCCGTATGCTGCCCCGGTGCACGCGGTAGGCCGAAAGATTGAGCTTTATGAGGAGGAGCTCCTCCTCGCCCTCGATGAAGGGCTGCTCTCCCACGAGGAGGCGGCGGCCCTGCGCGAGGAAGCGCTCCGCCTGGAGCGGGGCCCCCTGCAGCTCCTGCGGGAGCGGGGCCGCCTCACCGAGGATACCTTCACCTACCTGCGTGAGGAGCTGTCCGGGGAGGCCTCGACGCCCAGAGGCGCCCAGCCCGTGGAAGCCGACACCCTGACGCCGCCCACCCCGGGACGCTCGGGGGAGGTGCCCGCGTCCGGGACGCCCGACTTCCCCGTGCCCGACTGGGACCGCTACCAGCCCGTGCGCTTCCTCGGCCAGGGCGGCATGGGGCAGGTGTTCCTGGCGTATGACCCGCTGCTGCGCCGCAACGTGGCGCTGAAGTTCGTGCGCGGCGCGGACCCGGACCAGGCCCGCCGCTTCCTCTCCGAGGCCCGCGCCCAGGCCCGGGTGCGGCATGAGCGCGTGTGCGAGGTGTACGAGGTCGGCGAGGTGCGCGGCCGCGGCTACATCGCCATGCGGTACGTGGACGGGCAGACGCTGGGCCAGCTCGCGGACACGCTGACGCTGGAGCAGAAGGTGCTCGCGCTGCGCCAGGCCGCCGAGGGCGTCCACGCGGCCCACCGCGCCGGCCTCATCCACCGCGACATCAAGCCCGGCAACATCCTGGTGGAGCGCACCGAGGAAGGCGGGCTCACGCCCTTCGTCATGGACTTCGGCCTGGCGCGCGAGGGCCGGGACGATGGCGCGTCCTCGCACGCGGTGCTGGGCACGCCCCACTACATGTCGCCGGAGCAGGCCCGCGGCGACGCGTCCCGGTTGGACCGGCGCGTGGACGTCTACGCGCTGGGCGCCACGCTCTACCTGCTGCTCACCGGCCGGCCGCCCTTCACCGGGGCCACGGAGAAGGAAATCCTCACCCGGCTCCAGACGGAGGAGCCCCGCCCGCCGCGCGCGCTGGACGCGAACATCCCCGAGGACCTGGAGGCCATCGTCCTCAAGTGCCTGGAGAAGGAGCGCCCGGCCCGCTACGACTCGGCGCGCGCGCTGGTGGAGGACCTGGACCGGTTCCTGGAGGGAGAGCCGGTGCTGGCGCGCCGCGGCCTCGGCTACCGGCTGCGCAAGAAGGCCCGCAAGCACCGCGCCGTGCTGGCGCTGGGCACCGCCGCGCTGACGGTGGTGACGCTGGCGCTGGGGCAGGCCGTGCTGGCGCGCGCGGAGGTGGCGGAGCGCGAGCAGCTCGTCCGCCGCTTCACCGAGCGGGTGGAGCGAATCGAGGCCTCGGCGCGCTACTCCGCGCTGTCGCCGCTGCACGACACGCGCGAGGACCGGCGGGCGCTGCGAGAGAACATGGAGGCGCTGGAGGCCGAGGTGCGCCAGGCGGGCCCCCGGGCCGCGGGCCCCGGCCAGTACGCCCTGGGCCGCGCGCTGCTCGCCCTGGAGGACCGGGAGGGCGCGCGGGCACGGCTCGAGGCCGCCTGGGAGCGCGGCTACCGCGAGCCCCGTGTGGCGTGGGCGCTGGCGCTGGTGCTGGGCGACCTGTACCGCGAGCAGTTGCTGCTGGACGTGGAGCGCCGCAGCCCCGAGCAGCGCGAGGCCCGCCGCCGCGAGCTGGAGCAGCGCTACCGGGACCCGGCCCTCGCGTACCTCCGGCAGGCCGAGGGCCCCGACGTCCCCGCCCCTCCTTTATATGTACGGGCGCTGTTCGCCTTCTACGAGGGCCACCACGACACGTCGCTGGCGCACCTGGAGGCGATGGGCCGCGCGCAGCCCTGGTTCTACGAGGCGCCGCTGCTGCGGGGCGACGTCCTGTTGGCGAGGGCCACGCAGCGCTGGCACCAGGGTGATGCCGCCGGCTCGCAGGCGGACCTGGACGCGGGCCGCGCGGCCTATGCCATCGCCATCGGCACCGCCGACAGCCAGCCCTCCACGCACTACTCGCTGGGCCGGCTGGAGCTGGCCGCGTTCGTCATGGAGCTGTACGGCGCGGGCAACGTGCTGCCCCACTACGAGCGCGGCGTGGAGACCCTGACGCGCGCGCTCGCCGCCGCGCCGGATGACTTCCGGGCGCATGTCGTCCTCGCGCGGCTCCACCGCCGGCTCGCGGAGCAGCGGGCCCGGAAGGGGAGCCAGGACGTGGAGGCGCTGAACCAGAAGGCCATCGACGCCGCGCTCGCCGCACGGGCGCTCGCGCCGCCGGGGGAGTCTGCCCCGCTGCTGGAGCTGGCCATCGCCTACCGCCAGAGGGCGCGCCACCAGCAGCGGCTCGGACAGGACCCGCGCGAGCAGCTCCGGCTGTCCATCGAGTCCTTCGAGCGCGTCCTGCCCGGGGACCGCGACTATGCCTTCCACACCAACCTCGGCCTCACGTACCAGGTCTGGGCCGACTACGAGGCCGAGCACGGCGAGGATGCGCTCGCGCACCTGGAGAAGGCCATCGCCGCCTACCGCGCGGCCATCCACCTGCGCGAGCAGCAGGCGGATGCGTGGATCAACCTGGGTAAATCCCTGGCCCTGCGGGCCGCGCAGCCTCGCGCGCCGGACGCGGCGGGGGACCTGGAAGCGGCCCGGAGCGCGCTGGAGAAGGCCCTGAGCCTCAACCCCCGGAACGTCGTGGCCTGCTACCAGGCCGCGGACCTCTCCGAGCAGCTCGCCCGCTGGCGGCTGGACCGTGGCGAGGACGGCGGCCCGGACATGGAGCGGGCCCTCGCGCTCTACCGCCAGGGGCTGGCCATCAACGCCGAGCTGCCGCAGCTCCACAACGGCGTGGGCGTGGCGCTGCTGTGGCAGGCGGAGCAGCGCTGGGAGGAAGGCGGAGCCCCCGAGCCCCTGCTCGCCGCGTCCCAGCGGGCCTTCGAGCAGGCCCGGACGGTGGCGCCCCAGCAGGGCTACGCCTACAACAACCTGGGCGAGGTGTGGGCCCTGCGCGCCGCGCACCAGCTCGCGCGGAGGGTAGACCCGGGCCCGAGCGCCCGCGCTGCCCTGGACGCGTACCACCAGGCGCTCCAGTTCCTCCCCGAGGACGCGGACCTCTGGGTGAACGCCGCCCGGGTGCACACGCTGACGGCGACGTGGACGCTGGAGGACGGAAGAGACGTGCGGAAGGACGTGGCCCGGGCCGAGGAGGCGCTGACGCGCGCGCAGGGGCTCAACCCCCGCCTGGGCGCCACGTGGCGATACCTCGGTGAGGCGCGCGCCGTGCGGGCCCGCTGGCTTGCGCGGCGGGAACAGGCCCGGAGCGCGGACTTCGAGGAAGCAGCGGCGGCCTTCACGAAGGCGCTGGAGCTGGCGCCCGGGAAGCTCGAGTACTGGCTGGCCGCCGGGCACCTCCAGCGCGAGTGGGCGGCGTGGAAGGCGCGACAGGGAGACGACCCGAGCGGGGCGTTGACGCAGGGCCTGACGCTGGCCGAGCACGTCCTGTCCGCCCGGCCCCGGTGGGCGCGGGCCCGGGTGCTTCGCGCCAGCATGCGGCTGTCGCTGGCGGACGCCCTCGCCTCCAACGAGGCGCGGGAGGAGCTGGAGGAAGCACTCGCGTCCAACCCGCACCTCGCGCCCGCGTGGAAGGACCTGCTCTCCGCGTCGCGAGAGCGGATGGCCGGCCCTTCCACGCCTTGAGCGGCGCGGCTGCGACTACTTCGCGTCCTTGGGGTCTTCCGGAGGGTCGGTCGTCACGTCGAGGCCGCCCTTCTTCGTCTCATGCTCTCCGCGCTTCCTGCTCTCCTCGGTGCCGCCGGGGATGGTCACGGTGAAGGCGTACCGGTGCGCGTCCGCGGTCAGGGTCACGGTCTGCTGGGAGGACGACGTCAGCAGGGAGTGGCCATTCAGCGTGTAGGGCCCTGGCGGGGTGAGGCAGCTGCCCGCGTCGAAAGCCACGTCGACCTCCCCGGGAATGTCGTGGAGCGCGAACGTCACCGTGTCCCCGTGGCGAACCACCGAGCTCGGCGAGTAGCGGATGTCGTCATTGCTGAAGATGGTAACGGTGATGCTGGCCATGGGCCGTGGCTCCTCCCCGCTTGGGGGTGTTGAAGAACGTTGCCAGCGCGAGATTGCAGTCCCCGTACCAGCGGCTCCAGGCGCGGCTTCGCTCTGGGTTCACCTGCAACCTGCCACGCCAGCGCCCCGGTGAACACGTCAGCGGCGCGTCAAAGCCGCTCCTGACGTGTCACGCCCCCAGGCCCAGCTCGCGCACCCGGCGCTGAAGCGCACGCTTGGAGACCTCCAGCCGCTGCACCATCTTGTCCAGGTCTCCCTCACACTCGTGGAAGCAGCGGGTGATTTCCTCCGGGCTCAAGTCCCGCGCGGTGCGCAGCAGGGAGCTCTTGTCGATGAGCACGTAGACGGAGGGGCGGGGAATGCCCAGCCAGTCCGCGGTGGCCTTGAGGTCCCAGGAGCAGGCGCGCAGGGCCTCCAGCAATTCCTGCTCGCCCACCTCGGCGGGCTTGCGCCGGGAGCCCTTCGGCTCGGTGCCGTCCGGGGCCGGGGCCTCCGTCGGAGCCGAGGCGCGTCCGGGCACGGGCAGGGCCTCGACATCCAGCAGCTGCTCCAGCCGGGTGTCGACGCGCAGGCGGGACAGGCCCCGGCTGCCGATGACGAGCTGTCGGGCGACATTGCGCAGCTGGCGCACGTTGCCGGGCCACGCGTAGCGAATGAGGCGCACGGCGAGGGCGGCGGTCAGCCAGGGCTCGGCGCGCGGCTCCGAGGAGGACAGCCGCCCGGCCTCGCCCGTGGCCTCCAGCTCCTGGCGGGCGAAGTGGAGGAACAGCGGGGAGATGTCCTCGCGGCGCGCGCGCAGCGGCGGCACGTGGATTTCATAGCCGGCCAGCCGGTGCAGCAGCGGCGCCCGGAATTGTCGTTCCTCGATGCGCGCCTCCAGCTCGGCGTCGGTGGCGGAGACCAGCCGCACGTCGACGGGCACCGGGGTGTGGCCGCCCACCGGGTAGACCTCGCCCGTCTCGAGCACGCGCAGCAACGCGGTCTGCACCTCGGCCGGGGCCTCGCCCACCTCGTCGAGGAAGAGGGTGCCGCCCTGGGCGGCGCGGAAGAAGCCCTCGCGGTCCTTGACGGCGCCGGTGTACGCGCCGCGCTCGACGCCGAACAGCTCGGCGGAGACCAGCTCCTTGGCGAGCGCGCCCAGGTTGACGCTGACGAAGGGGCCCGCACGGCGGGCTCCGCGCTCGTGGATGGCGCGCGCCACCAGCTCCTTGCCGGTGCCCGTCTCGCCCCGGATGAGCACGGGGACGTCCAGGTCCGCCACGCGGGCAATGTCCTCACGCACATGACGGATGCCCTCACCCTGCCCCACGATGCCCAGGTCCTCGGGGCCGGAGTCTTGAGTGGGCGACGTGAGGTGGAGCAGCAGCACCACGCGCTCGGCGAGCACCAGCGGCACGCCCGCGGCCAGCTCCTCGCGAGTGAAGTCGCGGCGGCCGATGAGGGGCTCGGTGGCCACGCGCACCTGGGTCGCGTCCTCGGGCACCCGCAGCCGCACCCCTTCCTCGGGCCCGGGCTCGAACTGCACGGGGGTGCGGCTGATGAACGGGTCTCCCAGAGGGAGGGCGAGCAGGCCGCCGGGCCGCGAGAAGTCCGGGGCGTTGCGGGACAGGGCCGCGGGCTTGCCATCGGTGGCCAGCGACTCCAGCAGCAGTCGGTCGCCCACGCGCTGGAGCTGGGGATGGGCGACGATGGTCAGCGTCGGCACGGTGCGCACGGTCGGCGACCGCCGGGCCGGGTCCCGGCCGGGAGGCGTCGACATGTCGGCTGAGAGCGTGTGCTTCGTGGGCATGCGTCGGGCCTTGATACCTCTGTCGAGCCTACATCGCACGGCCTGTGTGCATCCGTGATGCGAGGGGGCCTTGTCCTGCCAGATACACGTGCGGCCCGGGGTCTGGTCGCCCCTCCCCCGTGATTCAAGGCGATACTCGGGGCGTGCCTTCCCTGCCCCAGACGCTCCGGCTCGCCGAGGTATTGGGTGCCCTCTCGCTGGCCACGGACCTGGCGAACGGCAACCCGATGGAGACGGCGCTGCGCACCTGCCTGCTCGCGGTGGAGCTGGCGCGCGAGGCGGGAGGCAGCGAGCAGGAGGTCTCCGACGCCTATGACGCGGGGATGCTTCGCTACGTGGGCTGCACCGCCTTTGCCCCCGAGGAAGCCGCCGCGATGGGAGACGACATCGCCGCCAAGCAGCTCTACTCGCCCGTGGACTTCGGCCGGAACGCCGAGTTGCTCCCCGCCACCCTCATGAGGTTGGGCAAGGGGCTGGGCCCACTGAAGCGGACCCGCGTGGTGGCCGGAACCCTGGTTGGTGCGAAGCGCGCCTATGGCGCCATGGCACGCAGCACCTGCGAAGTCGCCGTCCGTCTCGCCGCGAGGCTGGGCATGGGAGCGGGAGTGACGGAGGCACTCGGACAGCTCTACGAGCGCTGGGATGGGAAGGGAGCCCCGGGCGCCCGCGAGGGCGAAGCGCTGTCCTTCGTCGCGCGCGTCCTGCACGTGGCCTGCGCGGCGGAGGTCCATCACCGGCTTGGCGGAGCGAGCGCGGCCCGTGAAATGGTGCGCAAGCGCAGTGGCAGTCACTTCGACCCACGAGTGGCGCGCACCTTCGACCGATGTGCGCCGGCGCTGCTGGTCAGGCTGGACGCGCCCTCGGTCTGGGACGCGGTACTGGCCGCCGAGCCGGGCCGGAGGCCTCCCGAGGACGCGGCGCGGCTGGAGGACGTGGCGCGTGCCTTCGCGGACTTCGTGGACCTGAAGTCGACCTACACGCTGGGACATTCCTCGGGCGTGGCGGCGCTCTCGGAGGCCGCGGGCCGGGCCGCCGGACTGGATGCGGCCACCTGCACGATGCTGCGCCGGGCGGGGCTGCTCCATGACCTGGGCATGGTGAGCGTGCCCACCAATCTCTGGGACAAGCCGGGTCCGCTGAGCGCGGCGGAGTGGGAGCGTGTCCGGCTGCACCCGCACTACACGGAGCGGGTGCTGGCGCGCTCTCCCCTGCTGGCACCGCTGGGAGCCCTCGCGGGCGCGCACCATGAACGGCTGGATGGCTCGGGCTATCACCGCAACGTGCCGGCCGCGATGCTGGGGTTGCCCGCGCGCATCCTCGCGGCGGCGGACAGCTACCACGCGATGACGGAGGCGCGCCCCCACCGCCCGGCACGCACTGCCGACGAGGCGGCGCGGAACCTGGAGGCGGAAGTCTCCGCGCGGCGGCTGGACGGAGAGGCCGCGCGCGCGGTGCTCGAAGCGGCGGGACACCGGGCTCGCCGGAAGCGGGGCGCCTGGCCCGCCGGGCTGAGTGACCGGGAGGTGGAGGTGCTGCGACTGGTGGCGCAGGGGTGCTCGAACAAGGAGGTGGCGCAGAAGCTGTCCATCTCCGCTCGCACCGTGCAGCACCACACGCTGCACATCTACGACAAGCTCGGCGTGTCCACGCGAGCCGCGGCGGCGCTGTTCGCCATGGAGAACGACCTGCTCAAGACGTGACGTCGGGGCATGAGCCATCTGGCTGATGTTCCGTGGCGCGGGATGGCATCCAGGCTGGCGGGGTTCGGAGGCGGCATTCTATCTTCCGCCCCGCCGCCACCCCGCCGGAGCCCATGGGACACGTCCACATCATCCGAGACTTCGCCTCGCCCCAGGAGGGGCGCACCCGCACCGTCCGCATCTACACGCCGGACGCCTACGACTCCGCGCCGGGTGAGCGCTTCCCCGTCCTCTACATGCACGACGGGCAGAACGTCTTCGCCCACCCCGAGTCCGCCCTCTTCGACACCTGGTGCGCGAACCACACGATGGAGCGTCTCGTCTCCGAGGGCCGCATCGGCCCGTGGCTCATCGTCGCGGTGGACTCCACGAACGACAGGCTCGCCGAGTACTCCCCGTGGCCCGAGCCGCGCAGCAACGTCCCCGCCCGCGCCGGGCCCTTCGTCCGCTTCCTCGTCGACACGCTCAAGCCCTACGTCGACCGCGTCTACCGCACGCGCCCGGAGCCCGAGTGGACGGGCGTCATGGGCGCGTCACTCGGCGGCCTCATGTCGCTGTACCTCGGCTGGAGGTACCCGGACCACTTCGGCCGCGTCGGCGCGCTGTCTCCCTCGGTGATGTGGGGCTGGAACCAGCTCTTCTCCGAGTGGAACTCCCACACCCGGAAGTGGTCGCGCATCTACCTGGACGCGGGCGACGACGAGACAGTGGACCCCGTGGGCTACGTCATGCGCTACGGCGAGGCCACGCGCGACTTCCACCGTCACCTCCAGCACCTGGGCTACGCCGACCACGAGGTGCGCCTCGTGCTGGAACCCGGGGGCCAGCACCATGAGCGAGACTGGCAGCGCCGGCTCCCCGAGGCGATGCGCTGGCTGCTGGACTGAACAGGAGTGAATCGAATGGTCCGACGCATGTTCCCGATGCTCTCCACCGAGAGCCTCGACCAGGCGCTCTCCTTCTACAGGGACCTGCTCGGCGGCACCGAGGCGTTCCGCTTTCCTACCGAGGGGCCGCCCGTCTTCGTCACACTGCGACTGGGCGAGTCGGAGCTGGGGCTCGGCGCCATCACCGACACGCCACCGCTCCATGGGCAGCGCCTGCGCCCGGCCCAGGGCCACCGCATCGAATTGTGCGTCTACGTCGACGATGTGGATGCCACCGTCGAGCGGCTGCGCGCCGCCGGAGCAACCATCGTCACCGAGCCCGCCGACCAGGTCTGGGGCGAGCGCATCGCCTATGTCATGGACCCGGATGGAAACCTGGTGATGCTCACCCGCTGAACCAGGCGCGGTGGCAGCCATTGAAGTTCCCGGAGACTGGCGGGTACGGTCCCCCTTTGTGCCCAGGGGGGCCGCATGTCGCGCACAGTCCGTTCCGTCCTCGTCCTGCTGTCGTGCTGTGTCTTCGTCGCCTGTAGCTCGGAGGGCCCCGCCGGTCCGCCAGGGCCGCAGGGTCCGCCAGGGCCGCAGGGACAACCCGGACCCGCGGGAGGCCCCCAGGGTCCACAAGGCCCCCAGGGTCCCGCCGGGCCCGCGGGCCCCAAGGGAGACCCGGGCCCCGCGGGCTCACTGGGTCCGCCCATCTGCACGCCGGGCGCGTTCTTCTGCGAGGACAACTCGCTCTGGGCCTGCACGAAGTCGGGCGCGGATGCCGTGCGCGAGGCGCGCTGCGCGGGAGGCTCGGCGACGAATCCCACCGGCTGCTTCACCACCGCCTGTGTTCCCGGAGACGTCGCGTGCTGCCGCCCCACGAAGCCGGTGTGCCAGTGGAGCTTCACGAACCCCGCCAGCACCGGGACCTACTACGCCGGCAATGTCCCGGGAGAGCTCTTCTGCACACCGCCCTCGGGCTGCGCGGAGGACACGAACTTCACCACGGTCCTCTTCCGCGGCGCCGAGCTCGCGTGCTCGCCTGAAGCGCTCGACTACCTCTACGTCAGCGTGGACAGGTCCCAGGCCACGCCGGGTCAGGTCTTCAACCTGCCAGATGCGCGAGTGACGTTGTTGCTCAACACCACGAAGCGCACCGGCGGCTGCTCTCAGTGGACGGGCACCGTCACCTGGAACGCGGAAATCCCCACGTGGCGGCTCACGTTCGACACCACCTGCAGCGAGAGCGGCAAGGGCCACATCCGACTCACCGGAACATGGAGCGGCGACACCTGAGCACGGGTCGGAACAGCCGCGCCGCTCGATGTGTTACGAAGGACCTCGGCACCAGGCAGAGGAGCGTCGCGATGGGATTTCCCCAGCGCGTCCTCCAGCTCCAGCGGTGGTGGCGTCGGTGGCGTGAGAGCGGGTGAACGTTGTCGCAAGCGACGAAGGCGAAGTTCCTGGAGTCCGGGCCCTTTCATCAGGACCTCAAGGCCCGGGTGGAGCAGTACCTGGGAGCAAGCGGGCGCTCCCCTCGGGACCTCCCCGGCATGTACGCCAAGACGGCCATCATCCTCGCCTGGTTCGCAGCCTCCTACGCCTGGGTCGTCTTCGGCTCGTCGGGCGTGTGGGGCACCATGGCGGGCTGCGTCTCGCTCGGCCTGGCCATCGCCGGCATCGGCTTCAGCGTCCAGCACGACGCCAACCACGGCAGCTACTCGAGCCGGCGAGGCGTCAACCGCGTGATCGGGTGGACGCTGGACGCCATCGGCGGCTCTTCCTACGTGTGGAACTGGAAGCACAACATCTTCCATCACAGCCACACCAACGTGGTCGGCCTGGATGAGGACATCGACATCCAGCCCCTGTGCCGGATTGCTCCCGGTCAGCAGCGGCATGCGGCCCACCGCTTCCAGCACCTGTACATCTGGGTGCTCTACGGGCTGCTCTCGATAAAGTGGCACTTCATCGACGACTTCAAGGACCTCGCCACCGGGCGCATCGGCCAGCAGAAGATGCCGCGTCCGTCGGGGCGGAAGCTCGTCGGCATCATCGCGGGGAAGGCCGTGTTCTACGGCTGGACGCTCGCGGTGCCGCTGTACTTCCACCCCGTCTGGCAGGTGGCGCTCGCGTACGCGCTCACCGCCTTCGTGCTGGGCCTGACGCTGGCGACGGTGTTCCAGCTCGCACACTGCGTGGAGGAGGCCACCTTCACGCAGGTGCCGGCGAACAGCCCCACGTTCCAGCACGACTGGGCGGCGCATCAGGTCCAGTCGACGGTCGATTTCGCGCGGGGCAACCCGCTGGTGAGCTGGTATCTCGGCGGGCTCAACTTCCAGGTGGTACACCACCTCTTCCCCCGGGTGTGCCACCTGCACTACCCGGCACTCTCACGCATCGTCGAGGACACGTGCCGGGAGCACGGCGTGAACTACCGGGCGAACACGAGCGTGGGAGCGGCATTGAAGAGCCATGTGCGCTGGCTCAAGCGGATGGGGCAGCCTGTCATCGAGGGTGCGGTATGAGTGACGAGTCAGAGAAGGTCCGGTTCGGGCGTGCGCAGAAGTTCCGCCTGTCGCCGAAGGGCACTGAAGCCGCGACGTCGTACGCGGCCATGATTGAAGCGGCCAAGAGCGGCACCGGGCGTGCGCAGTTCGACGCGGCCCGCGCCACGTGGGGCACGTCCCTCGGCCTCGCGGCCGACGACGGCCTCTTCCTCGTGGAGTTCGTTGCGGGCGAGAAGACGGTGGCCGAGGCGACGCGCAGCCTGGAGGCCTGTGGCACCACCGCCAAGGAGGTCAAGTCGGCCGTCGATCGCCTGCTGAAGCTCGGCATGCTCGAGCCCCTGCCCGCGGCGCCGCCTCCTCCCGCTCCGCCTCCGCGCCGGTACTGGTAGGCGCGGCTACACCGCCGAGGCGGTGAGCCGCTGGGCCTGCGTCACCCCGGGCAGCGTGGGCGCGGGGTTGAGCGCCTGGACGAGCAGCGCACGCAGCGCCTCGGACAGGTCGTCATTCACGCCCGACGCGCCCGCGGGCGCCCCCTGCAGCGGCGCCGGGACTTCCGCGCCCACCACCACCACCGGCATGCGCACCTCCCACGCCAGGTAGTGCGCGAGCCGCACGGCGGGCTCGGACACGTCCAGCAGCAGCGCCCCCACGCAGCCCGCGGTGAACGGGCGCCACAGGGGACGGGCCGCCTCCGCCGGGGGCAGCACGCAGAAGTCCAGGCGCAGCACCTCGCTCAGCACCAGCCGGCCCAGCGTGCCGAAGCCGCTCTTCACCGCGGTGGGCTCGGCGGACAGCGCCTCCATGCCGGGCAGCCGCGCCAGCACCCGACGCGCCGCCGCCGCGCCGCTGCCGCAGACGAAGACCTTCGCGGTGGCCACCTTCGCCGGAGCCCGCGTCCGGAGAATCCGCCCGCGCAGCGCGTGGACCTCCGCCGCGCCCAGCAGCTCGCTGCTGCTCGTCTCCGTCCCGTCCGCCTCCGCCGCCCGGGCCACGCCCCGCTGCATCAGCGCGGACAGCACGCTCAGCACTTCCAGGTCCGTGGCCGGCGCCAGGTCCAGCACCTCGCCCAGCGCGCGAGGCTGGCGCAGCAGGTCCACCACCTGCGCCGTCACCGGGTGCTGGTCCTGGGACAGGTCCACGTCCGGCGCCAGCATCAGCCGCGTGTGGCGCGGAGGGAGGCCGGGCATCAGCCGCGTCACCTCGTCCGACTGCCGCATGCCCTCCAGCAGCGCGTCGTCCATGCCCCGGTTGATGCGGGGCCGCACCGAGTTCGTCCCCGGCGTGAAGGTGAAGGTGCCATCCGCCCACGCCAGCAGGCGGAACAGCGCCTTCTCCCCTTCCACGCGCCCCAGCTTCGCGTTCGCCGGGCGGCCGTCGACGACGGTGATTTCTCCCCGGTCATTGCCGCGCTCCAGCGCGAGCCGGCCGCTGCGCTTGTTCATGCCCAGCAGCTGCATCAGGTCTGGAATGCTGAGCTGGCTGAGCGAGCCTTCGATTTCCTGCTGCTCGCTCTTGAGGTCCTTGGCCGCCTCGCTGCGCCGGAAGATGTGCTCGATGCGGCTGAGCACCTCGTCCAGGTTGAAGGGCTTGCGCAGGTAGCCGTCCCGCAGGCCGCGCTGCCGGTCCGAGTCGAAGCTCGAGGTGGTCAGCACCACCGGGATGTCCTCGGTGCGCGGGTTGGTGCGCAGAATCTGGATGAACGTGCGCGCGTCCAGCAGCCGGCAGCCCTCGTCGAACAGCGTGAGGTCCGGGTGGCGCAGCACGGCCACCTCCAGCGCGCGCGAGCCATCCGGCGCGTAGTGCACCTGGTAGCCCTTGGTGCGCAGCGCGCGCGATAGCGAACGCACGGACTCGAGGTCGGGGTCGGCGATGAGGATCTTCCGGACCTGGGCCACGGTAGGTGCTCCGAATCGACTCAGTAGGGCTGCAGGTCGTACTCGGCCTGCAGCTTGGAGATGAGCCCGTCCACCACCGCGGTGTCCGAGGTGTGGAAGCCCCACGTCGCCCCGAGCCCGCGCCGCTGGATGAGCGCATACGCGGCGTTCTCGGAGAGCCAGAGGATGAACTCGTGCCGCGTGACGCGGTCGTCGCCCTCCAGGAACACGGGCGTCAGCGCGGGGTGGGACTCCAGGTCCACGCGGCGGCCCAGCAGGTAGATGCGCGACGCCATGTCCGGCGGCGCCGACTCCAGCCCCGCGGCGATGGGCAGGTCCGTGCGAATCTCCGGCCCGCCCACGTAGAGGATGCCGCGCGAGCCCGGGTCTCTCATCAGCTCGCGGGCAATCTCCGCCTGGAGCTCGTCGAAGAGCACGTCGGAGACCTTGCCCCGGCGGCTGGGCTCGGAGCGCTCGTCCACCGGCAGCTTGGGGCTCGTCGGCGTGCCCAGGAGCAGGTCCACCTCGTCCCAGAAGGGCAGCCCGTCCAGCATCAACCGGCGCTGGAGGGACGCGCGCCGCTCGTCCATGCGGCGGCGGCAGCGGTGGACCAGCTCGTCGAAGTCCTCACCGTCCTTGGGGAAGGTGCTGGCCCCGCCCACCAGCGCCAGCGGCAGGCGCTGCTCCACGTCCTGCACCTCGGGCTCGTCGCGCACCGCCGCCACCGCGCGGCGCACGAACATCAGCGCGCCGAAGAAGTCCGTCTCCGGCAGCAGCAGGTAGAACTCCTGGTCGCTCGCCTTCGCGATGACGTCCGAGTCGCGGATGATTTTGCTGAGCGCCCGGATGATGCCGCGCACCGCCTTCTTCGCGTCCGCCGCCCCCTGTCGCACGCGCACCAGCGGCAGGTTGTCGATGGAGAAGGTCAGCAGCGAGAACGTCCGCCCGTAGCGGCGCGCCTTGTAGATTTCCTTGGACGCGTAGTCGGTGAAGTAGCTGAGGTTGTACGCCGCCGTCTCGCGGTCTCTCAGGCCCAGCCGCTGGAGCGCGAGCATCCGCCGGCCGTTCTTCACGCCCACCGCGGCGAAGTCCGCGAGCACCTTGGCGTCCCGCGAGTGCTCGGACCGGAAGTCCCCCGCCAGCGGGTCCGACAGCTGCGCCAGACCGACGATTTCCCCCGAGGCCAGCAGCGGCACGTACATCACCGCCGAGCGCTCATCGCGAGCGAGCCAGGGCTGGGCCTCGCGCAGGCGGCCGGCGAGCGGCCCCTCCGGGTTCATCTTCTCGGCGAGGAACTGCTTGTCGAGCAGGCCGCGGTACGCGCGCAGCACCAGGTCGCCCCGGTCGTCCATCACCCACAGCGCGGCGCTCTGCGCGTCACAGACGGCGCCCAGCTCCGCGATGATGCGCTCCTGGAGCCACTCCAGGTCCGGATGGGACAGCAGCTCCAGGCAGCGCTGCTGCAGGTTGTGGAAGCGGGCGAACTCCACGTTCTCGTCGCGGAGCTGCGTGCGCTCGCGGCGGAGGTTGGCGCGCTCCAGGGCGCGGTCCACCGCCAGCAGCATGTCGTGCTCGTCCACCGGCTTCGTCAGGCAGTCCGCCGCGCCCGAGCGCAGCGCCATCTCCGAGCCCCGCACGTCCATGCGCTGGCTGACGAGGATGACCTCCTGGTCCGGGTCCCTCTCGCGCAGGCGCGCGGTGAGCGCGAAGCCATCCACGCCGGGCATCACCACGTCGGTGATGACGAGGTCGAAGGCCGTGCGGGCCGCTTCCGCGAGCGCCTCCGTGGCGTTCTCCACGGCCACCACGCGGTGCCCGTTGCGCGTGAGCATGTCGCTGGCGATTTGCCGGAAGAACTGGTCGTCGTCGACAACGAGGATGGGTCCGGCCACGGCGCGTTCTGACCTGGGGGCGAGGGGGGAGGAACGCGAGAGGTTACCGAGGCGAGGGAAGCGCGACAACGCCCTCGAAGACGAAGGCCACGGGACCACGGAGGCGGATGTCGGACAGGTCGCCGGGCACGCGGATGCGCAGGTCTCCGCCCGGCAGCGTGACTCTCAGCCAGGCATCCTGGGGAAGCCGCTTCGCCAGCACCGCCGCCACCGCGGACGCGCACGCGCCGGTGCCGCAGGCCTGTGTCAGCCCACACCCGCGCTCCCAGACCACTACCGTGAGGCCATCCGATTCCACACGGACGAACTCCACGTTGGTGCGGTCGGGGAAAGACGGGTGGCGCTCCAGTTCGGGGCCCAGGCGGGGCGCGGCCTCCAGCGGCTGGTCCAGGAGGACGAGGTGCGGATTGCCCATGCTCACCGCCCAGCCGCGCAGCTCGGGGTGGCCGGGCAGGGGCAGGTCGAGGAAGGGCTTGCCGATGGTGCCCGAGGGCAGGTTGGGAGCGACCAGGCGCGCGGGGCCCATGGAGATGTCCACGCCGATGACGCCGCCGTCGCCATAGCCGGGGATGCAGGAGAGCACGCCCGCCCCCGTCTCCACGTCGAGGCGGCCGGGGCTGTCGTCGGAGTAGTCCACCAGGTACTTCACCGCGCAGCGCAGGCCGTTGCCGCACATCTCCGCGATGCTGCCGTCGGCGTTGTGCACCACCATGCGGGCCACGCCGTGCTGCGAGGGCAGGAGGGCGAGCACGCCGTCCGCGCCGATGCCCAGGCGACGGTCGCACATCCACCGCGACGTGTCGGCGTCGATGTCCACGCCGGTGCGACGACGGTCCAGGATGACGAAGTCGTTGCCCAGCCCCTGATACTTGAAGATGCGCTCGCGAGCGTCCACGGGCGCAATCCTAGCCGCGAGCCGTCACTCGTGCTCGTCCGGCTTCTTCGGAATTGTTGGGGGCGGCAGGTCGAGCGCGGGCATGGCGGTGCGGCCCGGCCTGGCCTGGGGAATGGTGGGCAGGCGGCCGGCCGTGCCCCCGGGCGCCCCGGGCGCGGGCGGGGTGCGTCGGGACAGCTCGTTCTTCACCGCGTTCAGCTCGGCGTTGGCGCGCTCGTAGATTTCCTGGACGGGGTTGGCACCGGCACGGGCCGCCTGACGACGCAGCGCCCCCAGCTCCGTCTCCTGGGCGGCGAGCTTCTTCTGGAGGTCCTCCACCACCGTCTGGAGCTGCTCCATCTCCGCGGCCATCTCCAGCACGGCCTCGGGCTGGGCGGAGGACTTGAGCTCCTCCACGGCCTTGAGGAGTTCCGTGCGCTCGGCGTCCAGGGAGTCCAGGCGGGCCTGCTGCTCGCGCACGCGGGTCTCCAGGCGGCCACGCTCGGCGCGGTCCTCCAGGAGGGTCTGCTTCTCCGCGCCCAGGGCGACCACCTGCTCCTTGAGGGCGGTGACTTCGGTGAGGAGCGTCTTGAGGCGGTCCGCGGAGCTGCCCTCGCGCTTCTGGAGCTGCTGGCGGGCTTCTTCCAGGGCCTGGGTGAGGCGCTCGCGCTCGACGCGCTCGGTGTCGAGGATGCGCACGGCGTCGGTGGACGTCGTCTCGATGGCGGCGATGCGGCCTTCGAGGCGGACGCGGGCCGCGCGGGCGACCGTCAGGTCCGACTGGAGGCGCTCGCGCTCGGAGGCGACGCTGGTGCGCTCGGCCTCGGCGCGGCTGAGGCGCTCCGTCGCGGACTGGAGGGCGGTGGCGTTCTCGGAGGCGGAGGACTCCAGCGCGGCGAGGCGGGAGGCCAGCTCGGACTTCTCGGCCTCGGCACGCGCGGTGGCCTCGGCGAGCTGCTGCTCCACGGTGGCCCTGTCCGCGTCGGCGCGGGTGGTGACCTCCGCGAGCCGCGACTCCAGCTCGGTGCGCTGCGCCTCGAAGCGGGCGGTGGCCTCCGTGAGTTGGGCCTCCAGCGCTTCGGCGTGAGCAGTGACTTCGGTGAGTCGTGCCGACAGCTCGGAGCGCTGGGCATCCGACTGCGCGGAGCCTTCGGCGAGCCGGGCCTCCAGCTCGGTGCGCTGCACCTCGGCCTGGGCTGTGAGGTCGGCGAGCCGCTCCTTCAACTCGGCGCACTGCGCCTCGGCCTGAGCCGTGACGTCCGCGAGCCGTGCCTCCAGCTCGGAGCGCTCTGCCTCATGCCGCGCGGAGAGCTCCGCCAGCCGCGCCTCCAGCTCGACGCGCTGGGCCTCCAAGCGAGCCGAGGCGTCCGCGAGCCCTGCTTCCAGCTCCGCCTGCCGAGCCTCGAAACGGGAGAGGTCCGCGTTCCGCGCCTCCAGCTCGGCGCGCTGCGACTCGACGACGGCGGTGCTCTCCGCCAGGCGCGAGTCCAGCTCCGCCCGCGCGGCGCTCAACCCGTCGGTGGCCTCCGCGAGGCGGGCCTCCAGCGAGGTCGCGCGCTCCTGCTCGGACTGCGCCAGCTCGGTGGCGTGCGCCAGCTCGGACTTCAAGGTCTCCAGTGCGGCGCGCTCGGCCTCCAGCGAGCTCTCCATCGCGGTGGCCTTGCCCGCGAAGCGCCGCGCCGTCTCGAGCTGCACCATGAGCAGCTCGGCGTTCTCCCGCTGCGCCGCGAGCCGCTCGCGTGCATCCACCAGCTCCGCATCGAGCCGGGCAAGGTGCATGCCCCGCTCGTGGAGGGCGGCCATGGCGCGCTGATGCTCCGCGCTCAGGCGCATGATTTCCTGCCGCGCGGCGCCCATGTGTGACGCTTCCGCGCGCAGCGCCATCAACTCCTGCTGCGCGGTCTCCAGGGCGAGGCGGGCCTCTTCCTGCTCGCGGGCGCGCTCGGCGCTCTGGGTGTCCAGGGCACGCTGCTGCCGCTCCACCCGGATGAGCGCCTCCTCGACCTCGGCTTCGAGCGAGTCCAGCTTCGTGCGCGACACCGCTTCCTGCCGCGCCAGGGCCTCGCGAGCCCCGGCCAGCGCCAGCTCGCGAGCCTCGGCGGCCTCCGTCAGGCGGCGGACCTCGTTCTCACCCTCCCCTGCCTGCTCCCGGAGCCGGGCCACCTGCGCCTGCAACTCCTGGAGGGACCAGTCGCGCTCGGAGACCAGGGCCTCCGCCGCGCGCCGTGCAGCCTCCATCTCGGTGAGGGACTGCTCCAGCGCGACACGACGAGCAGTCTCCGCGTCCTGGGTCTCCGCGAGCCGGGCCTCCAGCTCCGAGTGCCGGGCCTTCGCACCCTCCTCCACCGAGGAACGCTCCGACTCCAGCCGCGCCACCAGGGCCCGCAGCTCCTGCTCCCGAGCCGTGGCGGCGGCGCGCTCCTCTTCCAGGACGCGCTGCTGCTCGGCCATGACGCGCTCGGCGGCGTCCAGGCGCTCCTGCCGCGCCAGCTCCCGGGCGGCGCTCTCGGCACGCAGCGTCTCCAGTGCGCCAACAGCCTCCGCGCGAGCCTCCTGCTCGGTGTCGAGCCGCGCGCGGACCTCGGCCAGCGTGGCCTCCGCCTCGGCGCGAGCGAGCTGCTCGGCCTCCAGCTTCGTGCGCAGCTGCGCCTGACCCGCTTCGCCTTCGCTGCGTCCCTGTCGCTCGGCCTCCAGCTCCGCGCGAGCCTTGACGAGCGCCTCATCGAGCCGGGTGCGCTCCTCGCGCTCCGCCTCCAGCTGGGTCCGGGCCAGGGTGAGCGCCGCGTCCAGCCCGCTCCGGGCCTCGCGCTCTCCCTGGAGCTCCGCATGCGCCGCCGCGAGCGCCGCATCGACCCGGGCGCGCTCCTCGCGCTCGGTCTCGAGCGCATCCTGAGCCTCCGCACGCGCAGCCTGCGCCCGGACACGGCCCTCGCGCTCCGAGGTTGCCTCAGCCTGGAGTCGGGTGACGACCTCGTCCGCGCCAAAGGCGCGCTCCCGCATCGAGGTGAGCTCCGCCTCCACCCGCTCACGCTGCTCGCGCTCCGTGGCCAGCGCGTCCCGAGCTTCGGTCAGGGCCGCTTGAGACCGGGCCTCCAGCCGCTCGCGAGAGGAGACCAGCTCCTCCCGGGCCTCGACCAGCGAAGCCTCCGCCCGAGCCCGCTGCGCCTCTTCGTCGACGAGCGCCGACTCCAGCCGTGAGCGCTGCTGCGCCTCGGCCTCCAGTCGGGTCCGCGCTTCCGACAGCGCCGCTTCCGCCTGAGCGTGCTGCGCCTCGAGCTCGGCCGCCGCGGCCTCCGCCTGGGTGCGAAGCTGCGCCTCCTGCTGGAGCCGGGCCTGCACCTCCACCGCCGAGGCCTCCGCCTGGGCCCGCTGCCGCGCCTCCTGCTCGAGCCGGACTTCGACCTCCGCGGATGCGGCTCCCAGCTGAACGCGCTGCTGCGCCTCCTGCTGAAGGCGCGCCTGCACCTCCGCCGCCGAGGCCTCGGCCAGGGCGCGCTGCCGCGCCTCCTCCAGAAGCCGTGCCTGGGTCTCCGCCAGCGCCGACTCGGCCTGCGTGTTCCGCTGCGCTTCCTCCTGGAGCCGGGCCTGCGCCTCTTCGAGCGCCGCCTCCGCCCGGGTGCGCTGAGCGCCTTCAGCCTGAAGCGCCGCCTCCGCCTGGGCGCGCCGCTGCCCCTCCTCTTGGAGCTGCGCCTGCGCGTCCGCGAGCGCCGCCTCCCACCGCGCGCGCCGCTCCTGCTCGGTGGCCAGCGCCTCGCGAGCCTCGGCGAGCGCCAGTCGCGCCTCGTCCAGCCCCGCGCGGGTCTCCGCGAGTGCCTTCTCCGCCCCGCCGCGCTGCGCGTGCTCCGCGTCCAGCTTGGAGCGCAAGGCCTCCAGCGCGGAGCCGGACTGCTCCCGCCCCTCGCGCTCGGACTCCAGCGTGGCGCGAGCCTCGGCCAGCGCCGACTCCAGCTCGGTGCGCCGCAGCACCTCGGCGTCCAGCGACTCCCGGGTGCGAGCCAGGGTGGACTCGGCCTCGGACAGCCGCCGGGCCGCATCCTCCAGCTGCTCGCGAGCCAGCCGCAGCGCCTCCTCTACAGAGACGCGCGCCTGCCGCTCCTCGTCCAGCTCGCCGCGCACCTGCGACGTCCGCGCCTCCAGCTCCGTCCGCGCGGCCTGGAGCGCCAGCTCCATCTCCTCCCGCTGCGTCCGAGCACGTGCGGAAGCCTCCGCCTCCAGCTCCACCACGCGTCGGACGAGTGCCTGGCGCTCCTCCTCCAACTCCAGCCGCTGGGCCTCGCTGTCCGCCCGCGCCGCTGTCTCGTCACGGACCTTCCCGGCCAGCGCCTCCGCCCTGGCACGCGCCTCTTCCAGCGCCTGCTCCTGCGAGGCCAGCCGCTCCCGCAGCTCCGCCCGCTCGGTCTCCAGCGCCTGCCCGAGCCGCTCCTCGGTCCGCGCGCGCTCCGCCTCCAGCGCCGTCAGTCGCTGACTGGCCTCGTGGAGCGACTCCTCCAGTTGTGCCGCCGTGGCCCGCGCCGCCGCCTCGCCGCGCGTCAGCGTCTCCACCTCGCCGCGCAGCCGGGCCTCGGCCTCGCGCGACGCGGTCAGCTCCGTCTCCAGCCCACGCCCTTCGGACTGGAGCGCCTCCAGCCGCGCCTCCGCGTCCTTGCGCGCGCCTTCGGCCGACGCGGTCCGCTGCTTCGCGTCCACCAGCTCACGCGCCACGCGCGCCAGCTCGGCCTCCTTCACCGCCACCGCCGTGCCCGAGTCGCGAGACAGCTCCTCCGCCCGCGTCGCCTCGGCCTTCAGGTGCTCCACGGCCGCGAGCGCCGCCGAGTACTGCTCGGCGATGCGCAGCTCCCGCTCGCGCGCGGCCTCCGCCGCCTTGCGCCGGTCCTCGGACAGCTCGACGGCGCGCTCCGCCGCCAGCCGGTCCTTCTCGCGGTCGATGCGCAGCGTGGACAGCTCGTCCTGCACCTCGCGCACCTGCGCGTAGGCCTGGGTCAGCCGCTCCCGGGCCTCGTCCAGGGAGGCGACAGTCTCCTCGCGCCGGGCCCGCTCCAGCCGCAGGGCTTCCTGCGCGGCCAGCACCTGCACCCCCGCGTCCGCCTGGGCGCGCTGCGCGGCTTCCACCTCCAGCCGCTGCGCCGCGAGCCGACGGTCCGCGTCCGCCAGCCGCTCCTGCGCCACCTGCAACTCCAGCTCGCGTCGGCGCAGCTTCCCGGACAGGTCATCTCGCTCACGCTGCGACTCCTGCGTGCCGCGCGCCAGTTCCAGCTGCGCGGTGAGCCGCGCCACCGAGTCCCGAGCCACTTCCAACGCCGGCCGCAGCGACGCCGCCTCCGCCTCGCGGTCCGTCAGCTCCGCGCGGAGCTTCGTCAGCGACTCCTTCAGCCGGGCGCTGCGGTCCTCCCAGGACTTCGCGCGCGCCACCACCTCGTCCAGCTTCCCGCGGGTGAAGGCCAGCGGCTCCGGCGGCAGCTGCACCCACGTGGGGTCCACCACCCGCGACGGCTCCTGCCCTGCCACCACCAGGAAGTAGGCGGCCTCGCTGCCATTCACCAGCGTGCCGTCGACCTGGAGCCCCTCGCCGTTCTCGAACGCGAGCTGGTAGCCCAGCACCGGCGACTGCGTGGCCACCGCCACATGAGGGAAGTGGACGGAGAGCGCGTCGAGCAGCAGCCCGTACGTGGGCGGCACGCCCTCCTCGGGCTCCAGCAACTGCGGCAGCGCGAGCCCCGCCACGTTGCGCAGGCCGCCCAGGAGGTAGCCCTGCTTCGTCACCAGCCGCGCCAGCTCCGCCAGCAGCTCCGGAGCCTTCACGTACGGCGCCAGGTCCGCCACCAGCACCACGTCGAAGCTGCCGGACTCGAAGTCGTCGTAGACGTTGGCACGGAAGCGCAGCGCCGGGCCCCCGTGGGCCTTCTGCGCCGCCTCCACCGCCGTCACGTCCGCGTCGCACGACACCACGGCGCGCGCGCCGCGCTCGACGAGGAAGCGCGCGCTCTCGCCGCCCGTCGAGGCGACGGCGTCGACTTCCAGCACCCGGCGACGGGCGAAGAGGCTCTCCGCGAAAATGTACCGGGGCAGCAGTTCACTGGGCCCCATGCGGCGGAATGTGTGATGCATGGGTGTGTTCGGGGGTGGGAGTATAGCCGTGGGCGACCGAGCCCCAAGTTAAGCGCCAGGGCCGAAAATCGGCCTCGCGCCTGGACGACAGGAGAGCAGGCGACATGAACGCAGCGGGACAACAGGGTTTCGGCTACCGGGCCAGGCGCACCTTCACGCGGCTCATCGTCTTCACGCTCATCCTCGGCCTGACGGGTGTGAGCGTCTTCCTCCTCTCCCAGCTCAACGCGCGCACCTTCACCCTGGCCCTCCTGGACGGGCAGCTGGCGGTGATGAAGGGCCGCAACGCCCCCATGGGCGCCGTCCCCTACCGCCCCGGGGACCCGCGGCTGGCGGACGCCTACGCCCCCATCGCCGTGGAGGGCCAGGACGTCACCGCGCTCGTCCAGCAGAAGTTCACCGAGCGCGACGAGCTGGACCGCGCCCTCTTTCCCCTCCTGGAGGCCCTGGCGCGCCCCAGAATCGCCTCGGACGAGCCCGCCAGGGTGGACCAGGGCCTCTACTACCTGCGTCGCGCTGAGAAGCTCTCAGGCATCACCGAGGAGCAGAGCCTGACGCTCAAGAAGCTCATGACGGACGTCGCCTACTACCAGGCCCGCCAGAAGCTGGAGGACGCCCGCCGCCTCGTGGGCGACGCCCTCACCCAGCTCAAGATGGCCGCCGAGAGCGAGAGCCGCCACGCCCGCAGCGCCAACCAGATGCTCACCGCCGTCACGCCCCCCGCCCGGGAACTGGAAGAAGCCCTCCGCCGCGCCGTCCACACCCTGAGCGGCCCCGAGGCGGCACGGCAGCCCCCGCCTCAGCCCGCCCCGGAGCCGCCGGCTCCCGCACCTGCACCTACAGGTAGCACCCCGGAAGGGACGCCGCCCCCGGCGCCGGTTCCGGAGGTCCAGGACGCAGGCGACACCCCCTGACCTGGCGCCATTTCCGGCCGCTCAGGTTGGATTCCAGGAGGCCCATACACTGCGTCGCTGAGGCCCTCACCGAGTGTCGTCAGGAGAACGTGACGAAACGTGTTGGAGATCGATCATAGATTGCAATGATCGAGCCCACCCAAGCACTAGATCTCGCGTTGACAGGCTGGGGACCCCCCCATAGCTTGTGGCCGGTCGCCGGGGCCCCAGCCGGAGACGCCGCCGTGACGTGGGGCTGAGGAGGGGTTGTGGGTTACTTGCGCACAGCGAACTGCTGCCTCATAAAAGACCCCATCCTCCCGGCCTCCCCCAGACCCTAGACCCGTCCCCTCACAGGACGGGTCTCACCTGAACACTTTTCCAGTAGCGTGGCCTGGGGTCCGTCCTCCCCGGGGCAGATACCCGCGTCTGCCCAAGGCCATGCCTTTGTCCGGAGTGAGCCGCTCGTGAACTTCGAAACGCCCGTGAAGCCTGCTGCCGCCAACCTGGCCGTTCCGCCCACCACCAATGGCCACCCGGTGCCGTCCATGACGGCCACGCCAGCGCCAGCGCCAGCACCCACGGAGACCGCTCCCGCCGAGTTCGGCGCCACCACGATGCGCGTGAAGAAGCGCAACGGCGGCGCGGAGCCGGTGGACCTCAACAAGATTGTCCGCGCGGTGGGTCGCTGCTGCGTGGGCCTGCCCCGCGTGGACGTCATGCGCGTGGCCACGAAGACCATCTCCGGCCTGTATGACGGCGCCACCACGCGCGAGCTGGACGGGCTCTCCATCCAGACGGCCGCCGCCCTCATCGCCGAAGAGCCCGAGTACGGCCGCCTCTCCGCGCGCCTGCTGTCCGCCTTCATCCAGAAGGAGGTCAGCAACCAGGAGATCCACTCCTTCAGCCAGTCCATCGCCGCCGGCCACAAGCACGGCCTCATCGCGGACCGGCTGCTCCAGTTCGTCCAGGCCAACGCGCGCAAGCTCAACGCCGCCATCGACCCGACGCGCAACGACCTCTTCGAGTACTTCGGCCTGCGCACCGTCTATGACCGGTACCTCCTGAAGAACCCGCAGACGCGCGAGGTGCTGGAGACGCCGCAGGAGTTCTTCCTCCGCGTGGCCTGCGCGCTCAGCGGCGACAACGCGCGCGAGGCGATTGAGCTGTACCGGCTGTTCAGCTCGCTGGAGTACATGCCCAGCTCGCCCACCCTGTTCAACTCGGGCACGCGCCACGAGCAGCTCTCCAGCTGCTTCCTGCTGGACTCGCCCGCGGACGAGCTGGACGCCATCTACAAGAAGTACTCGGACATCGCGATGCTGTCGAAGTTCTCCGGCGGCATCGGCGTGGCGTACCACCGGGTGCGCGCGCGCGGCTCGCTCATCCGCTCCACCAACGGCCACTCCAACGGCATCGTCCCCTGGCTGAAGACGCTGGACGCCTCCGTCGCCGCCGTGAATCAGGGCGGCAAGCGCAAGGGCGCCTGCTGCGTTTATCTGGAGTCGTGGCACGCGGACATCGAGGACTTCCTCGAGCTGCGTGAGAACACCGGCGACGACGCGCGCCGCACGCACAACCTGAACCTGGCCAACTGGGTGCCGGACCTCTTCATGAAGCGCGTGGAGGGAGACGGCGACTGGAGCCTGTTCGACCCGAAGGTCGTCCCGCACCTGACGGACCTGTACGGCGACGCCTTCGAGAAGGCCTACGCAGAGGCCGAGGCCAAGGGCCTGGCCATGCGCAAGGTGAAGGCGCGTGACCTCTACGCCCGGATGATGAAGGTGCTGGCGCAGACGGGCAACGGCTGGATGACCTTCAAGGACATCTGCAACCGCAAGAGCAACCAGACGGGCAAGGACGGCAACGTCATCCACCTGTCCAACCTCTGCACCGAAATCCTGGAGGTGACGAGCCAGGGTGAGACGGCGGTGTGCAACCTGGGCTCGCTGAACCTGAGCCGCATGGTGGTGGACGGGAAGTTCGACTTCGACCGCCTGCGCGCCAACGCGCACCTGGCCCTGAAGCAGTTGGACCGGGTCATCGACCTCAACTACTACCCCATCTCCACGGCCGCGGACTCCAACCGCCGCTGGCGTCCGGTGGGCCTGGGGCTGATGGGCCTGCAGGACGTGTTCTTCCAGCTCCGCATGCCGTTCGACGCTCCCGAGGCGCGGGCGCTGTCGAAGAAGATCTCCGAGGAGATCTACTTCGCGGCCCTGACCACCTCGTGCGAGCTGGCCGAGCAGCTCGGCGCGCACCCCTCCTTCCCGGAGACGCGGGCGGCGAAGGGCGAGCTGCAGTTCGACGCCTGGGGCGTGGTGCCCGAGGACACGGCGCGCTGGGATGCGCTGCGCCAGCGCATCCTGAAGCACGGCCTGCGCAACTCGCTGATGATTGCGATTGCGCCCACGGCGACGATTGCGTCGATTGTCGGCTGCTACGAGTGCATCGAGCCGCAGGTGTCCAACCTGTTCAAGCGAGAGACGCTGTCGGGCGACTTCCTCCAGGTGAACCGCTACCTCGTGCGTGACCTGCAGGCGCTGGGCATCTGGAACGAGAACGTCCGCAACCGCATCAAGATGGCCGAGGGCAGCGTGCAGGACATCACCGAGCTGCCGGAGAACCTGCGGGCGGTGTACCGGACGGCCTGGGAGATTCCGATGCGCTCGCTCATCGACATGGGCGCGGACCGCGGGGCCTTCATCGACCAGAGCCAGTCGCTCAACCTGTTCGTGGAGACGCCGAACATCGGCAAGCTGTCGTCGATGTACTTCTACGCGTGGCAGAAGGGGCTGAAGACGACGTACTACCTGCGCTCGCGCCCGGCCACGCGGATTGCGAAGGCCACGGTGAACGGGGCGGGCATGGGCACGACGATGCCGGCGACCCCTGCTCCGGTGGAGGCGAAGGCGACCGAGGCCGAGGCGGTGGCCTGCTCGCTGGAGAACCCGGAGGCGTGCGAGGCCTGCCAGTAGGCCCGAGGCGCTGAAGCACCGCAGTTCCGAAGGACAGGCAAGAACCCGCGCGCGCAGCGCAAGGAGCACCGAAGCAATGCTGCTGAATCCTGGATTGAACCTGACGCTGCGCCCGATGGCGTACCCGCAGTTCTTCGAGATGTACCGGAACGCCATCAAGAACACCTGGACTGTGGAGGAGGTGGACTTCTCCACGGACCTGGTGGACCTGCGGTCGAAGATGACGGACGCGGAGCGCCATCTCATCCACCGGCTGGTGGCGTTCTTCGCGACGGGAGACAGCATCGTCGGCAACAACCTGGTGCTGAACCTGTACAAGCACATCAACGCGCCCGAGGCGCGGATGTACCTGTCGCGCCAGCTGTATGAAGAGGCGCTGCACGTCCAGTTCTACCTGACGCTGCTGGACACGTACGTGCCGGACCCGGCGGAGCGGGCGAAGGCCTTCGCGGCCATCGACAACATCCCCTCCATCCAGCGCAAGGCGCGCTTCTGCATGAAGTGGATGGACAGCGTCCACGGGCTGGACGAGCTGCGGACGAAGGACGAGCGGCGGAAGTTCCTGCTCAACCTCATCTGCTTCGCGGGCTGCATCGAGGGGCTCTTCTTCTTCGCGGCGTTCGCCTACGTGTACTTCCTGCGCAGCAAGGGCCTGTTGAACGGGCTGGCGGCGGGGACCAACTGGGTGTTCCGCGACGAGAGCGCGCACATGGGCTTCGCGTTCGAGTGCATCCAGGTGGCGCGCAAGGAGGAGCCGGACCTCTTCGACGCGCAGATGGAGCGCGACGTGGTGGCGATGATGCGCGACGCGGTGGAGTGCGAGACGCAGTTCGCGCAGGACCTGCTGAGCGGCGGAGTGATGGGGCTGTCCGTGCAGGAGATGCGCGGCTACCTGGAGTACGTGGCGGACCAGCGGCTCCAGATGCTGGGCATGGCGCCGGTGTTCCGGACCAAGAACCCGCTGCACTTCATGGACCTGCAGGACGTGCAGGAGCTCACCAACTTCTTCGAGCGCCGCGTGTCGTCGTACCAGGTGGCCGTCGGAGTCGGTGCGGCCACGGACGTGGTGTTCGACGCGGCGTTCTGACGTAAGAAAGTCAGTCGACTCATCAAGGGCAGTGCCGCACGACGTGTGGCACTGCCCTTTTTGGTTTGCCGTGAACGGCGTCACGAGGGAACAGCTCTCGCTCGCAGCCGGCCAGGCGCAGGCGGTGCCGCATTGCCCAGCTCATCGAGCGCCTTGGCGCGGCCTGCGTCCTTGCGCGGCTGGGGCCGCAGGGAGGCGAGGCCGTGCTTGCGGAAGCGGTAGTACCAGCGCTCCAGCGTCGGCACGCGGAAGTGCCGCGTGCGCTCGGCTGCGGGTAGGCCCCGGGGGTGGCCGGCCCGCGCGCGTAGCCGAGCTGCTGCCGCGTGCCCCGCCCGTCGTCCGCCTCCTGCAGCAGTCCGGTGGGCGCGGCGTCGAGCGCCACCGTACGCGCCTTGCCCGCCACCAGGCAGTACAGCTCGGCGTTGCCGCTGCCGACGACGTCCGCGGCCAGCGGCGCCGAGACGCCCATCCCCAGGGATGCGAAGGCGCCCACCGGCTGGGCGACGAACCCGTCGCCGGTGTTGGCGTACAGCGTCGAGGTGCCGCTGCCCGGGCTGTAGAGCAGCGCGTCGGCGAGGCCGTCCTTGTTGGCGTCGGTGAAGGTGACGTGCAGCCCCTGGATGGAGGCGAGCTGCTGCCCTTGAAACATTGAAACCGTGATGACTGGCCGAGGGTGGCTGACTCAGCAGGTCGGAGGATGGCTGACTCAGCAGGCCGGAGGATGGTGCCAAGTCATCTCAAGCAGGCCGATTCACTCATCAATGCTGGCGCGGCACACGGCGGAGCAGGGACAAAATGGCGGGCGAACCTGCCCGACTTGCAAGGTTGAGATTGAGGTACCGCTCAGCTCCGGGAAGCCACGAGACTGACACAACAACCACCCAGGAGCGCCCTGGAATACTCGGCTCAAGCGCATGAGACGTTCTGGAGCAACCTGGCAGGAACGAGCACCTGCAAGATCAAGACGTTGCCAGAAATGAGAGGAGGGGCTGATGGAAAATCCCCATCAGCCCCCCTCTGGTAATCGGAAACGAGGAACGACCAGCTTCGACAGCTGGCGTCAAAACACCTGACTACTAGCGCGCCTTCGGGCCGCCGCGGACGTGGAGCTTGATCTTCATGGTGTGCCTCCTTTCTAGGCTAAACGGTACTTGTACTCAAAGCTGGATGTCAAATCGAACCAAAGATAAATGTGTGGCGCATTGCGGCGATGCGGACGAAGTCTCGCGTCGCATCGAGGCGCCCGTATTCAGACAGGGAGCGTGAATCACAAAAGCAGTGGCCGAGGTGTTGACAGGGCGCGACCATCAAGGCGACCTTGGTTCGCGGACCATGGCATATCCCTTCGCGCGGACCCCTCGTTCCCTGAGCTACGAGTCGGACACGCGCCTCGTGTTCGTCGCTCTGATGGTGGCGTGCGCAGGCGGGCTCATCGCCTGGTCGCTGTTCGCCAAGGTCCCGCTCGTCAAGGCCAGCTCACAGGCCCGGATCGAGCCACACAACGCCGTCCATCGCATCGAGCCGCCCAGCGCGGGCAGGGTCGTGCTCTCGCTGCTCAAACTCGACCAGCAGGTCAAGGAAGGCGGCACGGGTGGACGAGGTCGCGGTCAAGGAGGCGCTGGGGAGGGAGCAGGAGCTCGCGCCCAGGCACCGGCTCGCGGTGGAACGCGCGGAGCTGGCCCTCAAGAGCCCGACGGGCGCGGTCTCGGAGATGGAGAAGCTCGAGCGCAAGTACCCCCAGGCCCAGGCAGCAGTGGCCGCTGCTGCCTGAACCCTTCAAAATCTCTGTGCCGAGGTACTCGCCGAGGGTGGCTGACTCAGCAGGTCGGAGGATGATGCTTGAGTCATTTCAAGCAGGCCGATTTGCTCATCAATGCTGGCGCGGCACACGGCGGAGCAGGGACAAATGGCGGGCGAACCTGCCCGACCTGCGAAGTTGGGGTTGAGGTATCGCCCAACTCCGGGAAGCGACGAGACTGGCACAACAGCCACCCAGGAGCGCCCTGGCATATTCGGTTCAAGCGCCTGAGACGTTCTGGAGCAACCTGGCAGGAACGAGCACCTGCAAGATCAAGACGTTGCCAGAAATGAGAGGAGGGGCTGATGGAAGATTCCCATCAACCCCCCTCTGATGATCGAAAACGAGGGACGACCAGCTTCGACAGCTGGCGTCAAAACGACTGACTACGAACGCGCCTTCGGACCGCCGCGAACGTGGAGCTTGATCTTCATGTCGTGCCTCCTTTCTAGTTGAACGCTACGTGTATTCGAAACTGGATGTCAAATCGAACCAGCACTCAATGTGTGGCGCATTGCGGCGATGCGGGCGAAGTCCCGCGTCGCATCGAGGTGCCCGTATTCATCCAATGGGAGCGTGAAATACAAAGCAGTGGCCGAGGTGTTGACAGGGCGCGACCATTAAGGCGACTTTGGTTCGCGGACCATGGCATATCCCTTCGAGCGGACCCTTCGTTCCCTGAGCTACGAGTCGGACACGCGCCTCGTGTTCGTCGCTCTGATGGTGTTGTGCGCCGGCGGGCTCATCGCCTGGTCGCTGTTCGCCAAGGTCCCGCTCGTCAAGGCCAGCTCACAGGCCCGCATCGAGCCACACAACGCCGTCCATCGCATCGAGCCGCCCAGCGCGGGCAGGGTCGTGCTCTCGCGGCTCAAACTCGACCAGCAGGTCAAGGAAGGCGATCTTCTCATCGAGTTCGACGCACGGGCCGAGCGCCTCGAACTCGATCGGAGCAAGGCGACGCTCACCGCGACCGAGAAGGAGCTCGCCATCATCCGCCAGCAGATCACCAACAAGCGCGAAGAGGCGGCTTTGACGGCACGGGTGGATGAGGTCGCGGTCAAGGAGGTGCTGGGGAGGGCGCAGGAGCTCGTGCCCAGGCACCGGCTCGCGGTGGAACGCGCGGAGCTGGCCCTCAAGAGCCCGACGGGCGCGGTCTCGGAGATGGAGAAGCTCGAGCGCAAGACCGATGTCGATGCGCTCAGCTTCGCGCAGACGGCGCAGGGCCTGGCGCTCACCCGACTGCAGCGCGAGCAGAACGTGCGCCGTCAAGCCCTCGCCGCGCAGCTGCTCGGACTCGAGCGCGAGGAGCTGGGCGCCGAGGGGCGGATCCGGGAGCTTCGGGGCACCATCGACCGCCTCGAGTACCAGATCGAGCGGAAGCTGTATCGGGCGCCGGCCACGGGCCACCTGGTCGACGTGGCGGAGCTCGGCTCGGGAGCATTCATCGCTGATGGGCAGCGGGTCGGCACCATCGTCGCGAGCAATGCCGAGGTGCGGGTGCGCGCCCGTTTCCCGAAGGAGGTCGTCGGATTGATCCAGCCCGGCCAGACGGCGCGCCTCAAGCTCGACGGCTACCCGAACACCATCTACGGGACGGTCCCCGCCAGGGTGACGGCCGTCGGGACCGAGCCCGGTCAGACGGCCACGCCCGAGGCCATCCCCGGTACGGTGCGCGTCGAGCTCAAGTTCGCACCCCCGGACGATCCGCGCATCCAGCTCCGCCACGGCATGACCCTGTCGGTGGAGGTCGAGGTCGCGCGGGCGTCGCCTGTCGCGCTGCTGATGCGGGCGCTCGGCGAATGGAATCCGCAGCCTGAAGAACCGCCCGTGACCGTGTTTCAGCCCGAAGCCGAGGCCCGCTGACCATGACTCCTCCCAGGGTCCGGCGCTCGATCATTCCCGAGGTGATCCAGATCTCGGCGACGGACTGCGGTCCCGCTTCGCTCAAGAGCCTGTTCGCGGGAATGGGCGTCGAGCTCAACTATCGCGTCCTTCGCGAAGTGTGTCAGACGGACGTCGACGGCACCTCGATCGTCACCTTGGATGAAGTCGCGAACCAGCTCGGGCTCGACTCCGAGGAGGTGATGCTTCCGCTTGATCACGTGGTGGTCCCTGAAGCCAAGGCGCTCCCCGCCATCATCGTCACGCTCAGCGCGGGAGGACGGCCGCACTTCGTGGTGCTGTGGAAGCGCGTCGGCCCATTCATCCAGGTCATGGACCCGGCGGCGGGCCGTCACTGGACCCGGATTTCGACGCTGCAGAGCCACCTGTACCAGCACACCACGTCCGTTCCGGCGGCCGGCTGGCGCGAATGGGCCGGGTCCGAGGAGGCGGTCGCGACGTTCGAGCGCCGCCTGCTGGACCTGGGGGCGACGCAGGCGCGGGAGCTGGTTGCCCGGGCGCTCGAGGACCCCGGGTATCTGTCGATCGCCAGGCTCGACGCCGCGTGCCGGGCGTCCGAAGCGATGATCCGCGCGGGCGCTGTCCGGCGAGGCCGGACGGCGGCGGGTCTGCTGCAATCCATGATTGCGAAGGACGCTTCCGGCGAGGTGCCCATTCCCGCTGCGTATTGGTCCGCTCGCCCCAACCCCGAGGTGGAGGGCGAGCTGTCGATGACCGGCGCGGTGCTGATGCGGGTTCGCGGTTGGCGCGAGGCTTCGAGCGCAGGCGAAGACGCGCCGAAAGCCGTGCTCGCGAGCAGCCTGGCGACGGAGCTCGTCGCAAAGCAGGTGAGCCCGGCGCGAACGCTGCTCCGCCTGCGAGGCGAAGATTCGTGGGTCGTTCCGGGCCTGATTGCGGTGGGACTGGTGTTCGCCACCTTCGGGCGGATCCTGCAAGCGCTGATGCTCCGGGGCGTGCTCGACCTGGGGCGCGACCTCGGCACGTTCGCGCAGCGCGCGACGGGCATGGCCGTTCTCGCGGGCGTCGCGCTCTGCTTCATGGTCATCCAAATCCCCATTTCATTGGGATTGCTCGGCATCGGCCGCCGGCTCGAGGTGCGGCTGCGGAAGGCGTATTTCGAGAAGCTCCCCGAGATGGAGGACCGCTATTTCCAGAGCCGGCTCGCCTCCGACATGGCGTCTCGCACGCACAACATCCAGGCGATGCGGTCGCTGCCGCTCCTGCTCGCGCAGGCCGTCATCCTGTCGCTCGAGGTCGCGAGCATCACCGCCGCGCTCATCTGGGCCGCACCGTATGCATGGCACATCGTGCTCGCGCTCGCGGCGGTCACGCTGCTCGTGCCCCTGGTCGCGCAGAAGCTGCTCTTCGAGCCCGACCTGCGCGTGCAGATGCACTCAGGCGCGCTCAGCGGATTCACCCTGAACGCGCTCGTCGGGCTCACGCCGATCCGGATCCACGGCGCCGAGCGGTCGCTGCGCCGCGCACAGGAGACCTTGCTCGTCAGCTGGACCAAGGCGCGCTATTGGATCCAGACGCTGTCGGTCGGGTTCGAAGGCGGGCTGATGCTGGGGAGCTACGGCCTCGTCATGCTGCTCGTCTATTCGTACCTCGCGGGCACCGAGCGGGCTTCGCTGGTGTTGTTGGTCGTCTATTGGGCGCTGCGGTTCCCCATCCTCGGCCAGCGACTGATGGTGCTGAGCCGCGCGTTCCCGAATGCGATGAACCGGGTTCGCCGGCTCCTCGACATCATCGGCGACATCAAGGAGACGCCGGCCCGGCCTGAGGCGCCAATGCAGGAGCCTGTCGCGCCCGCGGCCGCCGCGAGCGGCGTTTCGATTTTGATGGAGAAGGTCCGCGTGAAAGGCGGCGGTCACACCATCCTCGACAAGGTTTCCTTGAACATCGCCCCCGGCGAGCACGTGGCCGTGGTCGGTGTCTCCGGAGCAGGCAAGTCGACGCTGGTCGGCCTTTTGCTCGGCTGGCTCCGGCCGGCGCGCGGCGAGATCAAGGTCGACGGGCAGGTGCTCGATCAGGCCGCTGTCGAGCGGCTGCGGCGCACCACGGCCTGGGTGGATCCGGCGATCAGTCTCTGGAACCAGAGCCTCATCGACAACCTCCGGTATGGCAACGATGGCGCGCACGGCTGGTCACTGTCCGGGGCGCTCAAGGGCGCCGAGATGCTCGACATCCTCGAGGCGCTTCCAGACGGGCTGCAGACGTCGTTGGGCGAAGGCGGAGGGCTGGTCTCGGGCGGCCAGGGTCAGCGCGTGCGCCTGGCGCGCGCGATGCTTCGCTCCGGCGTGCGCCTGGCCATCCTCGACGAGCCCTTTCGCGGTCTCGATCGCGACCGGCGCGCGCGGCTCCTCGCCGAGTCCCGGCGGCTCTGGGCAGACATCACGCTCCTCTGTGTCACCCACGACGTCGAGCACACCCAGGAGTTCGATCGCGTGCTCGTGGTCGAGAACGGCCGGATCCTCGAGAACGGGTCGCCGAAGGAGCTGCTCGCGAACAAAGAGTCGCGGTACGCCGTGCTCCTTCGCGCCGACCAGGAGAATCGCACGCTGCTCTGGGGCGGTGGGCACTGGCGCCATTGGTGGCTTTCGGACGGCCAGCTGGTGGAGAGGCCGGCACCGAAGCCCGTGGAGACGCCGGTCGCGGAGCCCGGCGCAGGCGGCTTGGAGCTGGTGGGATGACGCGCTCGCACTCCGACTTGTTGTGGCCGGTCGAGCGACTGCCCGACGCGCTGGAGCAACTGGCGCAGAGGCAAGGCTATGGCAGGGCCGCGGGTGAGATCGCTCCGCCCGCGGCGGCCGTCGAGCCGAGCCGGGTCTGGATGTTCGCGCTCGGAGATCGACTTGGCGTGGAGCTCGAGCCGATCACGCCGCTCTACCACGAGCTGCCCGACGTCCTCGAACGCGCCGCGCCCTGCATCCTCCAGGTCCGGCGAGACGGCGTCCCGTCCTATCTGGTGCTGCTGGGGACGCGGCGCGGGAAGCTGCGCCTGCTCGCGCGCGACGCCACGGCGGTTTCGGTCTCGACGAAGAGCGCGCTCGCGCTCCTGCGCGAAGAGCAGGAAGCCACCGTCGCCGAGGTGGACCAGCTGCTCGGCGGCGTGGAGATGTCGCCCCGTGCGCGCGAGCACGCCCGCTCCCAGATGCTGCTGCAGCGGCTCGGCCAGGTGCAGCTGCGCACTGGCTGGATCATGCGCCCCAGACGCACCGCGAGTCGGCGGACGCTGCTCGGCGACATCCCGTCGCTCGTCGCCGGCATCCTCGTGAGCCACACGCTCCTCTCGCTGGTGCTGGCTGCCTCGTTCTGGTTGCTCGGTCGCGCCGCGCTCCAGGCCCACCTCGAGACCGGCTGGTTCCTGGGGTGGATCGCCGTGATTGCCTGCGCGATTCCGCTGCGCATGCTCGAGGTGTGGTGGCAGGGCGTGTTCTCGATCCGGCTCGGAACGCTGCTGAAGCAGCAGCTCCTCGCGGGAACCCTCAAGCTGACCCCCGACGAGGTGCGGCTCGACGGTATCGGCCGCCATTTCGGCCGCGTCGCCGAGGCGGAGGTCGTCGAGCAGCTCGCGGTCGGCGGCGCCCTGCTCGCGGTGTTGTCGCTCGTCGACCTGGTCCTGGCGGGCGTCATCCTCGTGCTCGGGGCGGGAGGGTGGCCCCAGGCGATAGTGCTCGTCCTGTGGGTCGTGGTCGCGTTCGTCCTCGCGCGCCGCCACTACGGCGTCCAGCGGGCGTGGTCGAGCGCGCGCGTCGAGATCACCCACGACCTGCTCGAGCGCATGCTCGGTCATCGAACGCGGCTGGCGCAGCTCCCACTCGAGCGCTGGCATGATGGCGAAGACGTCCGCTTGAGCTCCTACTCCGAGATCTCCAAGGTCATGGATCGCCGGACCATGCAGCTGACCGCGCTCCTGCGCGACGGCTGGTTGGTGCTCGCCCTGCTGACCTTGCTGCCGGCGTTCAGCAGCAGTACGGCCAATGCCAGCGCGCTGGCGGTGTCCGTGGGCGGCATCCTGCTCGCGCTGCGAGCCTTCGACGAGGTCGCCGTCTTCTTCCAGCAGGTCTCCCAGGCGGCGGTGTCGTTCGAGCAGATCCGCGACTTGTTGCTCGCGGTGGGCCGCCCCGAGCTCGAATCGAAAGTCCCTCTCGAAATGGAGGGAGGCAAGCCCACCGACGCCGCCGGCGGAGCCCTCATCGAGGCGCGGGGCGTGACCTTCCGGCACGACGCGCGCACCCGGCCGGTGCTCGAGAACTGCTCGTTCCAGATCGCGCAGGGCGACCGCATCCTGCTGGAGGGCCCATCCGGCGGTGGCAAGTCGACGCTGGTGTCGCTGCTCACGGGCATGAGGACGCCGCAGGGCGGGGTGATGCTGCTGCACGCGTTGGACCGCGCGACGTTCGGCTCCTCGGGCTGGCGCAAGCGCATCACCGCCGCGCCGCAGTTCCACGAGAACCACGTCCTGTCCGGCAGCTTCGCGTACAACCTCCTGCTCGGGCGCGAGTGGCCGACCTCGCCCGAGCTGCGGACCAAGGCCGCCGCGCTGTGCAAGGAGCTCGGGCTGGACGAGCTGGTCGCCAAGATGCCCGCCGGCCTCGAGGAGATGATAGGCGAGACCGGCTGGCAACTCTCGCACGGCGAGAAGAGCCGGCTCTACATCGCGCGCACGCTGCTGCAGGGGGTCGAGCTGGTCATCCTCGACGAGAGCTTCGCCTCCCTCGATCCCGAGACCATGCGGGTCGCGCAGCGCTGCGTCCTCAACCACGCCAAAGCCCTCGTGGTCGTCAGCCATCCATGAGACTTCGATTTGCGCTCGCCCTCCTCACGACGTTCTGCGCCGGTTGCGAGGTGATCCGTCCCGTCGTCGTCAAACCGCCTCCGGCGCCGAGCAGCTACTCGACCGCCGTCGATCTGCGCACCGGGGGCGGGGTTCCAAGCCCGCAGCCGTCGAAGGAGGGCGTGCCCGCGCAGCCAGCCGAGCGCGTCACCCAGGACACAGTCTGGTGGTCGGCGTTCGCCGATCCCGCTCTCGACACGGCCATCCAGGAGTGCTTCAGCAACAGCCTGGTCCTGCGCGACGTGCGGGAGCTGATCTACGAGAACCAGCTTGACCCCAACGTGCCGCAAGGTTGGTGGTACCCGCTCCAGGTCGGCATCCTCAACCCGGCGGGGCTGAATCATGTCATCGCCATCGTTCCGCCCGCGCCGGCAACCCGGGTCGAGTACGACATCGCCACCGCCGATTTCGGCGTGGCCTACCAGGTCGACCTGTTCGGAAACCTCGCTGCGCAGCGGCGCGCGGGATTGAACTTCGCCGAGCAGCAGCGGCAGCTCACCGAGGCCCGCGTCCAGGACCTCGCGCTGCGGATCACCCAGGTCTGGTTCGATATCCTCGAGGCCCGCGCGCTCCGGGACCTCACGCTGCGGCAGATCGACTACAACAAGGAGCTGCTCCGGCTGATTCGAGCGCGGTTCGAGCAGCACCTCACGCCCCGGCTCGCGGTGCTGCAGCAGGAGCAGTTGCTGGTGAACCTCGAATCGCAGGTGCCGCTGATCTCCACCCGGAACGCGCTCTTGAATTCGGAGCTGAAGGCGCTGCTGGGCCGGGTACCCAGCCCCGCGGACGACATCGTTCCACTGGAGCGACAGCTTCCCGATCTCCCGCCTCCGCCACAGCTCGGAACGCCAGGCGACCTGAACGTGAACACGCCCGAGATGCGGCTCGCGGAGCTGCGCCTCGCCGAGGTCGGGCACCGCATCAACGCGAACCGGGCGAGCTGGCTTCCGACGATTCAAGTGGTGGGCAGCGTGGGCGCCGCGAAGGTTGGCCTCTCGGAGCCGGTCCTCGGCCAGTCCGTCGTCGGGGTGAACCTGACCTGGGCCCTTTTCGATGGAAGGCGATTCACCGAGCACATGCGACTGCCGATCCAGCTCCAGCGTCGCGAGGTCCAATACCAGCTCGCGCTGCACACCGCGATCGGACGGGTGCAGGATGCCGTGGTCCAGGAGGAGAACGAGGCGACGAGCCTGCGCAGCCTGCGTGCGCAGGTCCAGCTCGGGCGGCAGCTCCTGGACGAGGCGAGGCGGCTCTTCGAGCAGGGGCAATCGGACTATCTGACGGTGCTCTCCGCCCTGACGAATCTGGTCGGGCTCGAGCGCGCGAGTCTGCAAGCGCAACGGCTGCTGCTCAACCATCGCGTCGAGGTCTATCGTTCGCTCGGCGGCACCTGGTCGCGCGACGTCACACTGCAGCGGGAGTGAGAAGCCATGGCACAGCTACAAGCGGATGAGTTGCTCTACATTCCCAATCGAAAGCGGCTCACGCACGACCGGCTCGACGCAGGCAATGGCCAGCAGGTCCTGCACCTCTTCTATGGCGAAGTGGAGCTCATCTTCGACGAGCCGGACATCGCGCCCTTGGGCGAGAAGCTGCTCCAGGTCGAGCAATTTCAAGCCTCCGACGCCATGGCGTGGTCGGACGGCGCGCCCCATTCCTGGGACAAGATCCGGGACCTGCTCGAAACCTTGATCGAACAGCGGGTGCTGAGGCGGGTCTCGGATGCGCCCACGGGCCGCACCGCGGTGTCCTACCCTGAGCGGTTGGGTGAGGTGCCAGCCGGGCGTGAGCCGCTCACGTTCAGCGCCCACGACAATCGTTGCCCCGTGCTGACCGAGCAGGCGTACGGACGGGCGTTGGAGCTCTCGAACCTCGAGGTGGTCGTGCCGGTCTACCGCGTGGCGCATCCGGCGCTCGACGGTGACGGCCGGCAAGTGGGCGAGAACAACGTCGGACCGCGCACCTTGTTCCTCGATCTCCCCACCGTGCGCAAGCAGTGCCACTACGCGGGGAGCCGGTACCAGAACGAACTCCCGATGAACGTGACCGCGATGAAGGCCATGGCACGTCAGTGGCCGGACCTGCTCTCGCTGACCGAGCAGTTCCGCAAGGCCTTCTTCGCGCGCATGCCGCCCCGGACCCCGGGCGTGCTCACCGCGGGCGAGCTCCACATGATGGTCGTCTGCACGCTCGCGTCGGTCGGGTACGTGATGGTGCGGGGCAACCAGCCGGTGCCGAACGGAGAGCTCGACAACGGGCTCGCGGCCATGTTCCGGCTGATCGACGGAGTTCGCCTGGTCACCAACGACCTGGTGCGCGACGCCCCCGAGCAGCCCGTCACCGTGCAAACGATCGTGGACTATGCCGAGCGTCACGCGGTCTTCAATGGTCCGCACGGCGTGTGCGCCGGGCCGCCGGCGCTGATCAACGAATACATGCAGGTGTTGACCGGCGCGGCCCCGGCACCGATTGAGGCCCAGCCCGACATCGCGGCGCGCCTCGGCGATCTCGACGCCGCGATCGATTACGGCCTGCTCGGGCAGCGCGTCGAAGCGGTGGTCCGCTTCCTCGGCGCGACCCAGGGGCTGCTCCACGAACGGCTCCGGGCGGCGTTCGCCGGACACCTCCCGCGCACCGCGCTGCAAGAGTTCGTGGAGGCGCCGATCGATGTCGCGCGTTACCCGTTGCTCCGGGACGATTTCCCACTCGCCGAGACATACCAGCGCGAGATCAAGCTCAGCCGCTGGTTGTTCGCGCGCATCGGCGAGGCGTTCCCCGGCACGCCACAGGGCACCTCGCTGGACGAGTTGGCGAAGCTGGATCCCGCCGAGCAGGACACGAGCCAGCGGCGACTGGCCGAGCTCTTCGCGCATGGGCTGCCGGGAGACAAGGTCGTGGCGGAGCCCATCTGCGGTGAGCTCGCTGGCGTCACTGCCAGCGCGTTCGCCCTCGAGCGCCGGTGCTTGCGCGTCGTCGAGCGCGAGCAAGCGATGCTGAACCAGCGGCTCCGGCGCCCGGATCACCCCCTGACCGGCACAGACCTGGCTGTGTTCACGCGGCCGCGCAATGGCCCCCCGTTGGCGGAGACCCTCGCGCGCGGCCTGGGCGTCTCGGTCACCAGCCACTCTGCCTCGACCGTGCTGGGCTACGGTGAGAGCAGCCTCACGTTGAAGGATTAGAGGGTTCGATGCATCCAGAGCTCGTCCGCCGCTTCCACGAACCGATTCGCGATGAGGCTGCGCGCCGGTATGGCCTGTCGCCCGAGCAGCTCACCGAGCTCGCGGCCTTCGAGAACTTCGTCTACGAGGCGGAGAACGACGACGGCGAAGGCCTTATCTTGCGCATCTCGCACAGTACGCGGCGAACGATCGACTACACGCTGGGTGAGGTCGAGTTCGTTCGCTATCTGGCCGCCGCGCGCATTCCAATCGCCTCGCCGGTCCTCTCCGATTCGGGGCAGTTCGTGGAGCGGATCGAAGACCGCGAGCCCGGCAGCTACTTCGTCGCCACCGCGTTCGAGCGCGCGCCGGGCATCGTCTTCGACGACGCGCCTCCGCTCAAGGAGCGCTACTGGCAGCCCCCCCTGTTCCGCGACATGGGCCGGCTGTTCGCGCGGCTCCACAACCGCGCCCAGACCTACGCGCCTTCGAGCCCCAGGCTCAAGCGCCAGGAATGGCATGAGTACGACGTGGTCGACATCGACCGGTTCGCGCCTCCCGAGGAGAAGCTCGTTCGCGAGCGCACCGCGGCGATCATCGCGCGATTGAACCAGCTACCGCGAACACCGGAGAGCTACGGGCTGATCCACGCCGATCTCCACATGCACAACTTCTGCTTCGCCGAAGGGAAGATCACCGCGTTCGACTTCGACAACTGCGAGTACGCGTGGTTCGTCAAGGACATCGCGGTACTCCTCTTCTACATCGCGCGAGGCGAGGCTCGAGAGGCGCGCGACGAAGCGGTCGCTGCGTTCCTGGGGCCGTTCCTCGAAGGGTATCGGGAGCTCCGACGGATGGATCGCGAGTGGCTCGCGGCCGTGCCGGACCTGCTCGCGCTCCAGCGCTCGATGAATTACGCGCTGTTCCACCAGTATCGCGACCCGGCCGTGCTCGACGAGAGCACGCTCGACCGGTGGGGGCGGTTCCGGCGCGACATCGAAGCGGACACACCCGTCCTGCAGATTGATTTCACGAGCTTCTAGCGCATGGCAGGAGCCTGGGCCTGTTGGCTGTCTACTCTTGGAAGTCATTCCCGGGCTCAGGCCGTCATCCGGGAAAATCCTGAGTAAAACCGGATATCTGGGTTGCGGGCCCCGGGGGTGAAAAATCCCGGGGCCCGGGTTCATCCGAGCAGGCCGCGTCTCAATCCAGGAGGGAGGGAGACGGGACGAGGACGCCGTCGGGCTGGCCGCGGCCGAGCTGGCCGTAGAGGTTGTCGCCCCAGGACCACACGGTGCCATCCGGCTGGACGGCCATGGCGTGCCCGACGCCCACGGCGAGGGACGTCACGCCACTGGTGATGACGGGGACCTTGGTGGGCAGGTTGCTCATGTACCAGGAACCGTTGCTCGCCAGGTCCCAAGCGAGGTTGCCGCCCGCCCACACCTGCCCGTTGGCGGTCACCGCCATGCCCGTGTTGTTGCTGGCCGTGACGTCGATGAGCCCTTCGACCGCCATGCGGACCGGAACGAAGTTGACGGCCTGCAGGGTGGCCATGCTCGTGGTGTGGTCCGAGCCCCAGCTCCAACCACTTCCGTCCGCGCGCACGGCCATGCCGAAGTTGATGCCTCCCGCGATGGAGACGACGTCGTTCAGCCCCGAGACCTGGACCGGCGTGCGACGAGTCGTGGTCGTGCCGTCGCCCAGCTGGGCCCAGGCGTTCCTACCCCACGCCCAGGCCGTCCCGTCATAGAGGATGGCGTAGGAGGTGTCGGGCCCGGCGAAGACCTTCATGACGCCGTTCAGGTTGGAGACCTGGACCGGCGTGTTGGAGTAAGCCGCCGTCGAGCCATGGCCCAGGCTGCCGTGGTCGTTCCTGCCCCAAGCCCAGACCGTGCCGTCATCCCGCAGCGCCAGGGCGTGGGTGGAGCTGAGGGAGATGGCGATGATGACGCCGAGCCCCGAGACCTGGGTGGGAACAATCCGGTCGGCGGGCAGTGTCGTGCCGCCCCAGCTCCACACCGTGCCATCCGAGCGAAGGGCGAGCGACTTCGTACTGCTCGCGGCAATGGCGGTGACGTCCGTGAGGCCCTGGACCGGGACGGGCGCCAGGCGCCACACCTGGGTTCCATCTCCGAGCTGTCCAACGGAGTTATCTCCCCATGCCTGGACCGTGCCGTCGTACTGGAGCACCAGGGAGTGCGCGTCTCCGGCCGCGACGGCGAGCGCGCCGGTCAGTCCTCCCTGCACGAGCCCGGGCTCCACGTACTGGAGGGTGGCCCCGTCCCCGCGTTGCCCGTCGCCCTTGCCGCCCCACGTCCAGAGGGTTCCATCCGTGCGCAGCGCCAGCACATGGCCCGCGCCCGCGGCGAGGACCGAGGCCCCCGTGAACCCTGGCACCTGAGCGGGGGTGGACCGGGTGACCTTGGTGCCGTCCCCCAACTGGCCCGTGAAGTTGTAACCCCAGGACCACACCGTGCCGTTGGATTTGACGGCCAGTGAGAAGTTGCCGCCCGCGGTGACGTCGACGACCCCGCTCAGCCCCGGCACCTGGGCGGGCGTGGGGCGGGAGAGCGCGAGGTTGTCGCCGAGCTCGCCGGTCCAGTTATCGCCCCAGGACCACACCGTGCCATCGGCCTTGACGGCCAGGGTGTGCTCACCGCCCGAGGCCGCCGCGACGACGCCGGTCAGGACCTGCACGGGGACCGCGACCGGGCTGCTCGTGGCGCCGGTACCCAGTTGCCCGGTCCAGTTGTCACCCCAGGCCCAGAGGGTTCCATTCGAGCGGATGGCGAACGAGCTGTCTCCGGCGGCGAATACGGCCACGACGCTCGTCAGGCCCTGGACCTGCACGGGCGTCTCGAAGCTGCCGTAGTAGGTGCTGCCGAGCTGGCTGTCGGTGTTGCTGCCCCAGCCCCAGACCGTGCCGTCGGGCTTCAGCACGAGGGTATGGCTTGCGCCCGCGGCGATGGAGACCACGCCCGAGAGCCCGGGCACCTGGGCCGGCGTGGTGCGCGAGGTCTGGCTGCCATCACCGAGCCGACCGCCTCCGTACCAGCCCCAGGTCCAGACGGTGCCTCCGGAGCGGAGCGCCACGGAGTGGCGGTCGCCCACCGCCACCGAGGTCGCCCCGGTCAACACCGGCACCTGCACCGGAGTCGACGTGCGGTAGAAGCCCGTCGCGCCGAGCTGGCCGTACACGTTGGAGCCGGACGCCCAGACCGTGCCATCCGAGCGGATGAAGAGTGAATGATAGTTGCCCGCGGCGACCCGGACTCTCGGCTTGATGCGCTGGAGCGCTGCCTCCTGCTGGCCTTCGACCTCGGATTCGGACTCCTGGGCCTGATGTCCGCAACCCACGGACAACAGCAACCCCAGCGTGAGACCCACTGCACTTCGCAACCGCGAGAACGATGTATGTTTCATGGACTCCCCTTGACTGAGAGGCCGTCGAGACGGAAGTCCGAATTTCTTATTCAGCCCGTATACGAGGAACAGCCTGCAAGCGGAGATATCAGGCCCGGTCGGGATGCTCCGGCAAGCCGTTCTCCAACGCGGAGCTGCTGTCGCGCCAGGCGTCCATGTATCGCTACACGCAGGAGTTGGACCTGGTGGGCAAGGTGGTGGAGAAGGCCACCACCGGCCTCAAGGACGTGGTGAAGACGCAGGTGTAGTGGAGAGCGGGACGATGCGATTGCGCGGCGTTACCGCCCCGCGATCGATACGTTGTCGGACTGAGCGAACAGGTCGTCCTGCGGCAACGCGCCTTCCAGCGACAACAGGAATTGCTTGGTCGGCAGCCCGCCACCGAACCCGGTGAGGCTGCCATCGCTGCCGATCACGCGATGGCAGGGCAGCACGATCGGCAGTGGATTGCGGCCGTTGGCGGCACCGACCGCGCGCGTGGCGCTGGGTTTGCCGACGCGGGTTGCCAGCTGCGCGTAACTGATCGTCTCGCCGTAGGGGATCGTCGCCAGCGTCTGCCACACACCGCGCTGAAAATCGGTGCCGCGCGGCGCCAGCGGCAGGTCGAACGCACGACGCTTGCCGGCGAAATACGCATCGAGCTGCGCACGCGTTTCGCGCAGCACGTCGTTGTCGCCTTCATTCCAATCGCTGCCGCGTTGCATCGGATGCCGCGGCGAATTGAATTCGATCAGGCGCAGGCCCTGTTCGTCGGCGGCGATCAGCAGCGGGCCGACCGGGCTGGGCATGAACCGGTAAATCATGGTGCACCTGCCTTCTTGGGTTGCGTCATCGTGTCGCGCCACAGGTGGATCACCGCGTACGCGCGCCACGGACGCCACGCCTCGGCGTGTGCGGACAACACTTTCGCTGTAAGCCGCGAGCCGTCGTTCGGCAACGCCCGCTGCAGCACCAGGTCCTCGGCGGGAAACGCATCGGGATGACCGAGTGCGCGCATCGCGACGTATTGCGCGGTCCACGGGCCGATGCCGGGCAACGCGACCCAGCGTGCCGCGAAATCATCGAGCGTGCGCTCGGGCTTGAAGTCCACCCCGCCGTCGAGCAACGCGCGTGCCATCGTGCGCACCGTTTCAGCCCGGGCGCGGGTGAGGCCGATCGCAGAGAGATCGGCATCGGCAAGTGCTTCGGGGGTCGGAAACAGATGCTCGAGTCCAGGTGCAAACGCTGCCGGCAAGGCCTGCCCGAACCGCTGCGCCAGCCGCGCCGCCACGGTGCGCGCCGCCGCCACGCTCACCTGCTGCCCGATGATCGCGCGCACCGCGATCTCGAAGCCGTCCCAGCCGCTGGGCAGGCGCAGCCCCGGGCGCCGTTTCAGCAACGGACGCAAGCGCGCATCGGTCGACAGCGCAGCGGCGATTGCCTGCGGATCGGCATCGAGATCGAACATCCGCCGCAGCCGGTTCACGATGTCCAGTAGGCGCGCCGGTGCGACGCCGTGCAGCTCGAGCTTCAACGCATGCTCATCGCCGGGCCATGCCGACACGCGCAACCAGCCCGGCGTTTCGACGGGTCCAATCACCCTTGTATAGCTCGCAGCGTCGACGACTTCCACGCCGGGCAACGCACGCCCGCGCAGGAAATCCAGCATCGCTGCGAAGTCGTACGGCGGCCGATAGCCGAGGCGCAGCGACAGCGCTTCGCCGCGTTCCTTCAGCGGACGCTTGCGCAGGTCGCGCGGCGCCATCCGGTACGCCGCCTGGAACGTCGTGTTGAAGCGCCTCAGGCTGCCGAATCCGGCGGCGAGCGCGACCTGCGTGATCGGCAGCGTGGTCTCGGTCAGCAATTGCTTGGCGAACAATAATCGCCGCGTCCCGTGCACGCCGATCGGCGGCGCGCCCAGGCGCTCGACGAACAGGCGTCGCAACTGGCGCTCGCCGATGCCGATGCGGTCCGCAAGCGCTGACAGCGGTTGCTCGGCAAGCGCGCCGGCATCGATGAGTTTCAGGGCGCGCGCCACCGCGGCGTCGCCGCGTCGCCAGCCACCGTCGCCCGGAGCGAGCTCGGGACGGCAGCGCAGGCAGGGGCGGAACCCCGCGGCTTCCGCGGCGGCAGCGGTGCCGTAATAAGTAATGTTCTTGGGCTTCGGCGTCGGCGCCGGGCAGACCGGCCGGCAATAGATGCCGGTGCTGGTCACGGCAATGAAAAACAGGCCGTCGAAGCGCGGATCGCGACTCAGGCGCGCCTGCTCACAGACGTGCGCGGCGGGGACGGTATTGCTGGTGACGCTCGACATGGGAGCAGGCTAGCACCGGCCGGCAGCGCGGACTCGCCGGATTCGGACGTTGGTGTTTTCTGGCAGGAAGGCGACGAACAGGCCGGTGGCGAGATCCACGGCCTGGCCGGTAATGCGGCCCGCGTCGTCGATGTCGTTGGCGGTCAGCACGAAGTCATCGTCGCCGGAAACGATCAATGCCTGCAGGTCCGTCATCACGCCGTTCTGCCACACGAACCCGCGGCACACGTCGTTCGCGTCGCAGGACTGGCCGACGATCCGGCCCGCGTTGTTGATTCCGCTCGCCTGGCTCGTCACGTCACCGGGCAATGTTCCGATGTCCTGCATGCCGCCGCGCTGCGTCCACAGGAACGCGTGCGGGTTGAAGGCGGTACCGGGCGCGGTATTGGCGAAACCGACGATGTCGCCGCGCTGGTTGATTGCGGTCGGCGTGTTCCATGCATCGCCACCGATATTGCCAGGTCGGTGATCGTCGCGCCATCCCAGCGCACTGCATGGATCGCGCTGCGCTGACCGACTGCGATATCGCAGATACCGGAGATGCCGACCGCCTGGCCGCGGTCGTTGACGGCGGTGGCGGCGCTGACCGTGTCGTCGCCGAGCGGCGGTAGTTCGCGGATCTGGTCGTTCGTACCCCACATGACTGCGCGGAACTGCAATACCTGCGGTGCGACGCAGGTCGAGTCGTGCACGGTGTTGCGCATAAGAGGGATGGGGGCCCTGTTGAGGGGGAGGGAGGGTGCAGAGGGGCCGAGGAGGGCCGCTGACGGGGCCGCCCGAGCGCTGCTCCCGGTCGGTGGACAGGCCGCTTGAGCCCCCTTGGGGCACACGCCTGCCCAGGCCGCGCTCCCATCAGGTGCGTGGCAGGAGCCTGGGCCTGGCCCAACTGCCCCCTCATGCGAGCACCACCCCGTGAACGGTTTCGCGGACTGAAGGTCCGTCGGGCTCCCGAGCATTTGCGCACAGGCACCCTCTGCGCAGCCGAGCCCACGCGCCAGACTCGCGCCAGCTCCCTCAAGCAGGAGCGGGGGAGGCGAGCGCGGGGCATGAGGCAGCGGCGAGGAAGGAGAGGAAGAAGGAGGGGACACCGCGAGAGGACTGGGCAGAGTTGCGCAGGAGGACGTTCGACTACAACGTGTTCGCCTGCGTGAGGTGTGGAGGCAGGCTCAAGCGGCCTGTCCACCGGCCGGGAGCATCGCTCGGGCGACCCCATCAGCGGCCCTCCTCGGCCCCTCTGCACCCTCCCTCCCCTCAACAGAGCCCCCATCCCTCTTATGCGTACCTTTGCGGTCGGCTCCTTCCTGTCCACACCTCAGTCCACCCAAACACGTCCATGCTCAGCATCAACAAACGGCGAGCTTCCGACAGGCGCACCATCACTGGCACTGCTCATGTCAGTTCGGCCCCATCGGCCCGGTGGATGATTGAAAATAGACGTACCTGATGCTCAAGCACAAAGTCGTTTGACGAATACTCATTCGTCCTGCAATTTGGAGCGCCCAACAAAAGTAAGAGCAGAGGCGGTTCGCCCGAGGAGGCCCGCGGGGTATCCGAGGGGCGCCACCCTTAAGCCTTACTTTTTCTGAGCTCATATTAGACACAAGGCCTCAGGTAGATCCGGTCCGCAGAATCGGCGAGATGCCCAGGGGAGGGGTTGACTGGGGTGACGATTTGCATCCGGCAGGCCCGCCGGACGCGCTACTGCACCGTGTTCCGGGCGACACGTGGTGCGGCGGAGGCACGCGCTCGCCCAAAGGACGATCAAACATGACCGCAGTCAGCCAGAATCCATTACATCGCATACCGATGCATGCGCGAAATTCTGTCACATTCGCCAGAACAATCACCCTCTTGTCCGTGGCCGGATTGGTACTTCTCGGCATTGCCGGATGCGGAATGCCGGGCGCCACGTCCGACCCGGAGACGGGCACGTCCAGCCCGGAGATGGGCACGTCCACCGCGGCGCTGAGCACCGACCAGTGCAGCTTCTTCGCTGTGAATGGCAAGGTGGATCTCTGCCACAAGACCTGCTCGTCGAAGCACCCCTATTCGCGGATCCGGGTCAGTGAGAACGCGTGCCGCAACGCGCACGCGAAGCATCCGGGCGACTACGTCACGAGCACCGATCCCAACTCGTCGCTGTTCGACCCGAAATGCAAAGGAGGGGGCTGCGTTCCGCAGGGAGCCCCCTGTGATGCCTCCCTTCCGTGCTGCGACGGGCTGACCTGCGCCTCCGGTGCCTGCACGCCCGCCTGTACGCTCACGGACCTCGAGCTGCTCGCCCTTCCGAACGGGTGGAAAGCCACGGGGACCTGCGGGCAGTTCAAGCTGTTCGTCTACGATACGTCCAACAACCTGCTCAACCCAGGGGTCGGGACCGGACTGAGCATCCCCCTCGTGCCGGGGGCCTACGCCTTCAACCTGCAAGGTGACGGCTTCGACAACAACGGAGGATCGGGCGAGGTGCCGCCGACGTTGACACTCTTCACCTCCTGCGGCAACGCAGTGGATCTCGTGCAGGGGAGCAGTGTCAGCATCGGGGGCTTTGCTGTCACGGTCACCAGCTTCTCCGCCGCTCGCGACGGCGATACCGTCAGTCCCTGCGCCGAGGGGCCCAACGGCGCGGATGACATCGCCGGCAGCGTGGTTCTGACGGTGACCGCGCCCTGAACGCACAAGATGAATGGGGGCCCTGTTGAGAGGGAGGGAGGGTGCAGAGGGGCCGAGGAGGGCCGCTGACGGGGCCGCCCGAGCGATGCTCCCGGCCGGTGGACAGGCCGCTTGAGCCCCCTTTGGGCGCTGGCTGAGTCTGCTCTCGGTGCTGACAAACTTCTTGCCATGCCCACGAGTGCGGGCCCTTGGCACCCGCAGCGCCCTCCCGGTCCGCAGGCAGCTGACCAGCTCGCGTCGTAGTGCACCACGGCTTTGCACGTAGAGCGCCTGGTAGATGGCCTCGTGAGAGAGCCTCATCGACTCATCCTCAGGGAAGTCCACCCGAAGTCTGTTGGCAATCTGCTCGGGGCTCCATGAGGTTGCCCATCGCCGGTCCTTCCGTCGTCCGTGGCGCCGACCATTCCATCGCACCGACGGGCCGGGCACGCCCGTCCCGTCGGTAGCGGTGAGCATGCCCGCCAGTCGCTTCTGCACGTACTCGCGCAGCTCGCTGTTCGCTGTGAGCTTCGCGACCTTCGGACGGCTCGCGCGCCGGTCCGCATGCCACTGGGCGGTCGTGGCTCGATACTCCAGGGCGCCGCCCCGGGTTGCGGCATTGCGGCGCAACTCCCGAGAGATGGTCGATGGAGAACGACGGAGCCGACGCGCTATCGCGCGCACCCCGAGGCGCTGGGCGTGCAGAATCGCGACTTCTTCTCGCTCGGCAAACGACAGGTACCGCCCCGACAGCGGGGCCAGACTGCTCGATGGCATGCCGCCACCTTCGCGGAACCACCTGCAGCCAACCACCGGCGATACGCCGGCTTCTCTCCCGGCGTCTTCGCTCGAAAGTCCGCAGGCGATTGCTTCCCAGAATTGTTGCCGGTGCTCACGCCTTCCCACGGATGGACGACCGGGCGACGGCATAGGAGGGCGCCCAGCCCGGGCAGCCCGTCGACGCTTGTTTGCTCCCATCGCAACTCCTCAGATTCGAGCGTTGCGACGACCAGTTGAATCCACCTCAGCCCAGTGGACTTTGAGCTTGCAACACTACCCGGCAAGTTGGCAGCATAACCCTACTGTCCACGTAACCGGGGCAAGCCCACTCCTTGCCCTGCCTCGCCTCACGATGCAGCTCGCCACCCGACAGGCCCACGTCCCGGCCCTCCGGGACACCAAAGACGGCAAGCAGCTCCTCGCGCGAGTAGCGACGCGAGCCGAAGACCTCGACGCTCTCCAGCCGGTAGCGCGAGGGCGCGGGCTGCGAGGTGGGCTTTGTGGCGGGGGCGGCAGGGACCACAGCAGACGCCCTGACGCGAGGGGACGGGGCGCAGCCCGTCAGCAACGCCAGAGCGACCAGCAGGGTGTTGAAGCGCATGCCCTGAATCCACCACGACCGCCGTGACTCCGGAACCCCCACCGAGTGACAACCCTCCCCCTGTCCCGGACTCACACCCATGCGGCCGCCCCCGCCACGGCGCTACCCCTTCGACTGGCGCGGGTCGTTCCCGTAGCTGTTCTTCTGGCTGATGCTGCCTTTGAGCGTGTGGATGGTGTGCTCGGTCTTCCGCGCCTGGGCCAGCTTCCGTCCCGCTTCGACCGCGCGCTCCTTGAGCCGGTGCGAGCTCGTCACCTTCCCCTTCACCTGATTGACCCAGCCCGCGCCATCCGGATTCGGGGTGGTGTGCACACCGCCACTGATGCTGTTGTTCTTCGCCATGTGAGTGCCTCCTGCGGGTCCGCCTCCCATGAGCGCGGACGTTGTTGTTGCAGGAGGTAACGCGCGCGCCAGGGCGCGGGTTCTACGCGTCGGGCAAACCTGCACCGCCGTTGGAGCGCAGTGTCCAGGTCACAACGGCGCCATCAGCGGGCACGCGTCATGATGCCACCCTGCTCCAGCACCCCGAAGAGGTCCAGGAGCGCCTCCACCGGGAAGACGTAGCCGTACTCGGCATAGGCCGCCTCGCGGATGTCCGCCACGGAGCGCCTGCCGTCGGCGTAGCTCGCGATGGCGTCGGGCAGTTGGAAGAAGCGCAGCTCCCCCTCCCCGCGCTCCCGCAGGGCGGTGGCCGCGGCGGTCATCGCGGCCTGCACGGCGGCCACCCGGGGCTGGGCCTCGGGGCTGGCCTTGCCCGCAACCTCGTCGAAGGACGCCAGCTCCTGACCCTTCACGCGGCGGGGGACGAAGGCCCGAGCCCGCTTTTCGGCCTCGGTGGGGGCCGGCTCCTTCAAGGACGCGCCGCGCGCCTTGCCGTCCGCCTCCAGACGCTTCAGCGCCTGCGCCTCGGCGGCCTCGAGCGCCTTCACCATCGCCTGTACCAGCGCGGCAGGCGCGCCCAGGGGCACGCAAGAGCGCAGGGCCTCGCGCTCACGCTGGTAGCCGGTACGCACCACGGCGCGGGCCAGGCGGTAGGTGCCGGGCAGCTCCGCGGCGGGGGCCGAGGCCAGGTCGCGGCGGGCGCGGAACTCGTCCTCCGCCACGCGCCGCGCACCGTGCACCGCCACCAGACGCGCCAGCTCCAGGGCACCCGAGCCTTCGGCCCAGGCGGCAACAGTGACCGAGGCCAGGCCCGCGAAGGCGGAGCGGTGCAACTGGGTGGGGTCCACGAGCTCCGGCTTGTCGCCACTCGTGTGGTAGGTGTCGTCGGGCCAGGTGGTGAAGGACACGCCCGGGATGCGGTAGTCATTGAAGAGCTGGTGGTCCGACCCTCGACTGTAGCGCTCCATGTGCGCGTCCAGCGGGTCCCGCGAGCCGGTGACGGAGCCAATGCGGAAGTCCTTCCTCGGCGGGTAGGCCACGCCGTTGAAGCGGTTCATGAAGGCCACCGTGGACTCGGACACGGCGTTCACGAAGCTGGCGTTCCAGTCCGGCGTGTAGGTCACCATGAAGCGCGAGTGGGCACGGGTCAGGCTCGCGCCGAGCATGTCGAAGTTGAAGTTGGCCACCCGTCGCACCGGGTCCTCGGCGTGGTGGGAGAACCAGTCGCGGGTGCCCTCGAACTCTGGCAGCCACAGCACGCGCAGGGTGCGTACCGGCGGCGGCAGCACACCCCGGCGGATGAGCACGGTGTACGTGCGCACCATCTCCAGCAGGGCGGCCGACCCCGAGGCGTTGTCGTCGGCGCCGGGCTTGTAGTGGTCCAAGTGGGCGGTGAGGACGACCTCCTCACCCGTCCGGGTGCCGGGGATGACGCCGCTGACGATGCTGTAGTGGCCCTCGAAGGTCTCGGTGGCGACGCTCACGTCCACCTTCACCGGGCCCGCTTGCAGTTCGGCGCGCAGCTCACGTCCCTGGCGGTCGGAGACCATGAATGCGAAGGGCACGGGCGTGCCCGGCGGCAGCAGCGACGACGAGACGCGCGCCCAGCCCACCTGGTCCGGGAAGTCGCCGTCAATGCGGTTGGGCGCGTTCCAGGGCGGCGTCGAGTACGACGAAACCACGCCCACGGCGCCGCGCTGCCCCACGCCCCTGCGCACGGCGAACCCGGGAGGACCGCGGGTGAGGACCACCTTGCCCTTCAGGTCCTTGCCCTCGTAGTCCGCGTCCTGCATGCCGGTGCCCACATCGACCAGCTCCAGGCCCGAGCCCTCGAAGCTGCCGCTGCCTCCCGCCAGGGCCATGGGCTGGTCGGCGTAGGAGGTGACGCGATACCTGTGCGGGCCGGACACCCACAGCTCCCCGCGGGTCGCGCGCCACTGAGGGCCGTCCTTCATCGCCTCCAGGCGCACGTCCTGCAGCCCGGCGGCCTCGGCGGCGGCCTTCATCCACACGGCCGCCTCGGCGTAGCCCCCTTGGGTGTCCCGGGCGAGGAGGGAGATCCGCTGCACGTTGTCGTGGATGCGATCTCCGGAGCTCTCATGGATGAGGGCGCGCACCACCTCGTCCCGCAGCACCATGCCTGTGGTGGGCGACACGGGCCCCAGCGGGGACGTGGGGGGCTGCTGGGCGGCGGCGCCAAGCGCGGCGAGGACGACGAGGGAGACGAAGGGGAGCGGGCGGGTGCGCGTGGGGTGGCTCACAGGGCACTACTCAGCAATTGCTCTCGCCGGAGTCCACTAGCATTTGCTGCACGCGCCGCGCCTACCCTACGAACCGATGTCGTAGCGCATGACATGCCGGCGCGAACCCGCAGGGTCGCGCGCCAGGCCATGCACCAGCACGCCTTGGGCCCTCCGCGGCTCTCGAACAACCGCGCGAAGTCGGGCCACCGCTTCGTGTCCACCCAGTGTGCCCTTCCCCGCCCTGCCGGGAATCACCCTCCAAGCCGTGTTAGAACGGGCTGTATCCCATGGACCGCTTCACCCAATTCCTCTGGCTCTGGATGCTGTTCTTCGCCGTCAACGTGCTCTGGGCCCTGGCCCAGGCGGCGGTGGCGAGCACGCTGGGCGCGCGGCCCGTGCTCGTGGACCTGGGCATCGGCCCCGTCCTGCTGTCCGGACGCCTGGGCGGCATCGTCTGGTCCTTCCGTCCCATCGCCGTCGCCAGCGCGGTGGGCTTCACGGAGGCCGTGGAGGACGCACCGAAGCGCAATCGGCTCCAGCAGCTCTCGCTCCCCATGCACGGCGCAGTCATCCTCCTGCCGTGGGTCTCGCAGGTGGCCATCGCCATGGTCTGCCTGGGCGCCGAAGAGGGGCTGCACCAGTTCGTCCACGGCTTCACCGTGCCCTTCGAGCTCTCCGCCCTCCCCGGCCGCATCGAGCGCTTCCTCGCGCTGCTGCGTGACGGAGAGATTCTCCGCGCCTGGGGCGTGATGAGCGCGAAGCTGGCCGCCATCAACCTCCTGCCCCTGCCCATCCTCGCGGGCGGCCAGTTCCTGCTCCTGCCCTGGCGCAACGCCTATCCGGTCTGGGCTGGCCTGCTCAATCTCCTGAGCGTCCTCGCCGCCGTGCCGTGGGCGCTCTACGTGTCGTACCTGGTCGTCACGACCATCTTCTGAAGCGAGGCCGCGCTACTCCCGGCCCTGCAACGCCAGCCGCGCTCCCAGCGCGACGAACACCGCGCCCGTGACGCGCTTCTGCGCCGCTGCCACGCGAGGGTTGCGCCGCAGCCAGCCGCCGAACGCCCCCGCCGCGCCGGCGAGGAACACGAGCCACACGGTCCCCGTCACGTCGAACAGCAGCCCGAGCAGGACGAACTGCATCCCCGTGGAGCCGCGAGTCGGGTCCACGAACTGCGGCAGGAAGGCCAGGAAGAACAGGGCCACCTTCGGGTTGAGCACGTTGGTGACGACGCCATCGCGGAAGATGCGCCACAGGCTCGTGGGCTGAAGTCCCTGCACGGCCTCGGGCCCTGCCTTGCTGCGCAGCATCTGCACGCCCATCCACACCAGGTAGCCGGCGCCCACCCACTTCACCACCGTGAAGGCCATGGCCGACGTCGCCAGCAGCGCGGACAGGCCCAGCGCCGCAGCGGCGATGTGGAACAGGCACCCGGCGGAGATGCCCAGCGCGGAGACGACTCCCGCCGAGCGTCCCTGGCCGATGCTCCGGGCCAGCACATACATCGTGTCCGGTCCCGGGGTGAGGTTGAGCGCGATGCCCGCCAGCATGAACGCGGCGAGGCGGGTCGGGTCGAAGAGCATGACGGTGGCTCCACTCCGTGACACCCGGAGCAAGGTGCGGAACGTCGCGGCCCCGTCCCACGCCCGTCGTATACGCCCGGGCGCGCTCAGCGAGAAGGCCCGGAGTCCGCCAGGCTGCCACTGCCCTGAAGGGCCGAGGTGCGTGGAACGACGATTCCTTCCGGCCACCCACCGCCCCGGGAGGCCCGACGGGAGCGTGGAACGACGATTCCTTCCGGCCACCCACCGCCCCGGGAGGCCCGACGGGAGCGTGGAACGACGATTCCTTCCGGCCACCCACCGCCCCGGGAGGCCCGACGCAGCGAGGAATGAAGATTCCTTCCGGCCATGCACCGCCGGGAATTGGCCCATGGAGTCCGGAGCCACTTCACGCCGGGGCCAGGCTGCCATGCGAAGCGGCGCGGTTGAGGGCATCGCGGGCCAGGTCCAGGCGAGCCCTCGCAGTGGCCCGGCCCACGGAACCGAGTGTGCCGGCGGCGCGAGGTACCGCCGCCGCGGCACACGCGCCCCGCCCCGGCTCAGACAGGAGTCCGGCCCTCCCTCCGGTCCCCGGCCACCCGCTCTGCCCGCTCGCGCTCCGTCGCACGTTCCGCCGTGGTGGCCGTAATCGGCGCCACCGGTCGGAACACCGTGCGGTACACGGCCGCCGCCGTGGCTCCACCCAGCAACGGAGCCACGATGAACAGCCACAACTGACTCAGCGCCAGCCCGCCCGCGAACACCGCCGGCCCCAGGCTGCGCGCGGGATTCACGGACGTGTTCGTCACCGGAATCCCCACCAGGTGGATGAGCGCCAACACCAGGCCAATGGCCAGCCCCGCGAAGCCCACGGGCGCGCGGGCGTCGGTGGCCCCAAGCACCGTCAGCACCAGCAGGAAGGTAAGCGCCACCTCGGTAAGGAAGGCCGCCCCCAGGTTGTACCCATCCGGCGAGGCCGCGCCGAACCCGTTGGACGCCAGCCCCTCCACGGAGGGCGAGTACCCACCGGGCGCCCCCCCGGCAATCAGCAGCACCACCCCGGCCGCGGCAATCGCCCCCACGCACTGGGCCACCACGTAGCCGAGCGCATACCGGGACTCCATCTTCCCCGTGAGCAACAGCCCCAGCGTCACCGCCGGATTCACATGGCAGCCGGAGATGGGGCCCACGGTGTAGACCATCGCCAGCAGCGACAGGCCGAACGCGAGCGACACGCCCAGGAAACCGATGCGGTCCCCCGCCAGCACGGCAGCCCCGACGCCGCCCAGCACCAGCACGAAGGTCCCCACCAGCTCCGCCAGGTACTTCCGGAGCGCCTCTTCGCCACCGGCACGCGCCGGAGCGGACTTCACCATGGATGCAGGCATGCGCAGCCCCTCTCCACGAAGGTCCACGCCGCGGTTGCCCGCGGCAGGTGCCTCGCGGAACAAGCAGTCCCCTCAGGGACGGTGCGCATGTGCAGCCAGACGGCACCAGTGCCACCCTCCGAAGGCTCGGAGGGCGGCGTCCGCGCGGAGCCCTCGGCGTTCCGCCTCCCCGAGCAAGGGCAGGCGCGCCGCCGGGCCCTGGCGCGCTACTTCCCCTTCATCACTCCGATGAAAGGCAGGTTCCGGTACACCTCGCCGTAGTCGAGCCCGTACCCCACGACGAAGTGGTCATCGATGACGAAGCCCTTGTAGTCGATGTCCACCTTCGTCCGGGCCCGCGCCGGCTTCTCCAGCAGCGAGCACAGCTTCAGGGACGCCGGGTGCCGGGCACGCAGGTTCTCCAGCAGGAACTGCATGGTGAGCCCGGTGTCGATGATGTCCTCGATGATGAGCACGTGCTTGCCCGCCAGGGGCTTGCTCACATCCGTGGTGACGCGCACCTCGCCCGTCGTCTCGGTGCCGCCCTGGTAGCTGGACACGCCCAGGAACTCGAGCTTCACCGGCAGGTCGATGTGCTTCGCCAGGTCCATGGCGAAGAACACCGAGCCCTTCAGCACGCAGATGAGCGTCAGGTCCTTGTCCTGGTAGTCGCGCGTAATCTCCGCGGCCAGCTCCCGGACTCGGGCCTGCAACTTGTCCTCGGAAATCAGGACGCCGACTTGCTGCTCGTAGAACGCCAAGGCCTGCTCCTCCGCTACACGTACGCGTTGTTCATGATCTCCCCGAAGCCACCACCTCCGGGGACGATGTACTGCCGGTCATCCAGCCCCCGCTCCTTCTCCCAGAGCGCGCCCGGCTCCGTGCCGAACACCTCCGGCGGGGACAGGCCCCTGTCCAGCCGGAGCGCGTAGATGGTGACGTCCGGGTGGTCCGTCGTCATCCGCCGCAGGTACTCCGGCGTGACGATGAGGTTCAGGGTGATGATGCGCCGGGGCCGCCCCGGCACCTTCGTCTTGTAGAGCGAAATCGCCGTGGACAGGCTGCCGCCCGTGGCCCCCATCGGGTCCGGGAAGAGCACGAAGGCGTCGTCCACGTCGCCGCCAATCTTCGCGCCGCCAATCTCCGAGCCCACCACCGCCTCTGCCGCGTCAATCATCCGGCTCATGATGATGTGGTCCTGCCGCACCAGCGACGCGTCCACCGTGGTGTTCATCAAGTCGTACGTCACCTGCGACGGCAGCGTGCCCGCCCGGGCGATGTTCACCGTCACCACCCTGACTTGAGGGTCGATGACCTCGCCCTGGTAGAGCCCCTGTGGCGTGTAATCAATCATCCGCGTGGGCAGGCTCACCATCTTCCGGGGGAACTCGGCGTTCACCACCGTCTTCACCAGGTCCGCGTAGAGCTGCTCCACCAGCCGGTTGATTTGCGGCTGGATGACGCCCTTCGAACACAGCGTCGCCAGCTGCGAGAGGAGGAACGGATTTCCCACCAGGTGGACGTGCGGTCCATAGTGGTGGGTCATCTCGTTCAGCCGGAAGGGCACGTTCGCGTACAGGGTGTCGCGCATTCGGTCGGCTCCTCTTCGCCCCGGGCACCACGCCAGGCGGACGACACTCCCGCTCAGTCGAACAGCTTCAGCGTCTGCGGCGGAGTGCCCTCCGTGGGCTCCGTCACATGACACTTGCGGCAGCGCGGCTCGTACGCGCCCGCGGCGCCCACCACCACGCGCTCCTCGCTTGAAACAATCCGCTGGGAACGATTGGCCGGATTCCCACACACCACGCAGATGGCCAGCTCCTTCGTCACGTACTCGGACACCGCCATCAGCTGCGGCATCGGCTCGAAGGGGCGCCCCTGGTAGTCCTGATCCAACCCGGCGCAGATGACGCGCAGCCCCTTGTTGGCCAGCGCCTGCACCACCGCCACCACCTCGGCGCCGAAGAACTGCACCTCGTCGATGCCCACCACCTGGGTGTCGGCGGCCAGCCTGTAAAAAATCTCTTCAGCCCGGTCGATGGGGGTGGAGGTCACCTTCAGCTGCGAGTGGCTCACCACCTGGTTTTCATCGTACCGGTTGTCGATGCGCGGCTTGAAGACCTGCACCCTCTGCTTGCCGTAGAGGGCCCGCTGGATGCGGCGGATCAGCTCCTCCGTCTTGCCGGAGAACATGGAGCCGCAGATGACCTCTATCCACCCGATATCTTTGGGGAATTGGTGCACGAAATACTCACGGGCAGGGGGCTCGAAGGGCGCGGATAGTCTGCCACACCCCCAGGGGAGTCAACTTTCGGCGCGGCCCGCCGGGGCGGGGTTCCAACGCGGCCACGGCCCGCCTGCCCGCCTGCTCCCGGAGCCCTGCTCGCGGCGTTGGCAAGCGTCTTGAAGGGACGTCCTTCCGGAACCTGGGCGAGGGAGGTCGGGCGTGGCGACGACGATGGAGCAGGCGCGGGGCGCGGCGTGGAGCAGCAATGCTTCCTTCTACCTGTCACCGGCCTCGGTGGCGCTGTTGGTGCTGAACCTCTTGGACGGGCTCTTCACCCTGCTCTTCCTGCAGCTCGGCGTGGCGGAGGAGCTCAACCCGCTGATGCGCGTGGCCTATGAGCAGTCGCCGCTCTTCTTCATGTTCTCCAAGCTGGTCATCGTGAATGCCGGCCTCTGGCTGCTGTGCCTCCACCGGCGCCTGCGAGCCAGCCGCATCGCCATCCGCGCGGGCGCCGTCGTCTACGCCATCATCGTGGTCTACCACCTCGCCTTCCTGACCCACCTGGTCCTGCACTGGCCCTTCCTCTTCCACTGACCCCACCGGTAGCGACGACGGACTGTGGGTGAATGGACCTTTGGGGCGTGGGTCAGTCGCGTCCCCGCTTGCATTTTACACCCGGTATGTCCCAGGCTTCCCTTCAGCTCCGACCTTTCGGGTTCGGGGGGGGACCATGAACATCACCGACGTCCGGGTGTTTCCGGTCGAAGAGGACAAGCTCAAGGCGTACGTCACCATCACCTTGGATCATTGTTTCGTCATACGCGATTTGAAGGTCATCCACGGCTCCTCCGGGCTGTTCATCGCGATGCCGGCAAAGAAGAGGAAAGATGGGACGTACAAGGATATCGCTCACCCGCTCAATGCGGACACGCGCAGCCAGATGGAGCGCGTCATCCTCATTGAGTACGAGCGCCACCTTCATCAGGCGCAAGCCGGGACGCTCATGGCGGTGGCAGCGGACATGGACTAACGACTTCCCTTCCACGCGTGTCCAGGTTAGTCAGCGGCCCCACCATGCAGCCGCGTGACTTCAAGGTGTTCGCCGGGAACTCGAATCCCGGCCTGGCGCATCGCATCTGCGAGTACCTCAAGCGCCCGCTGGGCAAGGCGGAGGTCGGTCGCTTCTCCGACGGGGAGATACACGTCGAGATTGGCGAGAACGTCCGTGGGCACGACATCTTCGTGCTCCAGTCCACCTGCCCGCCGGCCAACGACCACCTGATGGAGCTGCTCATCATGTGCGACGCCCTCAAGCGGGCGAGCGCGGGCTCCATCACCGCCGTCATCCCCTACTACGGCTACGCCCGGCAGGACCGGAAGGTCGCCCCGCGCACGCCCATCACCGCCAAGCTGATCGCCGACCTGCTGGAGTCCGCGGGCGCCGAGCGAGTGGTGTCCATGGACATGCACGCCGGGCAGATCCAGGGCTTCTTCAACATCCCCTCGGACCACCTCTACGGCTCGCCGGTGTTCCTGGAAGACTTGCGCAAGCGCTTCCCGGACTCGCAGGAGCTCGTCATCGTCTCGCCGGACGCCGGCGGCGTGGAGCGCGCCCGCGCGTACTCGAAGCGGCTGAACACCGGCCTCGCCATCATCGACAAGCGCCGCCCGCGTCCCAACGCCTCCGAGGTGATGAACCTCATCGGCGACGTGAATGGGAAGGACGCCGTCCTGGTGGACGACATGGTGGACACCGCCGGCACGCTCACCCAGGCCGCCGCCGCCCTGAAGGCCAAGGGCGCGCGCCGGGTGGTGGCCTACGCCGTCCACCCCATCCTCTCCGGCCCCGCCATCCAGCGCATCACCGACTCGGTGCTGGAAGAGGTCGTCTTCACGGACACCGTGCCGATGTCGCCCACGGCGCAGGCCTGCTCGAAGATTCGCGTGCTCACCACCGAGCGCCTCTTCGGCGAGGCCATCGCCCGCATCCACCGCGCCGACTCGCTCAGCTCGCTCTTCGTCTGAGCCGGCGCCCGCCCGCCCGCCGGACGGCTTGACTCCGGGCCCTCCGGCTGGCATGTGCAGCCCTCCTCTACCGGACCCTTACACGCAAGGGCGCCGTCTTCGGGGCCCGCCACTGGGGCGGGATGCCGAGGGCGCCAGGGAAGCCGGTGGCAACCGCAGTCCGCTTTCGTGAGGCTTTTCCATGTCCGTCGACAAGACCACCCTCGAGGCCCAGGCGCGTGAAGGCTCTGGCAAGGGCGCTGCCCGCCGCCTGCGCGCGAAGGGCGTGGTTCCCGCCGTGGTGTACGGCAAGCACCTGACCAAGCCGGTGCACGTCTCCGTGGACCCCAAGTCGGTCCGCGTGGCCATCAACACCCCGCACAAGTTCAACACCCTCATCCAGATCAAGCTGGGCGGCGACACCCATCAGGTCCTCCTCAAGGACTACCAGATGGACCCGCTGACCCGCGACATCCTCCACGTCGACTTCATCGCCGTGCGTGAGAACGAGCAGGTCAAGGTCAACATCCCGCTGGTGCTCGTCGGCAAGGCGGCGGGCGTGGCCGACGGCGGTCTGCTCTCGCAGATTCGCCGCGAGATCGAGGTCTGGGCGCTGCCGAACGCCATCCCCGAGCGCATCGAGGTGGACGTGACGCCGCTGAAGATCGCGGAGGCCATCCACATCAACGACGTGAAGTTCCCCGCGGGCGTGTCCGTGAAGTCGAACGTCAACTACACCGTGGCCGTGCTCAGCGCGCCCGAGGCGGCCGAGGCGGCTCCGGTTGCTGCGGCGGCGGCTCCGGCGGCGGCGGCGGCTCCGGCGGCGGGCAAGGCTGGCGACAAGGCGGCGGCGGCTCCTGCCGCGGCGGCCAAGGCGCCCGCGAAGAAGTAGTCTTCTTCCTGCGTTACCCTTCTGGAGCGGGGCTGGCCCGGACAAGGGGCTGGCCCCGTTCTCGTTTCGGAGCCTCTCATGAAGCTCATCGTCGGGCTGGGCAACCCGGGGCGCGAGTACGAGCGGCACCGGCACAACATCGGGTTCATGGTGGTGGAGGCGCTGCTGCCCCGGGCACGCGCACAGCTCAACCAGGAGAAGTTCGCCGCGAAGGTGGGCCAGGGCACCCTGGCCGGCGAGCGCGTCCTCTTCGTCGAGCCCCAGACGTTCATGAACCTGTCGGGCCGCTCGGTGGCTGAGGCCGCGCGCTTCTACAAGGTCGCCGTGGAGGACGTGCTCGTCATCCACGACGAGTTGGACCTGCCCTTCGGCCGGCTCCAGCTCAAGGCGGGCGGCGGCAGCGGCGGCCACAACGGCCTCAAGAGCACCGTCTCCAGCCTGGGCGACGAGGGCTTCATCCGCCTGCGCTTCGGCATCGGCAAGCCGGAGGGCCCCAACGCCCGCGAGCGCGTGTCCGGCTACGTCCTGTCCGGCTTCGACGACGGGGAGCGCCGCCAGTTGGAGGAGCTCATCGGCCGCTCCATGGACATGACGGAGACCTGGATTCGCGAGGGACTGTCGGTGGCCATGAACCGGTTCAACCGGAAGGCGTAGACGCCCGGCTTCAGGGGGCAGGCAGGCAGGCAGACCGTCCGCCCGCTTGACTTGGAGGGGGCCCCCTCCTAGAAGGCGCGTTCGCCCAACGGGTGAAGTTGCCCGGTGGGATGTTCTTTCAAAGCTTCCCGTGTTCGTGCACGGGACGTAGCGCGAAGGCGACGGGCGCGCGGTTTCCCGTCCCCGGCGTAGGGCCTCCTGGCCTTGCGACCGTTTCCCCGCTCCTCGGATTGTCCGGGGGGCACTCGACCCCAAGGGGAGAGAAAACATGGCTGAGACGCAGGCCGCGACGCGGCTTCGTGAGTACGAGACCATCTTCCTGGTCAAGCCGGACCTCACCGACGACAACGTGGACAAGCTCAAGGAGCGCGTCCGCGGCATCGTTGGCCGTGAGGGTGGCAAGCTCCTTCGCTTCACGGTGTGGGGCAAGAAGAAGACCCTGTTCCCCGTGGCCAAGCAGCCCCGCGCCATCTACGTGCACGCCAGCTACCTGGGCGGCTCGAAGCTGGTGGCCGAGGTGGAGCGCAACCTCCGCAACCTCGACGAGGTCACCCGGTACATCTCGGTGAAGATCGCCGACGAGGTGGACCCCGAGTCCCGTCCGGTCCTCGAGGACCTGAAGCTGGCCGGCGACGTCGAGGAGGCCCGTCCGGGCGCCCCCGCGGAGCGCGAGGGTGGCTTCCGAGGCGGCGAGGAGCCCGGTGTCGAGGCGGAAGAGGAGTCGACCGAGGAGGCCTGAGGGCCGCCGGGTCAATTCCCTAGGGACCAACCCAGGAATCGAGAACGCTCATGAGCAACGGAACTGAAAGCAGGACTGGCTCCGCCCCGGGCGGCCGCACTGGTGGCTTCGGCGGCGGCGGTGGCGGTGGTTTTGGTGGTGGTGGCCGCGGTGGTGATCGCGGCGGCCGTGACGACCGCGGTGGCGGCCGTGACGACCGTGGCGGCGGGATGGGTGGCGACGACGACAAGCGTGGTGGTGGCCGCGGCTTCGGCCGCAAGAAGGTCTGCCGCTTCTGCGCCGAGAAGAACGCCTCCGTGGACTTCAAGGACCAGGCGACGCTGAAGTACTTCGTCACCGAGCGCGGCAAGATCATCCCCCGCCGCATCTCCGGCAACTGCGCGAAGCACCAGCGTGAGGTGGCCGTGGCCATCAAGCGCGCCCGTGGCATCGCGCTGCTCCCCTACAACGCGGTGGTCGGCTAGCCGCCGGTCCGCACAGGAGACTGAACATGAAGGTCATTCTGCGTGAGGACGTCGAGAACCTGGGCAAGTCCGGGGAGCTCGTCACCGTGAAGGACGGCTTCGGCCGCAACTACCTCCTGCCCCGCAAGAAGGCGGTGCTGGCGAGCGAGCAGAACCTGCGGCAGCTCGAGCACGAGAAGGGCGTCATCACCGCCCGGAACGCCAAGCTCAAGGGCGCGGCCGAGGAGCAGGCGAAGAAGATCGGCTCCATCAAGGTGACCATCAAGCGCAAGGTCGGCGAGCAGGACAAGCTCTTCGGCTCCGTCACCGCGCTGGACATCGCCGAGGCGGTCGCCGCCCAGGGGCAGACGGTGGACCGTCGCGCCATCCACCTGGCCGAGCCCATCAAGTCGACGGGCAGCTACGAAGTGGAGCTCCGCCTGCACAGCGAAGTGAAGGCGAAGATCAAGGTCGACGTGGTGGCCGAGTAGTCCTCGCCTCCCGTCGTTGAAGTGAGAGAGGCCGTCCGGGGAGACCCGGGCGGCCTTTCGCTTTGTCCCCTCCTCCCGTCCGGCTCGCGCCGCGTCCGGTCCGTCCCGCGACATCCGCGTGGAGCGCCGGGCGCGCGGTGCGTATCCCGGAGTGGAAGGAGGCTCACCCATGAGCACCGCTACCGCTGCGCCGCACCCCGTTGACGAGCACCGCCCCGACCTGGACTGGCTCCGGGTGGTGGCCATCCTCCTGCTGCACCTGTTCCACACGGGGATGATGTTCAACACGTGGGACTGGCACGTGAAGAGCGCCCAGGCGCTGCCCGCGCTGGAGCCCGTCATGGAGGTGATGCACCACCTCCGGATGCCGCTCTTGATGTTCATCGCCGGGGTGGGCACGGCGCTGGCGCTGCGGCGCCGCTCGCTGAAGGGCTTCGCGGGAGACCGCGCGAAGCGCCTGCTGGGGCCGGTGGTGTTCGGCATCTTCGTGGTGGTGCCGCCGCAGATCTACATCGAGCAGCTGTTCCGCGGTCGGTTCCACGGTGACTACGCGGCCTTCTACCCGTCGGTGTTCGACTTCGTGCCCTACCCGGCCGGCAGCTTCAGCTGGCACCACCTCTGGTTCGTCGTGTACCTCTTCGTCTACTGCATGCTGGCGCTGCCGCTCTTCGCGGCGCTGGCCACGGCGCGCGGGCAGGCCCTGCTCACGCGGGTGGAGGGCTGGCTGTGCCGGGGATGGAACGTGGCCTTCCTCTTCCTGCCGCTCGCGCTCAACTGGCTGCTGCTGCGCCACCACCCCACGACGCACGCGCTCCTCGACGACCCGAGGACCTTCGGCCACTACGGCATCCTCTTCCTGCTGGGCCACCTGCTGGGCCGCTGCCCGCGCATCTGGGATTCCCTGGTGGAGCGGCGGCGGGCGCTGCTGGCGGCGAGCGCCGTGCTCTTCGCCGTCATGATGCCGGACTCGGAGTTCCCCCTGGTGCCGGAGGTGCTCGGCGCGCAGGCGGCGCTCTGGCTGTTCATCCTGACGGCGCTGGCGTGGGCCCGGGCGCGCATCCGCGTCCGCCGTCCCTGGCTGAAGCACGCGCAGGAGCTGTCCTATCCCTTCTACATCCTCCACCAGACGGTCATCGTCGTCCTGGGCTACGCGCTCCTGGCGCTGCCGGTGGGGCCGTGGGCGCTGTTCGGGGTGGTGCTCGTCGTGTCCTTCGGCGTCACGTGGGGACTGACGGAGGCCGTGGCGCGGGTGCCCTTCCTGAGGCCGTGCTTCGGGATGAAGCCGCGCGACTCCCGGCCCGTGGCCCTCCGGACGGCGGAGGCGGGGCATACTGCCTGACAGCCCATGTCACCCCGTGCCTCCGAGAACCTTCGGGCCTCCGTCGCCCCCTGGCAGTGGCCGCGAATCCGTGCGCGCCCCGCGCTGGTGCTGTTCGGCCTCTTCCTGGGGGTGGGGCTGTGGAACGGGCTGACGGTGTACCTCACCATCCTCGGCAATGGCGGCAGCATCCCGGTGCTGGAGCCGTTCGTCTGGGAACTCACCGGAGCGCTGGCGGCGTTGGCCGTGCTGCCCGTCGTACAGACGGCGGTGGTCAACGCGCCCGGGCCCCGCGTCGGCTGGGCGCGCTTCCTGGGCGTCCACGTGGCGGGCTTCGTGCTCTTCACCACGCTGCACATCCTGGTGATGGTGCCCCCGAGGTACCCGCTCTACGCGCTGCTGGACCTGGGCACCTATGACTATGGAGACCTGGTCTTCCGCATTCCCATGGAGGCCCAGAAGGACCTCATCCTCTACTCGGTGGGCGCGACGCTGTGGAGCCTCCTGCTCGCCTGGAAGGAGCGGCAGGCGCGAGCCGTCCGGGAGGCCACGCTGGAGAGTGAGCTGCGGGAGGCCCGGCTGCAGGCGCTCACCGGGCAGCTCCACCCGCACTTCCTCTTCAACGCACTGAACACCATCAGCTCGGTGATGTACGAGGACCTGAAGCGCACGGACCGGCTGCTGAGTGATTTGGGCGGGCTGTTGCGCGCCAGCCTGGAGCGCAAGGAGGCCACGTGGACGCTCGCGGAGGAGCGTGCCCATGCGGAGCGCTTCGTCGCGCTGCTGACAGCCCGGTTCGGCGAGCGCGTGACGGTGCGCTGGGACGTGGCCCCTGGGCTGGAGGGCGCGCGGGTGCCGTGCTTCGCGCTGCAGTCGCTGGTGGAGAACGCGGTGAAGCACAACCAGGACCGGAGGGAGCCGCTGGAGGTCCGCATCCGCGCTCGCGAGGACGGGGCGGACTGGCGGCTGGAGGTGGAGGACACGGGACGCGGCTTCGCGGAAGCCTCCCCCGCCACGGGGCCCGGCGTGGGGCTGGCGCACCTGGAGCGCATCCTCGCGTTGCTGCACGGAGGGCGGGCGAGGATGGAGCGAGGGCGCGGCCCGGAAGGCGGTGCACGGGTGTCGCTGTGGCTCCCGCGTGAGGTGGCGGCATGAAGCGCTTCAGCGTGAGGCCCATGGATGCAGCGACCGATGCTCGACCCGTGAGCACGTGTCCTCGGCTCCCGCGTGAGGTGGCGGCATGAAGCGCTTCAGCGTGCTGGTCGTGGACGACGAGGCCCCCGCGCGGGCAAAGGTGAAGCGCCTGCTGGCGGACGACGCGCGCTTCGTCCTCGCGGGCGAGGCAGCGGACGGAACGGAAGCCCTCTCGCGCGTGGGAGCCCTGCGCCCGGACCTGCTGGTGCTCGACGTGCAGATGCCGGGGCTCACCGGCTTCGAGGTGCTGGAGGCGCTCGGCCCGGAGGACTGCCCCGCCGTCATCTTCTCCACCGCCTACGACGCCTTCGCCCTCCGGGCCTTCGACGCGCACGCGGTGGACTACCTCCTCAAGCCCTACGACGCGGACCGCTTCGGCAGGGCGCTCGACAAGGCCCACGCGCTGCTGATCGGCGGACAGCCCGAGACAGGCCGCCTCCAGTCGCTGCTGGAAGACCTGTCCCGCGCCCAGCCCGCGCGCCCGCTGGAGCGGCTGGTGGTGAAGGTGGGCGAGGCCTGGGTGCCGCTGCGCCTGGACACCGTCTGGCGCCTGTCCTCGGAGGACAAGTACGTGCGCCTCTACACCGACCAGGGCGAGCACCTGGTCCGGCAGAGCCTCCGCGCCCTGGAAGATCGGTTGGACGCCGCGCGCTTCGTGCGCGTGCACCGCGGCGACATCATCAACCTGGACGCCGTGGCGCGGCTGGAGCCCTGGACGCACGGGGACGGCATCCTCGTCCTCAAGAACGGCACCACCGTGGTGCTCAGCCGCACCTGGCGTGAAGCCTTCCTCCAGAAGTGGGGCCTGGAGGGGTGAGTCAGGGGGTAGGGTCGCCCCCCTCCACCCACCCGGTGCTACAGGTCTGTGGCGGGAATTTGGAGATGTCAGGCCCGCCTGTAGAGTGGGCAGGCAGCCATGGATAACGTCCTCGACATCAGAGAAGGCCGGCGGGTTCACGAGGACCTGGCCGCGGAGCGAGCGGTGCTGGGCGCCGTGCTCGCGGACAACACCCTCATCGCCGCCGTGGGTGAGGTGGTCTTCCCGGACGACTTCTCCAGCCCCGCGCACGCGCAGATCTTCGCGGCGATGCTCAAGCTGGACGGCCAGTCCAAGCAGGTCGACCACCTGACCCTGGCCGAGGAGCTGAAGGTCCTCGGCCAGCTCGTCGCCGTGGGCGGCCCCGCGTACCTGATGCGGCTGGACCAGGTGGTGCCGCTGGCGTCCAACGCCGTCCAGTACGCGCAGATCGTCAAGGACCAGGCCCTGCGCCGGCGCCTGGCCAACGTGGGCCGGGAGATTCAAGAGCTCGCCAGCTCGGAGACGGGCGAGCTGGAAGTGCTGCTCGACGAGGCCGAGCGCAAGGTGTTCCTCCTCGCGGAGAAGAAGCGCGAGGGCGACCTGCGCCCGGTCAGCGAGCTGATGGAGCAGACGCTCGACCTGCTCGACAAGATGAAGGCCGCGGCCACGGGCATCACGGGCCTGTCCACCGGCTACATCGACCTGGACAACCAGCTCACCGGCCTGCACGCGGGCGAGCTCATCATCCTCGCGGCGCGGCCGGGCATCGGCAAGACGTCCCTCGCGATGAACATCGCCGTGCACGCGGCGCTGAAGGAGAACAAGGCCGTCGGCATCTTCAGCCTGGAAATGCCCGCGGACCAGCTGCTCATGCGTCTGCTGGCCTCCACCGCGCGCGTGGACATGAAGAAGCTGCGCGGCGGCCGGCTGTCGCCGCACGACGAGGAGAAGTTCCAGGAGATGGCGGGCGCGCTCTACAACGCCCCCATCTACATCGACGACTCCGGTGGCTTGTCCCCGTTCGACCTGCGCGCCAAGGCGCGGCGCGTGAAGCAGAAGGACCCCCGGCTGTCGCTGCTGGTCATCGACTACCTCCAGCTCATGCACCAGAAGGGCAAGGTGGAGAGCCGCCAGTTGGAAGTCGCGGAAATCTCCCGCGCGCTCAAGCAGCTGGCCAAGGAGCTGGAGGTGCCCATCATCGCGCTCAGCCAGCTCAACCGTAAGGTGGAGGAGCGCAAGGGCGGCAAGCCCATGCTGTCCGACCTTCGTGAGTCCGGCTCCATCGAGCAGGACGCCGACGTGGTGATGTTCATCCACCGTGAGGATACGGACGAAGGCGGCCCGGACGGCGCGGCTCCGCCCTCCAGCACCGTCATCCCGGTGGAGCTCATCGTCGCCAAGCAGCGTAACGGCCCCGTGGGCTCCGTCGACCTGGTGTTCCTCTCGGAATACACCCGCTTCGAGAGCCGCTCCCGCGGCGAGTAGCCGGTCCGCTACGCGGCGCGCAGGTAGCGCACCACCAGGCCCCGGGCCGCGCGCACCGAGGCCTCCAGCGTGCGGCCCCGCCCCAGCTCCGTGGCCAGCGCGGACGCCAGCCGGCACCCGGTGCCACGGCGTCCGGGCGCGCGCTCCAGCCACTCACCGCGCAGCACCCGCACGCGCTCCGGTGTGGCCAGCACGTCCGCGAGCCCCTCCACGTCCGGCAGGTGCCCGCCCTTCACCAACACCGCGGCGAAGCCGTACCGCGCCAGCGCGGCGGCGGACTCCACGGCCTCCTCCACCGAGCGGGGCGCGGGCCGGCGCAGCAGCCAGCCCGCCTCGTCCAGGTTGGGCGTGAGCACCACGCGCGGGCCCGCCAGCGCCAGGTAGCCCCGCGCGGACAGGCGCGACAGCGGCTGCCCCCGCGAGGTGCGCACCACCGGGTCCACCACCCACCACGCGTCCGAGCCCTCCAGTGCCACGCGCGCGGCGGACAGCTGCGCGGGCCCCGGCACCATGCCCCACTTCACCGCGTGCAGCGGGCCCAGCTCGCGCGCGGCGGCCACCTGCGCGGAAAGCATGCGCGGCGCGGCGGCCACCCAGGTGAACGTCCGCGTGCCCTGCGCCGTCTGCGCCATGGGCACCGCCACCGGCTGGCCACCCCGCGCCAGCACGGCCGACACGTCCGCCAGCAACCCCGCCCTCCCCGTGGGCTCATGCCCGGCCAGCAGGAGGACGCGGGGAATCACCGCCGGTGCTCGCGCGCCTTCTGGATGAAGGACTTGTACAGGCCCAGGTGCACGGGAATGCTGGTGGCCATGTACTCGGGGTGCCACTGCACGCCCACCGCGAAGCCATGCACGGTGGACTCAATCGCCTCCACCACGCCGTCCGGCGCCACCGCGCACACCACCGAGTCCTTGCCCGCGACCCGCACCGCCTGGTGGTGCGTGGAGTTGACCATCAGCTGGCCGTGCCCCACCGCCTCCGCCAGCAGCGTGCCGTTCTTCACGTCCACCGGGTGCTGGGGCTGGGTGCGGTCATGCTTCTGCTCGTGCTCGCGCGCGCCCGGCACCTCGCGGCCGATGTCCTGGAACAGCGTGCCGCCCAGGATGACGTTGAGCAACTGCATGCCGCCGCAGATGCCCAGCACCGGCATGTTGCGCTTGAGCGCGCCGCGCATCAGCGCCGCCTCGAACGCGGTGCGGCCCTCCTTCAGCGCACCCAGGCCCTCGCGCGCCGCCTCCCCGTAGGCTTCCGGGGGGACGTCGAACGCGCCGCCGGTGACGAGCACCCCGGAGACACGGTCCAGGTACGCCTCCACGCATGTCGGGTCGTCTGAGTACGGCAGCACGAAGGGCAGGCCCCCCATGCGCAGCACCGCGTCCGAGTACGGCACCTTCAGCTCATAGCGGGCGAAGGCCTGGTCCTCGGGCTGGCTCCAGTCCGGGGTGATGCCGATGTTCGGGCGGCGCGGCGGCGGCCCATGTCGCGAATGGTTGTGCATGGCGCTCCTGAGCCGTCGAGGCTAGTCCCCCACCCCGCCCTGTTCAAACGCGGCCAGCAACTGCCGCACCCGCTCGGTGATGTCCTTGGCGAGCAGGGCGTCGGACACCACCGCCGCGCCATGCGCCCCCGCCGCCGCCACCCGGCCGATGTTCCACAGCTTCACCCCGCCAATGCCCACCACCGGCAGCGGGCTGCCCCGCACCACCTCGGCGAACGTCTCCAGCCCCAGCACCGGCGCGCCCACCTGCTTCGTCATCGTGGCGAAGACGGGCCCCACGCCCACGTAGTCCGCGCCCGCGTCCCGCGCCGCGCGGGCCCCCTCCACGCCCCGCACCGTGACGCCCACCAGCCGGCCGGGCCCCAGCAGCTCGCGCGCGGCCTCGGGCGGCAGGTCCTCGTCACCCACGTGCACCCCGTCCGCGCCCGCCAGCAACGCCAGGTCCACCCTGTCGTTCAGCAGGCACAGCGCCCCGGCCCGGCGGCACAGCGCCACGACCTCTCGCGCGGCGGCCAGCGCGGCCCTGGGCGGGGTGCGCTTCATGCGCAGTTGCAGCACCCGGGCCCCTCCGGCGACCAGCCGCGCTGCCTTGTCCACCAGCGGGACGTCCGGCAGGACGGTGTCGTCGCACAGCAAGTACGGGCCTCGGGGAAGCATGGGGCGGGACGAGACGTTCATCGGCTCCGGAAGGCGGCTCGGCGGCGTTGACAGGCGCCCCTCCTGCTATAAGGTGCCGCGCTGTTTTCATAGCAATTCTGAGGATTTGAACATGGCGGATTCGGCGGACCCCAAGTACCTCGACAAGCGCACCGCGGAGCGCTACCTGCGCTCCGGCCAGCTCGACGAGAAGGCGTACGAGCGCCACGTCAAGAGCCTGCCGGACGTAGCGGACAAGTCCGTTCCGGTGGAGACGCACATGCTCGACGACGTCGACGACTTCGAGGATGACGAGGACGACATCGACGAGGATGAGGACGAGTCCGACGAGGGCTCCGAGGACGAGGGTTCGGCCTCCGCATGAGCTCCGGGGACGAGAAGCGCGGCGAGACCTTCGTGATGCGGGGGGAAGCGCGCTCCGCGTCCGAGGAGTCCATCTCTTTCAGCACCTTCATCGTGGGGCTGGGCACCGCGGTCATCATCCACCTCGGTGACGCTCCCAATCCGGAGACGGGCCAGCTGGCGAAGGACCTGCCCCTGGCCCGGCAGAACCTGGACCTGCTCTCCATGCTGCGCACGAAGACCCAGGGAAACCTCACTGCCGAAGAGGAGAAGCTCTTCGACGGCCTGCTCACGGACCTGCGCCTGCGCTTCGTGGGGGCGAGCAAGCGGTGACGGTGTCTGCCTCCCGCTCGAGCGGGCTTCCCCGGCGCATTCGCTACGCCGCCATGGTGGGCCTCGTGCTCGCCGCCTTCACCGGCTGGTCCGCCCTGCGCGAGGCCACCGAGCTCGCCCACTTCTACGAGGTGCGCGAGCTGCACCTGGAGAACGAGCCTCCCGCCTGGATGGGGGACCGCGACGTCATCCAGCAGGTGGTGCGCACGCAGTACTCCGCCCTGGAGCCCATGCGCGAGCCGCGCGTGGTGCTGATGGGCATCCTCTCCATCGCGTGCGCCTTCGTCTTCGTCGCCGCCGGCCGCATGCTCCGCCCGGATGGACTGCCGCGCGAGGGCATGCGGCGGATGCTGGGCCGTGCCGCCATCGCCGTGGCGGTGCTGCGCACCATCGACGGCGCTCAGTTCGCCGTGGTGTCGCGCCGCATGGGCACCGTGCTGGCGGAGACGCTCGGCAAGCTGCCGGAGAACCAGGACCCGGTGGCCGCCCACGTGGTGAGCACCATTGCCCCCTGGTTCGCCGTGGGCCTGTCCGTCCTCGGCACCGTCCTGGTGGCGGGCACCTTCGCCCTGCTCGGCCAGTACTTCCGCAGTGCGTCGGTCCGCGACGCCGTCCTCGCCCAGGACCCGCCTCCAGAGGAGTAGCTGCTTCCCCTGCGGGGCGCCTCTCTAGTGGGCGTCCGGCGGGAAGTGCGGCACTCCGGCGCCCGGCAGCAGCGCCTCCAGCGCCGAGGCGCTGTCCTGCTCCGAGCCATCCAGCGCCAGCACGCGGCTCGGCACCGCCAGCGGCAGGCGCAGCAACTCCTTGCGCGTCAGGCCGAAGACATACGCCAGGTGCCCCACGGGCCAGCGCTCCTGCATGTACTTGAAGGCCGCTTCGTCCACGTCCTCGGGACGCCCGGGCAGCTCCACGTCCTCGTAGACCACGCGCTCGCCACCCACGCGCCGGCCATTGCCGTAGGCGATGACTTCCTCGCCCTCGTCCGGGTCGTACATATAGGCGTGCACCGTGACGTTGGCGGCCCGGGACAGCAGCCTCGGCAGCGCGTGGTGCGCCGCGTACCAGTGGGCGCCCTGCCGGCTCGCCGTGAAGGGCCCCACGTACGCCAACCGCACCACCTTGCGGCGCCGGTTCACCGTCACCTGCAGACCCGTGGCGCCCGTGGCGCCGTCCAGCACCAGCGCCTCACGCGCCAGCCGGATCAGCTCCAGGCCGCCCAGGCTTTCGAGTCTTACAAGATAACCGCCGTGCGCTTCCAGGATCAGCCCCCCGAGGATGGGGGCCGCCTATACCCGGCCCCGCGTCTCCTGGCAACTCCGGCTCCGTGAAAGTCCGGTCGCTACCAGGGGTCCAAAGTATTTCACGGCAGGCGGACATTCCGACGCACTGCGCCAACTTGCCAAGAGGGGTCCGACTCTTACGTTCAAGACATGCGACTCGACAAGTACACGGTGAAGGCGCAGGAGGCGATTCAGGAAGGCCAGTCGCTTGCCCGGCGGGCGGACAACCCGCAGTACGAGCCGGAGCACCTGGCGACGGCGCTCCTGGGTCAGAAGGACGGCATCGTCGAGCCCCTGCTTCGGAAGATTGGCGCGGACTCGAAGCTCTTCGCGGCGCGCCTGGGGGAGGCGCTCGGCAAGCTTCCCAAGATGCAGGGCGGCGAGAGCGCGATGCTCGGCCAGCGCCTGCTCAAGACGTTCGACAAGGCCGAGGACGAGGCCAAGTCCCTCAAGGACGAGTTCATCTCCTCGGAGCACCTGCTGCTCGCGCTCACGCACGACAAGGGCGCGGTGGGCGAGGTGATGAAGTCCTCGGGCGTGACGCGCGAGCGCGTCATGGCGGGCCTCAAGGAGGTCCGCGGCTCCGGTCGCGTGACGAGCCAGGACGCGGAGTCCACCTACCAGGCGCTGGAGAAGTACGGGCGAGACCTCACCGAGGCGGCGCGCTCCGGCAAGCTGGACCCCGTCATCGGCCGCGACGAGGAGATTCGCCGCTGCATCCAGGTGCTGAGTCGGCGCACCAAGAACAACCCGGTGCTCATCGGTGAGCCGGGCGTGGGCAAGACGGCCATCGCCGAGGGGCTCGCGCGCCGCATCATCGACGGCGACGTGCCCGAGGGGCTGAAGAACAAGCGGCTGGTGTCGCTCGACCTGGGCGCCATGGTGGCCGGCGCGAAGTACCGCGGCGAGTTCGAGGAGCGCCTCAAGGCCGTCCTCAAGGAAATCGCGGACGCGGCCGGGGAGGTCATCCTCTTCATCGACGAGATGCACACCATCGTCGGCGCGGGCAAGGCGGAAGGCGCCATGGACGCGGGCAACATGCTCAAGCCGGCGCTGGCGCGCGGCGAGCTGCACTGCATCGGCGCCACCACGCTGGATGAGTACCGCAAGCACATTGAAAAGGACGCGGCCCTGGAGCGGCGCTTCCAGCCCGTCATGGTGGGCGAGCCCAGCGTGCACGACACCATCAGCATCCTCCGCGGCCTGAAGGAGCGCTACGAGGTGCACCACGGCGTGCGCATCCAGGACAACGCCCTGGTGGCCGCCGCCACGCTCAGCCACCGCTACATCGCGGACCGGTTCCTCCCGGACAAGGCCATCGACCTCGTCGACGAGGCCTCCAGCCGCCTGCGCATCGAAATCGACTCCATGCCCATGGAGCTGGACGATGTGCGCCGCAAGGTGATGCAGCTCCAGATTGAGAAGGAGGGCCTCAAGAAGGAGACGGACCCGCACTCGCAGGAGCGCCTGAGCCAGATTGAGAAGGAGCTGGCCAACCTGAGCGAGAAGTTCAACGCGCTCAAGGCGCACTGGGACGCGGAGAAGACGGCCATCGGCGCCCTCCGGAGCCTGAAGGAGAAGCAGGAGAAGGCGAAGAACGACCAGGCGGCGGCCGAGCGTCAGGGCGACCTGAACCGGGCGGCGGAGCTGAAGTTCGGCGTGATTCCCTCGCTGGAGAAGGAAGTCGCGGCCCAGAACGAGAAGCTGGCCGAGCTGCAGAAGAACCAGAAGTTCCTCAAGGAGGAGGTGGACGCGGAGGACATCGCCGAAGTGGTCGCCAAGTGGACGGGCATCCCGGTCTCCCGGCTGATGGAGGGCGAGGTGCAGAAGCTGGTCCACATGGAGGAGCGGCTGGCGAAGCGTGTCATCGGCCAGCGGAGCGCGATTGAGGCGGTGTCCAACGCCGTGCGCCGCGCACGCAGCGGGTTGCAGGACCCGAACCGGCCCATCGGCTCGTTCATCTTCCTGGGCCCCACGGGCGTGGGAAAGACGGAGACGGCGAAGGCGCTGGCGGAGTTCCTCTTCGACGACGACTCGGCCATGGTCCGCATCGACATGTCCGAGTACATGGAGAAGCACGCCGTGTCGCGACTGGTGGGCGCGCCTCCGGGATACGTCGGCTACGACGAGGGCGGTCAGCTCACCGAGGCGGTGCGTCGGCGGCCGTACACGGTGGTGCTCTTCGACGAAATCGAGAAGGCGCACCAGGACGTGTTCAACGTCCTCCTCCAGATTCTGGACGAGGGCCGGCTGACGGACAGCCAGGGCCGCACGGTGGACTTCAAGAACGCGGTGCTCATCATGACGTCCAACCTGGGCTCGCAGGACATCCAGGCCGGCATGGCGGGCAAGGACGTGCTGGACGAGAAGACGCGCGACGAGGTGATGGACGCGCTGCGCGGGCACTTCCGGCCGGAGTTCCTCAACCGCGTGGACGAAGTCGTGGTCTTCGAGCCGCTGCGGAAGAAGGACATCTACCGAATCGTGGACCTGCAGCTCGCCAGGCTGTCGAAGCTGCTGGCCGACAAGCGGCTCACGCTGGAGCTGACGGACAAGGCGCGCGAGTTCCTCGCGGAGCGCGGCTACGACCCGACGTACGGCGCCCGGCCGCTGAAGCGGGCCGTGCAGAAGTACCTGCTGGACCCGATGGCGATGAAGGTGCTGAGCGGCGAGTTCCTGCCGGGCGACCACATCCAGGCCGACGCGGGCCCCGACGGGCTCACGTTCGCCAAGGTGCTGGTGGACGCCTCGCGGAACGTGAAGCGCTCCGCGTAGCCGGCGACGCGCGGCACCGCTGAAAGGAAGGGCCCGGAATCGCTCGGCGGTTCCGGGCCCTTTGTCTTTCCACGTGTCGGGACGGGCTCAGAAGCCGGGCGCCGTGCCCTGGGACAGCGCCCTCACCTTCCGGGCAATCTCCGTGTTCTCGTAGAAGCCACCGAACCGCTCCGCGCCGGGCCCCAGCGCGAAGAGGGGGACGAGCGCGCCGGTGTGCAGGGTGGTGCCGAACTCGAGGGACAGCGCGCCGGTGGCGTCCGCCACGACACGCAGTCCTCCCGTCTCGTGATCTCCGACGACGAGCACGAGTGTATTGCCGCGCCGCTTTGCGAAGTCCGCGACAACGCCCACCGCCTCATCGAAGGAGCGCAGGCTGGTCTTCAGGTCTTCCGCCGCATTCACATGGCTGGCCTTGTCCGTGCCCTCGTGCTCCAGGACGAGGAAGAACCCCTCCGGGTCCGTGGAGAGGCGCTCCAGCGCCCAGCGCGCGAGGTCGGGGAGCCGTGCACCCGGGACGTCCCCGTCGTTGCGCTGCGTGGGGAAGACGGCGAGCGCCTTCGACCCGGGTGCCGAGGCGAGCGCGGCGGGCTCGGTGACGAGCGACCAGCCGTGCTTCGCGGCGGCGTCGCGAAGCGCGGGCAGTCCATTCGTGCCGAACAGCTCCGCGCCCGTTCCGGCGATGAGGTCCACCCCACCGCCGAGGAGCTGGCTGACGATGTCCGCCACCTGGTCCCGTCGGGCCGTGTGGACGGCGAAGGCCGCGGGCGTCGCATCGCCGAAGAAGGTGGTCGTCACGAGGCCCGTCGCCTTGCCCTGGGCTTCGGCCTGCTCCACCAACGTGGGGAGCGGCTGTCCCGAGGCGTCGAGCCCCAGCATCCGGTTGTTCGACTTCGCTCCGGTCGCCATCGCCGTGGCCGCCGCCGCCGAGTCGGTCACCAGCGAGTTGGCGGAGCCGGTGGAGACGAGCCCCGTCACCGGGAAGCGGCCCGCCGCGAAGGCCTCGCCCCGGAGCAGCCGGGCCGCCGCGAAGTGCGCGGTGCCCATGCCGTCACCCACCATGAGGACGATGTTCTTCGGGAGGGCCGCGTGGGGCCGCTCCGGCAGGGTGGCTGGAGCGCTCCGGCAGGACAGCACGACGACGGTGGAAGCGGCGAGGAGCCAGCAGCGGAAGCGAGGCATGGGGTGTCTTTCGGGCCAGGACGCCCCGGGCCTGCGGAGCACGAGAGGAGCATGGCTCCCGGGGCTGACGTCATGCGGCGCAAGGTGACGCTCGGGCCTCGCAAAAGCCAATTGAACGTTTTCGCGGACAGGCAAAAATCATTTGATGGACCTGGACCCGCGTTACCTGGAGGCCTTCTTCACCGTCTGCCGCGAGGGAGGCTTCAGCCGCGCCGCCACCGCGATGCACCGGACGCAGCCCGCCATCAGCTACCAGGTGCGGATGCTGGAGCGGCAACTGGGGACGCGGCTCATCGAGCGCGCCCAGCGCCCACTGCTGCTGACTCCCGCCGGGAAGCGGCTGCGCGAGTTGTGTGAGCGCTTCTTCGGCGAGTTCGGCAGGCTGGCCACATCCTTCGCGGAGGGCGCCCCTTCCGCCGAGGAGCCCCTGCACATCGCGGCGGTGAGTGGCTTCGGCCGCTACGTGCTGTTCCCCCTGCTGTGCGAGCCGCGCTTCTCCGAGCTGCGCTACTCGCTGCGCTTCCCCACGGTGGAGGAGGTGTTCGGCGCGCTGGAAGAGGGCCGGTGTGACCTGGGCGTCGTCCATGTGCCCCGCGTGTCACGGCTGCTGCGCGTGCAGCCCTTGGGGCGTGAGGAGCTGGTGCTCATCGCGCCAACGGGCTTTGACGCCACCAGGCACGCGCTCCAGTCCGTGAAGGGCTACGAGTCCGTCCCCTTCATCTCCTATGACGAGTGCGAGTACGTCTTCGGGCGGTGGTTCGATGCGCAGTTCGGGACGCAGCCCGGAATGATGCGCGAGGTGTGTCACTTCGAGGAACTGGAGGAGGTGCTGGAGACCGTTGCCCTGGGCCGGGGCGTGTCCGTGGTCCCCGACCATGTGGCCGCACACTCCGTCCAGCAGGGACGTGTGAAGGTGCTTCGCCCGACTCCGCGCCGGGTGACCAATGCCCTCTACGCGGTGACCCGGGCGGGCGCCGCTCCGCACTCCGGCGTGGAGCGGCTCATCACCGCGCTGCGGGAGCAACGCACACCCCCGCGCGCCGCGAAGCAGTCTCGGAGGCGGACCACGTCCAGCGTGTTGTAGTAGCGCCTGGCGTTGCCGCAAACGAAGTCGAAGCTCGAGCGGACAGGGTGATTGCGACCCGCTCGGTGGTGAAGATGGAAGCCCTGGGCGTATCCTTTTCCACGGAGCAAGGGACACGCGAAGGAGCCATGCCATGAAGGTGCTGGTGACGGGAGCCACGGGATTCATCGGAGGAAGCGTCGTCCGCGCGCTCCAGCAACGGGGCCACGAGGTGCTCGCGCTCGCGAGGGAGAGCCGCGCCTCGCGGGAGCTGGCCGCCTCCGGAGTGCGGGTGGTGCACGGAGACCTGTCGACGGGGGATATCCCCGCGGCCCGGGAGGTGGACGCCATCGTCCACTGCGCCATGGCTCCCTTCAAGGGACTGCGCGTGTCCCGCGCGGAGGAGCGCCGCATCTTCGAGTTGGACCGGGAGTGGACCCTGCGCCTGTTGCGCGCGGGCGCGGGTCGCGCCTCCACCTTCGTCTTCACCAGCGGCATCTGGGTCTACGGAGATACCGGCGAGACCACCGCGGACGAGTCCACGCCCCCACGCCCGTTCCGCATCATGACGACCAAGGTGGTCACGGAGGTGGCGGTGGCCGAGGAGGCCCGGCGGCTCGGCTACAGCTCGCACGTCACCCTCCGTGTGGGCACGGTGTATGGCCCCACCGGCTCCTTCGAGAAGTTCTTCCTCGGGCCCATGCGCCAGGGGAAGAAGGTCCGCTGGTTCGGCTCGGGTGCGCAGTACGCGTCGCTCGTCCATGTGGACGACGTGGCGCAGGCCTACGCCCTGGCGGTGGAGAAGGGCGGCTTCACGACGTACAACGTCGTCGACGACGAGCCCGTGCCAATGCGCACGTACCTGGGCTACCTGGCGGAGCAGCTCGGAGCACCGGCCCCCGGGGCGCTGCCGGCCTGGCTCGCGACGCTCGTCACCGGCGCGCTCGGCGAGCCGCTGACGCATGGGCAGCGCATCAGCAACGCGAAGGCCCGGCGCGAGCTGGGCTGGATACCCGCCTTTCCCACGTACCGCGAGGGGATGAAACACCTGGCGGCCCCGACCCCTGCCCCTGGCGCCGTGGCGAGCACCGCCGCGGCGTGACGACAGGGGTGGTCGCCTGGCAGACGGGAGCGGGCCTGGAGCGGCACCGCCCGGCCCGAAGCTCCACGTCCGCCCGATGAAGCTGGGACACGGAGCACCTTGACCCGGAGGCGGCTCCGCGCGAAGAGCCCGGGGCATGAAGCCCTGGGAGACGCTCGACACCGCGCAGGTCCCCGACGTGGGGGAAGTCACGCTGGCCCGGCGCGGAGACGAGTACGTCCTGCGCGTCCGGGGCCAGACGCTGATGTCCAGCCGCCGTCACGGCTCGGAAGAGGCGCTGGCGGAGGCCGGCTGCGCGGACCTGGTGGGGAAGAGCGGCGGCCGGGTGCTCGTGGGGGGCCTCGGCTTCGGCTACACGGTGCGCGCCGTGCTGAACCGGGTCGGCCCCGGGACGCGGGTGACGGTGGCCGAACTGCTGCCTGCCGTGGTGGCGTGGAACCGGGGTCCCCTCGCCACGCTCGCGGGCGCGCCGCTGGAGGACCCGCGAGTCACCGTGGTGGAAGGAGACGTGGGCGCGCTCATGGCCCGCCAGTCCGCCACCTTCGACGCCATCCTCCTCGACGTGGACAACGGTCCCACCGCCCTCACCCACCCCGACAACCAGGGCCTCTACGGGCTCGGGGGGCTCTCGCGCGCCTTCCATGCCCTGCGCGCCCGGGGCACCCTCGGCGTCTGGAGCGCCGGGCCCGCCCCCGGCTTCGAGCGCCGCCTGGAGCAGGCCGGCTTCACCGTCCAGGTGCTGCACCCCGCGGCCCATGGCACCAAGGGCACGCGCCACACCCTCTTCATGGGCCGGCGCGGACGCTGAATTCCACGCGCCTGTCAGGACGAATTTCGCCGCCCGTCATTCTGGATTGAGCGCGCCCGGCCGAAGAGGTCCTACACGCCTTGAAGACGGTTCAACTCCGTCCGCCTCCACTCCTATGGGGGCGCTGCCGAGGGTCGGCATCTGACTATAACTCAGAACCCCAAATGGCTTGTTCACTCGGGCGCGCTCATTCCTTTCCTTGCTGACGGGTCACCGGCTCACGAGGCCGCCGCTCCCGCCGCTCCATCCATCGCCGACAGGCGCATGGGCTGGGAACGGCCGTAGGTGAGCGAGCGCCACAGCCACTCAGCCGGGCCGAAGCGGAAGCGCGACAGCCACCAGTGGCTGAGCACAATCTGCACGGCGAAGATGCCCAGGGAAATCGCGACGACGCGCGAGGGCGGCAGCGTGCCGATGAGGCCCAGCCCCCAACCGTCGTAGATCCACACACTCACGATGGACTGGAGCAGGTACTGGCTGAGCGCCATGCGTCCCACGGGCGCGAGCGCACCCAGCACCCGCTGCCACCGCACCCGCTGGAACAGCAACGCGAAGACGGCCACGTAGCCAGCGCCCATCGCCAGGAAGCCCAGCTCCTGGAGGTTGTTCAGGATGAATGGCCACACGCTGTCCGTCGACGGTAGCTTTCCCATGCTGCGCAGGCGCGACATCACCAGCCCCGCGCCATTGATGAGCACGCCCGCCCCCAGCCCCCAGACGAGCATCCGACGGAGCAGCGGGCGGTTCCGCTCCACGTCCTGGAGCAGCAGGAGCCGACCCGCCAGCAGGCCGAACAGGAAGCGCGCGAGGATGAGGCCCATCCACTTGATGCGATTCACCCGGAAGAACGTGTCCACGTAGTACGTCACGCGCCCCACCAGTCCCGTCCACGGAGAGTCGCTGGAGAGTGCCGCCAGCAGACTCGCGCGATGGGTGGCCTCTTCGGCCTGGGCCGCCTTCGACAGCTCGGCCGCCGCCTCCTTCCCGTGCAGCAGCACCGGCACGTAGCGCTGGAGGAGAGGGAGCAGCAGCGACATCGCCACCATCAACCCCACCGCCCAGATCAGCACCGTGCGGTTCGAGCGCGCGCGGAACAAGAGCAGCAGGAAGCCCACCACCGCATACGTGTGGAGGATGTCGCCAATCCAGATGCCGAACAGGTGCACCACGCCGATGCACAGCAGGATGAACAGGCGCCGCGAGTAGAGCGGAACGACGGAGCTGCCCCGCGACGCCGCCCGCGAGAGCTGGATGGAGAAGCCCAGCCCGAAGAGGAACGAGAAGAGGGTGATGAACTTCTGGTTCACCAGGAACTGGTAGCTGGAGTTGACGATGACCTCGAGGAGCGGCGCCCCCTGCGCCTGCGCCTGCTCGCGAGGAAGCAGCGTCCGTCCGCTGAACCAGGAAACACTGTTCGAGATGAAGACTCCGCACAGCGCGAAGCCGCGCAGCGCGTCCAGCAGTGTGACGCGCTCCGTGACGGCCACCGGACGCGCCTCGGTGACGGCGGCGTCCGCGAGAGGAGTGTGTTCGGACATGACGCCAGCAGACGCCTGCCATCCGAAAGCGTCAACCGGCGCCTTCGAGCCCGGAAAAACCCGGTGGCACTTCGCGCGTCACCTCCACGATGACGCGCCGTGTGGGCTGCCCATGTCGCACAGCGACAACAACCGTAACGAGGGCACTATTGACCTCGCAGCGCGGGCACCACCTTCTCCGCGAACGCACGGATGAACGCATCCTGCCCGCGGTTCACGTTGTGCAGGTACAGGTGGCTGAACCCGAGCCGCACGTCCTCCGACAGCCAGTCCACGTGGCGCTGGAGGCTGGAGGACACGCGCACGTGGCCCTCGATGTCCTTGGGCTGCACCGTCTTCGCCAGCTCCTGGAACTGCTCGGGCCGGCGCAGGTCGGTGAGCACCGAGCTGGCGAAGATGTTCGGCGCCCACTGCTCCATGGCACCCTTCAGCGCCTCCGCCTCGTCCTCGGCCCATGACAGCTGCACCTTGAGGAACATCGGCTTGCCGTCGCCGCCGCCGCGCCGGAAGGCGTCCACCATCTTCCGCAGCTCCGCGGGGGGCTTGCTCACCGTGATGAGGCCATCTGCCCAGCTCCCCACCCACTCGGCCGTCTCGGGCGTAATCGCGGCGCCCACCAGCAGTGGTGGCTTCGCCGGGCGCGAGTAGAGCTTCGCCTCCTCCACCGTGACGAGCCCCCGGTGTGTCACCCGCTCGCCCCGGAAGAGCGCGCGCATGATGTCCGCGCACTCCTTCAGCCGGGCGTTGCGCTGGTCCTTCGCGGGCCAGGTGTTGCCGGTGATGCCCTCGTTGACGAGCTGACCGCTGCCAAGCGCCGCCCAGGCGCGTCCGGGGAACATCTCCGCGAGCGTGCCCAGCGCCTGCGCGATGATGGCCGGGTGGTAGCGCTGCCCCGGCGCGTTCACCACGCCCACGCTGGCCAGCTTCGTGGTGGCCAGCGCCGCGCCCATCCAGCTCCACGCGAAGCCGCTCTGTCCCTGCGAGTCGCTCCACGGGTGGAAGTGGTCCGAGTTGAGCGCCGCCATGAAGCCCGCTTCGTCCGCCTGGCGGACCAGGCGCAGCAGCTCGCTCGGGAGGAACTGTTCGTGTGAGGCGTGGTAGCCAACGGTGACCATGGGGCCGTGCACGTTGGCGCCGGCCCTCCACCACCGCGAGCCTTGCTCGCGCGCGAATGTCCGCTGATGGAAGCCTCGTCCCTCCGGCTGTGCGCTGGCGCACGGACGTCGCACGTCGTGCTGCCGACTTCCGGGCGGACGCCCCACCCTCTCGTCCGGGAGACGGGATGATTCATGACCTCTGGTACAAGAACGCTGTCGTCTATTGCCTGGACGTGGAGACGTTCATGGATGGCAATGGCGACGGCGTGGGCGACTTCGTGGGGCTCCAGCGGCGGCTGGACTACCTGGCGGGCCTGGGCGTCACCTGCCTGTGGCTGATGCCCTTCCAGCCCACGCCCAACCGCGACAACGGCTACGACATCACCGACCACTATGGCGTGGACCCCCGGCTGGGCTCACCGGGTGACTTCGTGGAGTTCACCCACCACGCGAAGCAGCGGGGCATGCGCGTCATCATCGACCTGGTGGTCAACCACACCAGCGACAAGCACCCGTGGTTCCAGGCCGCGCGCAAGGACCCGGACAGCCGCTTCCGCGGCTTCTACGTCTGGGCGGACAAGAAGCCGAAGGACGCGCACAAGGGCATGGTGTTCCCGGGCTCGCAGGAGAGCACGTGGACGTACGACAAGGACGCGAAGGCCTGGTACTTCCACCGCTTCTTCCCCTTCCAGCCCGAGCTGAACGTGGCCAACCCCGCCGTGCGCGAGGAGCTGCTCAAGGTCATGGGCTACTGGCTGGAGCTGGGCGTGTCCGGCTTCAGGGTGGACGCGGTGCCCTTCCTCGTGGAGCTCAAGGGGCTGAAGAACCACGGCATCAAGGACCCGTACCAGCTGCTGGACGAGATGCGGGAGTTCCTCTCGTGGCGCACCGGCGACGCCATCCTCCTCGCGGAGGCGAACGTCACCATGGACGAGGTGATGAACTTCTACGGCTCGGATGGGGACCGCATGCAGATGGTCTTCAACTTCGCCGCCAACCAGAACCTCTTCCTCTCGCTGGTGACGGAGGACGCCACGCCCCTGGCGGAGGCGCTGGCCTCCGCGCCGGACCTGCCCCACACCGCGCAGTGGGCCAACTTCCTGCGCAACCACGACGAGCTGGACCTGGGCCGGCTGCCCGCCGCCGCGCGCAAGCGCGTCTTCGCGGAGCTGGGCCCCGAGCCGAAGATGCAGCTCTACGGACGCGGGCTGCGGCGGCGCCTGGCGCCCATGCTGTCCGGAGACCGGCGCCGGCTGGAGCTGGCCTTCAGCCTGATGCTGTCCCTGCCGGGCACGCCGGTGCTCTGGTACGGGGACGAGCTGGGCATGGGCGAGGACCTGTCCCTCCACGAGCGTCAGAGCGTCCGCACGCCCATGCAGTGGACGGACGAGCCCCACGGCGGCTTCACCCGCGCGCCCGAGCCCTTCCGGCCCGTGGTGACGGAGGCGCCCTATGGCTACCCGCACTTGAATGTGGAGACACAGCGGAGGGACCCGGCGTCCCTGCTCAACTGGATGGAGCGCATGGTGCGCCTGCGCAAGGAGTGCCCCGAGCCTGGCTGGGGCGCGTGGCGGATGCTGCGCGTGAAGCAGCAGAACGTGCTCGCCCTGCGCTACGACTGGAAGGGCGAGACGCTGGTGACGCTGCACAACCTGTCCGGCAAGGCGTGTGAGGTGAGCTTCTCCCCCGGCGGGCCCGCGGCGAAGCTCGTCCATCTGCTGTCCGAGGCGCACTCCCCGTCCGGCAAGGGCGGCAGGCACCGCGTGACACTGGAGGGCTACGGCTACCGGTGGTTCCGCATGGAGCCCGTGAGCTGACGCACTGCGCCCAGCAAAATCCGCACTACGCGTGAAACCCGATTAATCAGCCAATTGAAACATTTATGTAGAACCTGAGATAATGAGATTCCGTGCCGTGCATGTCGCCGGCACTTCTCCTGGAGTCTCCATCCTTGAAGCTGAAGACCTTGATGATGAGCCTGGCGTTCGGTGCCTTCCTTTCCGCCTGTGGCGGCCCCCTTCCTGAGGAGGGCGCGGACAGCTCGGTGGAAGTGGAAGTGCTCGGCGACACGGAGCAGGGCGTATGCGAGGGCTGGGACGCCGGCGGGCGCCGGTGCACCTGGAAGTGCAGCTCCAACGGCATCTGGATCTACGCCACCAGCCCCGTGGCCTATGGCGGGTGCAACGCGTACGCGAACAACTTCTGCAAGGGCAACGCGGTCTCGGTCTGCTGGAGCCGGTAGCACCTTCCGGGCGGCCAGGGCCGTGCGTCGCCGCCCTCCACCTCTGAACCTCAACCACACCCCGAGAAAGACATCCCCATGAAGCTGAAGACCCTGATGATGAGCGTGGCGTTCGGTGCCCTCCTCTCCGCCTGCGGCGGCCCCCTCCCCGAGGAGACCGAGAGCACGGAGCCTGTGCTCGGTACGACGGACCAGGCCCTCTGTGAGGGCTGGGACAGCGGCGCCCGCTACTGCACGTGGCGGTGCACCTCCTCGCAGACCACGCACTACTTCGCTGGCTACGGCGACGTGCCCTACGGCAACTGCCGCGAGCACGCCGACAGGCAGTGCGGCCGGAGCGCGTACAGCGTCTGCTGGAGCAAGCTCTAGCGTGTCCCCGGGCTGCCCGGTCCGAGAGGTCTCGGACCGGGCGGCCTGAGTCGTCAGCACGGCGGAGGCCCCGGCGCATCCTCGCGGCGGAGGCCCGGCATGCGCCGCGGCAAGCCCGCCGGCCGCCCGCCATCAGGCTGTCACGCGCGTGTGGTATCCGGGTGCTTCCACCCGGAGACTCCACATGAAGCTTCGCACCCTCGCACTCGCCTGCCTCGCGGCGCTGGCCGCCTGTACCAACACCACTTCCGAGCCGGCGGAGGAGACCGGAGAGGTCACCTCCGCGGCGGTGACCAACCGCCTCTACGCCACCGTCGGTGACAACGAGCTGAGCTTCGAGACGCTCGGCACCTTCGAGGTGCGCAACGGCGTCCGCTCGCTCATCATCCGCGCCACCGCCAACCGCTACCTCTCGGACGTCTACAGCTTCGTTCCCGACGACATCTTCGGGACCGCGAGCATCATCAGCGAGCGCCGGTTCGAGATTGCCCTCGCGGAGGGCCACGAGCTCAACACCGTGCTCTCCGGCCTGCCCCTCTTCGTCTCCGTCCACACCTTCACCGGCACTCCGCGCTCGTACACCGCGCGCATCGTGATTGCCCCGCGGTTCTTCGACTTCCGCGGCTCCAGCGCCATCTGGATCCAGGAGGAGGTCAATCCCATCTACGTCGTCCAGGGCACCACCAACCTCCTCTACCGCGGCCGCGCCAGCGTGCACTCCGACTGGCTCACCGTCACGGCGCCCGACGGCATCCCCTCGGTCAACGGCCGGCCCAGCTACCGCCTCGACTGGGGCTACCCGGGCATCTATCAGGCCATCGACCCGCACACCGTCCCGCTCACCTTCTCCGCTGGCGGCGACAACGGCGTGGAGTGGGAGAAGACGGCCCGCCTCGTCGCTCGCGTGACGGAGTTCGAGGTCACCGACGGGGACGCGTACGAGGTCTGGCCCCCCGCGCCCTGCGCCCCCGCCGTCTACACCTGCTATCACTCGGCACCCGCGGGTACGCGGGACTTCAGCCACTGCGGCACCTACCGCCAGGTCCAGCGCTGCACCTACGCCAGCGTCTGCGAGGTGTTCCCGCAGCCCTTCTCCGTCACCGGCACCGACGCCTCGTCCCTCGAGCCCGCGCGTCTGGCCTGGAATGTCGGCTCCAACCCCCTGTCCTGGCGGGAGCTCACCAACATCGACACCTACGCCACGCCCGAGTGCCCCGCCGAGCCGGTGACCGTCCAGGCGGTGGTGGAGCGGCTGGTGACGGACGGAGTCCTCTCGCCCCGCGACGCCGGCACCTACACCGACCGGAGCGGCCTGGCGCAGACCTTCTTCTTCGCGGATGCCCGTGGAGCCGCGCTGCTGGCGGAGTTGGATGCCTTCGCGGGCGGCGGCCCGGTCCAGGCCTGGTTCTACGGAGACGAAGTGCCCTGCCACAACTGCCACGACTTCCAGGAGTGGGGCGTCCTCTACTACCCGAACAGCGGCAAGGTCATCCTGCTCGACGGGCACCACGGCTACGACTCCTGAGCCTCGGCTGACCTGGGGGAAACAGTTGCGCCCCAGCGCCTATTGACTGCTCATTGCGCGCCTGAACACATTTCGCGCCACAACTGCGAGCCATCATCAACGGAGCGATGAAGAAGCCGAACCCAGTTCTTTTCTGACAAAGGAGCCGCAAGATGGGGCGTTACGGGCAAGGACAGGTAAGCAGCGCTGACTTGAGCAACGTGAGCATCCTGTTGCGTAACCTCCTCACGGAGCTGGGAGGGTTCCGGGGAGCGGCCATCAACAACTGGCGCCGGGTGGCGGGCGGCAAGCAGGCCTCAGGCCAGGTCGTCGACCTCAGGACCCCCGGCAACCTCGCTGCTGGGGGAAAGCAGTCCCTCGGCATCGGGGTGGACGTCATCAACATCCTTCGCGAGCTCAATGCGCGCATCTCGGTGCTGGCGGAGCGCAGTGGCGTGAGCTCGTCCCAGCTCGGCCTGGCCGCGAGCCTGCGTGACGTGTTCAGCAACGCACGCGCCGCTGGCATCGACCGCAAGCTCGTGACGGCCGCCATCGAAGAGCAGCTCGAACGCGCATACCGCGGCAAGTAGAGGCGTACCGTCCTGACGCGGAGGGCTGAGCGAGTGACTTCGAACGCTGGATTCACCATTCTCGACTGGACGCTCAGGCCGGACTACCTGGCGCGTCAGCTCCTCCGCGACGCGCGGCTCGTCAAGGTCAAGCCCGGCATCCCCGCCGCGGCCATGGCCGAGGAGGTATTCACGAAGGCCGGGGGACCCGGCAACGTGCTCCTCCATATCGACGCCAGTACGCCCGCGGACTTCATCCGCCCGCTCGAGGCCTTCTGCGGGTTGCTCGGAGACGCGGGCTATGCCGTGTGGAACGGCGCGATGCACGACATCCGCAAGCGCTCCATCCACAGCCTGCTGCAACGGCTCAACCTCCCCTGCGCGGCGGCGAAGCGCGACGGAGACCCGGACACCCGGGTCATCGTCAAGACCAACCTCAACAGCCGGGGGATTGCCGAGTGGGAGGTGCCCGATGAGCACCGCTCGGCGATGGGCTGGCCGGAGCGCACGCCTTCGCCGCTCGACGGCATCCAGGGCTACCGTGTCATGCGTCGCAAGGAAGTCGACGCGAGCTGGTGGGACGACCCGCGGCTCGTCCTCGAGGAGTACATCGACAACCGCGACGGCGCCTTCTGTCGCGTCTACTTCTGCGGCGAGCAGATGGTCATCTGCGAAGGCAAGGCGCTGACCGAGGTGCGCCGCATGGCCGATGGCTTCGACCGCTATGATTATCTCGCCAACCGGAAGTCCATCCTGGAGCCGGTGCTGGCCGGTGTCCTCGCCCCTCCCGTGGTTGCCGCCGCGCTCGCCGCGCTGGCCGTGGCCGAAGCGGCGGGGCTCGACTATGGCTCCATCGACCTCGTCCGGGACGATGCCGGAATCCCCTACGTCGTGGATATCAACCTGACCCCCTACTGGGGCCGCCCCGACGGTGACGTCCGCATGGTCGACCATCTGCGGCACGGCCTGGGGTGACGGGAGAGGCCACGCGCAACAGGAGGGCGCTGCGTGCTGGCCAGCCCGGCGCCGCGGCCGTGGCAGGCAACCGCCCGCGCCTGCCCGGGCTCCTGGCGAGGCCTGGCAACGGCTGCTAGCGTCCGGTCGGGCGCGAAGCTTCACACCGCCGCGCCTCGAGAGGCACATCATGAGCCAGGTGGCACAGCCGGAGGCGAAGCAGGCGTGGCCGGTCTTGCAGTTCGATGATGCGCGGCTGCGCCAACTGTCGGCACGGGTGGATGAGGCCGATCTTGGCGGCCCGCGGCTGCAGGAGTGGATAAGCCAGCTGGACCTATCGCGGCGGGTTCATGGCGGCATCGGGATTGCCGCCCCCCAGACGGGCCTGTTCCGGCGTTTGGTGGTCATTGAAATACCGGCACACGAGCGGGTCGGCTTTGGGCAGGTCCAGGCGGTACCGTTTCACGCGCTGGTCAACCCGGAAATCGTCTGGCGGGACGGTCCTGAATTCAAGGCCGCCGAGGCGTGTCTGTCGGTCGAGGGATACGAAGGTTTCGTGATGCGCCCCCCTCGCGTCGGCGTGGTGGCCTACACGCCACAAGGTCGAAGGCTGGAGATTGAAGCCAGCGGCTTGTACGCCCGCTGCCTCCAGCACGAAATCGACCACCTGGACGGCATCCTCTACCCCGACCGCATCGCCGAGCTGGGCGACCTTCGCAAGGTGGTGCAGGTCGCAGCCAACGACCCGGTACTGGCCCGCAACACGAAGCTGGCGTTCGACACGGGTGGGTAGAACATCCCTCTCCCTACCTGGCGACGTCCAGGAGTGGGGCGTCCCCTACTACCCGAACAGCGGCAAGGTCATCCTGCTCGACGGGCGCCACGGCTACGACTCCTGAGCCGCGGCTGACCTGGGGGAAGGAGCCGCCTGTCGCTCCTTCCCTCTTCGTGGACCTGTTACCACGTTCTCATATTTCGATGACGAATGTGATAAAGGGAAGCTGCGACGACAATGTCTGACGTAAGGGTTTCCCCTGAGTCAGGATTTGTCACACCGGACCAGGAAGAAGTTGTCTGGCTTCGCGTGACACGGCAGGAGTACAGCCGCGCGGTGCCTCCTAAGGGAAAACCGACGGTTTCGTGCCCGGTCCCGCCCAATCCCTGCCTCAGTCGTGTGAATCTAGACAAAAAAGAATAGCCAAAAAAACCTGCTTGCGACAATCACGGGGCGGTTGGCGCGATGCCAATTCTTTGTAAACAAAGGAATCCCATGTCCAAGCTTCAGAAGACCCTGCTAGCAGCTTCCGTCTCGCTCCTGGGTTTCAACGGTTGTGGCAGTCCCGACCTCCCGGATACGGAGACCACAGAGACGGTCAGCACCCGCCAGGGCGTGGAAGTCGCGACGGCCATTCCCCTCCCAATCCCCGCATGCGCGCTTCTCCCCGATACGGACGGCGACGCCGTCTGCGACGTCGTGGAGACGTTGTTGGGCACCAATCCCAACAACCCCGACACGGACGGAGACCGGCTCAACGACTACGCGGAGTCGTTCGGCTTCGGCGGCGGCCTGGACCTGACGGCCCTCGGCGCGAACGCGCGCAGGAAGGACATCTTCGTCGAGGCGGACTACTACCCCAACCAACAGCCCACCCAGGCCATGCTGAACCGGGTCATCAACGCCTTCGCCAACGCGCCGGTGACGAACCCGGATGGCTCCACGGGCATCACCCTGCACATCGTGGTGGACCAGCAGATCACCGCGGCGGACGCGGACCTGGACCTGAGCCCCGTGTGGACGGACTTCGACGTCATCAAGGGGAAGTACTTCGCCGCGAACCGCGCGCCCTACTTCCACTACATGCTGTTCGCGCACCGGTACGACGGCGGCAACTCCAGCGGCATCTCGCGCGGCATTCCCGCGCATGACTTCGTGGTGACGCTGGGCTTCGCCGCGGTCACGGAGGTGCAGCTGGCCGGCACCCTCATGCACGAGCTGGGGCACAACATCGGCCTGCGCCACGGCGGCACCGACAACGCCAACTACAAGCCCAACTACCTGAGCATCATGAACTACCAGTACCAGTTCTACGGCTTCGGCATTGGCGGCTTGAACAACGTGCTCGACTATTCGCGCGTGCGGGTGGCTTCCATCAGCGAGCAGAGCGTCAACGAGGTCTCCGCGTTCACGCCCGTCGCCCCGACCACCGAAGCGGACCTCGCGAAAATCAGCGCGCTTCGCTTCAACAACGCCCAGGTCACTGGCAACGCGAGCACCAACCTGGACTTCAATAACAACGGGAGCATCCAGGCCACGTCCTACGCCCGGGACCTCGACGGCAACGGCTCCACCGCCAACGTGTTCCCCGCGTCGCAGAACGACTGGTTGGCCCTCGCGTATGACGGCGGTGGCCAGATTGGCTTCGCCACGTCGGGCATCACCCAGGACCTGGGCCGCGAGGAGCTGTACCTCGTCCCCCCCGAGAAGATGGAGCCCTGCCTCACCGTGGACGCGCGCGACGCCCGGTAGTCACCGCCGTCCCCGCTGAAGCGTCGCATTCCGCCGCCGGGCCCTCCTTCACGCGGGGGCCCGGCGAGCACCCGTGCTTCGCTGAGGCCTCACCGCCGGGACAGGTCCTGCTGCCACACCCGGACCTTCTCCAGCTCTGGCCTGGCTCGGGTGCCCTGGGCTTCGAGCGCGACGCGGGCCTCCTCGGCGAGGGCCATCGCGCGCGCCCGGTCCGGCGCACGCTGCGCCACCAATGCCCGCGCCATCAGGAAGCGGGCCCAGGCTGAATACAGCTTCGCGGTGGAGACGCCATCGAGGAACTCCCGGGCGCGCTCCAACAGGGGGCGGGCCTTCTCCGGCGCGCCCAGGCCGAGGTGTGCTTCCGAGAGGCAGACGAGGTCCAGCGCCACGGCCATGGAACGGGGCCCCTGGGCCTTCTCATTGAGGGCCAGGGAGCGCTCGCAGATGTCGAGCGCCTCCTTCGGGTGTCCCTCGGCCAGGGCCACCTGGCTCAGCGGCGCGGCCACCAGGGCCATGTTGACGTTGTCGGGGCCGTGCTCCTTCTCGAGGATGGCCTTCGCGCGCTGGAGGTCCTTCCGGGCCTCGGCGTAGCGGCCCACCCGGGTGTACGCCGGCGCACGGAAGAAGAGCACCGCGGTGAGCCGCTGCGAGTCCGGGCCCAGGGCGCGCTCGAAGCGCTTCTCGGCCTCGGCGAAGAGGGCGAAGGCCTTGTCGGGCCGGTCCGCTTCACTGGCCAGCCGGCCGAGCTGGGAGAAAGCCAGGGCGGTGAGCGGGTTGTCCGGGCCGAGGGTGCGCTCGAAGATGGCGCGTGCGCGCTCCATGCTGCGCTCGGCCTCCTCCGCGCGGCCCTGGTCCCTCAACTTCGTGCCGAGGGTGCCGAGCACTACCGCGAGGTTGATGGGCTCCTCGCCCTCGACGTCCGAGTACAGGCCAACGGCCCGCTGCAGGGCGGCGAGCGCCTCGTCGGCGCGGCCGAGGGCGTCGTAGTCGTAGGCGAGGCTGTTGAGGCTGATGGAAAGCTCGGGGTGATGGGGCCCGAGCTGGCGCTCCATGATCTGGAGCGAGCGGAGATGGGCGTCCACGGCCTGCTGCAGCCGCTTCTGCCGGTAGTGCACCCGGCCGAGCGCGTGGAGGAACTCGGCGGCCTGAAGGCTGTCCTCGCCGTGGGCGCGCTTCGCCAGCTCCACCCCCTTGGGGATTTCCGCCTCCGCCTGGGTGTACTTCCCCTGCTGGAGGAGCACCGAGCCCCACCTCAGGTGGTAGTCCGCGGCAATGTCCGGGAAGCGCTCACGGCCCAGTCGAGCCACGGCGGCCTGGGCATGCTGGGCGATGCGCTCCGCGTCCTCGGAGCGGGCCAGCTGGTCTCCCACCACCCAGAGCAGGTAGTTCCACGCGCGCGCCACCGTCTCGTCGTCATGCCCGGCTTCGGCCGCGAACACGGACTTGTAGAGGGCGTCCTCCGCGTCCTTCGGCTTGTCGCCCAGGTGCAGCAGCTCCCCGTGGGCGAGGAGCACCTCGGCCTCGAGGGGCTTGTAGTCCAGGTCCTGGAGGTCCTTCAGGAGGGCGGACGTGAGCGCGAGCCCCTGCGCATACCGGCCCGCGTCAGTCTCCGCGCGGGCCTCGGCCAGCTTGCGCCGGGCGGCGTCCACGCGGGGCTGGAGCGCCTCGGGCGGCTGCGGGCGGGTGGCGAGCTCCGGCGCATCGCGACACCCCGTGAGCCCCTCCAGGGACATGACGAGCCGCCGCGAGTTGCGCACCGTCTGCGCGTCCGCCTGCTTCAGCACGCCGGTGACGGCGGCGAGCTGCCACAGCCGGGCGTCGAGGCAGGCTGCCGTCTGCCACACGTTGCTCGCGGGCTGCTCGTGGGACGTGACACAGGCCTCGGTGCGCAGGGTGCGCCACTGCGAGGCGTGCGCGTCCAGAAACCCCGCCACCTTCTCCCAGGCGTCGGCCGCATGAGGCGCGCCCGTGGCGAGGAAGGCCGCGCGCACCTGCTCGCGCTGCACGGGGCCCCACGCCGCGCCAAGCTTCTCCGCCTCCTGCGCGCAGCGCGCCTCGGCCCGGTGCGCCAGGGCCCAGGCGCCCACCGCGCCCAGTACGCAGGCCGCGCCCGCGAGTGCCGCCACGCGGGCCCACACACGCCGGGGCGGAGGCGCGAGCGCCGCCAGCAGCGGCTCCATGGAGGGGTAGCGGTCCTCGGGGCGCGGCTTCAGCCCGCGAAGCACCACGCGCCGCACCCAGGCGGGCACCTTCGTGCCGTGGGGCGCCGGGCGCAGGCGTTCCTCCTGCGCGGCGCGGGCCACCTCCTCCAGGCTGCTGCCCTCGAAGGGACGCACGCCGTAGAGCGCTTCGTGAAGGGCCACGCAGAAGCTGAACTGGTCCGACAGCGCGTCCGCCCGCCTTCCGTCGAGCAGCTCCGGCGCCATGTACGCGGGCGTCCCCAGCAGCACGCCCGTGCGCGTGAGCGGGCTGGCCATGGAGGCGGCCGCGCCGGGCGCCCCTGATTTCGACGCGGCGACCTGCCCCCGGTTGAGAGGCCTTGCCATGCCGAAGTCCGTCACCCGCGCGCGCCCGTCCCTGCCGACAAGGACGTTGGCGGGCTTGAAGTCGCGGTGCACCAGTCCCGCCGCGTGCGCGGCCAGGAGCCCCCGCCCCGCCTCGGTGAAGACGCGCAGCACCTCCTGCCAGGAGCGCGGCGTTCTCAGCCACTCCGCGAGCGTGACGCCGTCCACCAGCTCCATGGCCAGGAAGACGCAGCCCTCATGCGTGCCCACGTCGAAGACGGAGACGACGTTGGCGTGGGAGAGGCGGGCCAGCGACTGGGCCTCCAGCACCAGCCGCTGGCGCAACTCCTCCACCTGCCGGCCCTCCGGACGCAGCATCTTGAGGGCCACCTGGCGGTCCAGGTCCGGGTCATAGGCCGCGTACACCACGCCCATGGCCCCGGCGCCGATGCGCTCCAGCACCACGTACCGAGACAGCGTGGCACCGCGCTCCAGCGGCGCGGGGGGCGACCCGGCGGACACGCTTTCGCTCATCGAGTCGGCTTCCGCCGCCGCCAGGACCCGCTGGCAGTCGTGACAGCGCTCCACGTGCGCCAGCACCTGCGTGCGCTGCTCCGCCGGGAGCAGCCCCGCCAGCAAATCACTCAGCGTCGTCTCAGCAGGACAAGCCGTCATCCGGTGGCAAGCGTATCAGCCTTGGCCGTGGGCATGACGAACGTCAACTTCCGGTTGCCCTGCTGATAGGTCATCCGCGTGCGTCCGGCACCCGCCGGTCCCTGCGCGGTGGGAGGCCCCTGCCACAGCTCGGCGCGCAGGAGGCGGCCCAGGGCGTCGAGCTCGGGCTCGACGGCTTCCGTCCTGGCGACGAGCGACAGTGCGGCCTCCACTGGAAAGCGGGCCCGATGCGTCCGGCGTGTGACGCCCAGCACGAGCCCCGTCAGCGCGGCGCCCGCCTCCGCGGCGACGTTCGCGGTGGACTCCGCCGGATAGAACCGGACGCCATCCGGCTGAATCACCACGGCGCCGGGTTGAATCTGGAAGCCAGACACGAGCCACGCGGAGAGCACCCGCAGTGCCGGGGTTGAAGACGTGGAGGCGGGCGGCGTCCAGCGCTGGAGCAGGGCCAGCCCGCCCCAGAGCTGCTTGTACTTCCACAGCAGGGGCATCGAGGCCTTCCGCGCGCCGCGCAGGCTCACGCTCCGCAAGCGAGTCCCGATGTCGACGTCCAGGGTCCGTAGCTCCTCGCGGGAAACGATGACCGGCTTGCCCAGGTTCGGCCTCCAGATGAGGCGCTGGCTGGTGAGCAGGAACTTCCCGGACCGCCCCCAGAAGAACCAGATGCCCAGCAGGGGAAACACCACTGTTGGCAGCAGCGTCAGGGCCACCATGAACGCGAGGAAATACGCCATGAACCACGGCCCCCCGCTCGCCAGCACATGCTCGCCTTCCTCGGGCGGGAAGTTCTTCGCCCACGAGGGCCAGTCAGACATCTGGGGTGCAGGGGTCATGGCGTGGACCGGAGCGCACAAGCCTCTCCGGAGTCAAGCCGACGCGGCGCCTCACCGCGACGGCGTGAGGGCCACGACCCAGGAAGAACCATGTTATGGGCGCCGCCCCGCGGTTCGAGACCCAGAGGTGGAACCACAACGCCAAGGACGGCAGCGAGCAGTACGAGATGCCCGAGGACACCGCCTCCGCCCCCGTGTGGAGGAAGGAGTGGACCTGGAGCCATGACCGGGACGTGAAGGCGAGCGGGAAGACGCTCGAGACGCGCTGGCCCGCCGCCGCCGAGCTGCGCCCCGCCAAGGCGCTGCCCAAGGGCGAGCAGGAGCGGACCTCGCGCGACGCGAGCTACACCGTGGTCCTCCAGGGCGAAGGCCATCCGCCCGTCACGTACTCGCCAGAGACGCTGGAGGAGCTCCAGCGCTTCGCCATCGGCAGCACCCACACGCTCCAGCAGGAGAACGGCGAAGTCTCTGTCGTCCCCCCGAAACAACCGCCGCCCGCTCCAGCGAAATGAAGCGGGTACGAGCCGCCTGGCTCAGGGCTCGTCGAGGATGAGCAGCCCGCGAGCGGACTCCACGACGTAGAGGAAGTCATCCCCGGGAATGCGGATGCCGTAGGCGCCCACGAAGATGCCGTCCGACCGGCCGGGGTCCGACTCGCGGAAGGTGTTGAAGTGCGCCACCTCGCGCGGCTTCGTGGGGTTGGACACGTCCAGCACGCGCAGGCCCTCCTGGTACCAGGCGATGTAGAGGCGGTCTCCGCGCAGAATCATGTTGTGGATGGAGGAGACGGGGCGCTTGCGGTGCTCGCCAATCTTCACGATGTGGGCCGGGTCCGTGACGTCCAGCACGCGCAGGTGGGAGGCGGCGAACTCACCGCCCTCGAAGGCAATGGTGCGGCCGGCGAAGGTGCCCACCGCGCTGTGGTGCGAATAGCTGCCATGCACGTACTGCCCCAGGTGTCGCACGTCATCGAGGTTGGAGACGTCCACGATGGAGAACCCGGCGTAGGTGTTGTTGATGTAGAGGCGGCCCTGGTAGGCGAAGTGGTCATGGGGGCTTCCCCCTGCGGCGAGGACCGAGTCCAGGCTGATGGTCTGCCGCAGCACGGGATCCAGCGGGCGCGAGACGTCGTAGACGCGCGTGAGGCCCTCATTGTCCGCGGCATACAGCCGGTCTCCGTCGACGAGCACGGTGTGCACGCCGTACTGCCCCGAGGGCAGGGCGCGCAGGAAGGCGGGCTCGGCGGGCCGGGAGATGTCGTAGACGATGGTGCCCGAGACATCACTGGCAACGTACAGGGCGTCGCCGAGGGCCCAGGCGCCGTTCCAGTTGGAGTCACCGGGGATGCTGATGGACGTCTTGAAGACAGGGTGGCTCCGGTCGCTCACGTCGAAGACGGTGAGGCCTCCAGCGCGGCCCGGCCTGTCGAGCGAGACGACGTAGGCATGGTCCTTGGTGACATAGATGTCCGCGGGCTGGCCCAGTTCCACCCGTGACTCCGAGCGCAGCACCAGCCCGCCGGAGGACTCCGCCTCGCCGGGAGGCCAGGCCATGCGATGCGCCTCGAAGGTGCCAGTGCGGGAGAACCGTCCACTGACGCAGCGGATGAAGCAGCCGGTGATGACGCCGGGCGAGGGAGTCTTGCAGCCGGCGAAGGCGAAGTTGGTGGAGGGCGTACTCGGAGGCCGGCTGGCGATGAAGAAGGTGCCGCCGTCGGTATGCCGGGTGACGACGGGCCGGGTGGCCAGGGTGTCGGCGCCGCCGTCGGAGTGGAGCATGAAGCCGACGGCGGAGAAGAGCACGGTGGTGCCGCCGTCCTGGGCGACTGTCTCCGCGCGCATGCCGGCCTGGTAGATGCCATGGGGCTCCACGCTGGCGAGCGCGTCCGCGTCACACGACGACAGGTCGAACATGGACGGTGTCAGGTCATCACAGCTCGGCGTCGTCCCCGGGTTGAGGGTGCACGGGGCATGGGGACCCCGGTCCAGCCAGTCACCGCGCTCCTCCAGCACGGTGTAGCCGCCGTCCCACGGCTCGGGCCCCGCGTCGACTGTCCCCGAGTCCTCCACAGGGGAAGTGCCCGCGTCCACGACGGGGGCCGGGGTGTCATCGCAGCCAGCGAGGGTGACGAGCGCCAGCGCACAGGCGAACAGCCATACGCGCGGAGAGAGCGAAGGGGACGCCATGGTGCACTCCTCCAGTTTCCCGAGGAGTGAAGCACCGGGACGGCGTGAGCCTCCGGAATGGTTGCCGCGTGACGCACAACTCACCGCGTGGAGGCGTACACGGGCCGGACGCCTGCCTCCGGGTGCCGGAATTGCAGTGGCGACGCTCAGCCTCCGTGCGCCCTGAGCCTTCCGGCTTACTCAATCTCCACGACGCAGGGTCCCACCTCCAGCAAGAGCGGCTGGCGGGCTGGGACCCGCAGGCGTTCACCGGGCGTTGACGCGGAGGTCCCTCCCGCCGAGGTGAGGCCTTCCACCACCTCGATGAAATAGCAGGGGTGGTGACCACCGCCGACCGTCACCCGGGCGTGCACCGGCGCCACCCCTTCCTGGTCCACGACAACGGTGTTGGTGCGGTCCCGCCCGAGGGTGAGCCCCTTCGACCAGACCTCGCCCCTGCCGCCGAGCAGCACCGAGGAGAGGACGGTCCCGTCCTTCCGGCGGACGGTCGCCTTCACCCGGTATTTCTCCACGCGCCAGTACACCAGCGACGCGCTGAACGGGCGCGCGTCGCCCCAGGCGAGCGTGCCTGTTTCGGCATCTACACGGACGGTCTGGAAGTTCTCCGGCGAGCGCAACCAATCGCGGGTTTCGGCGGTGAGGTCCGGGACGCGCACGGCCTCCCAGTCGAAGAGGCAGGGCTACTGGAAGCTTACCTTCCCATCCCGCTGATAGCAGACGTGCGGCGTGCCATCCGTGGGACGGATCGCCACGCTCGGGCGCGTGGCATCATCCACCGTTCCCAGCTGGGTATACGTCCAGAACCCCTGCGTGTCCGGCGTGCTGAGCTCCATGGCCGTCCCATTGCGCAGGACGGCGACCGGCTTGCCCCCGCCATACGCGAGGTCCGACGACGCGTACCGGTAGTCGACCGGGGAGGAGCTCACGGTGCTGGCCGACAGGGGCGTGCCGACCGTGATGTCATCGATGGCGGCCCGCTCGCCTTCATTGATGCCGTTGGCCAGCGCGAGGAGGTGCTGGCCCTGTCCCCAGACGAGCGCGTTCCAGGGGATGAAGGAGCCGGTGTCCTCCACCTTGAAGGAGTCGATGACCGAGCCCCGGATGACCCGCAGGTGGCTGGCACCGATGCCGCCGGTGGCCTGATTCGTCATGACATACAGCCCACCGGCCGCGTCGAAGACCGGGTCGCCCGTGAGGTGGGCGGTGGTGAGGGGCAGCAGCGAGCTGGCCCAGGTGTTGGCCGCCGTCCGGGTCGCGACCCGGATGGTCCCGATGGAATTGCTGGCGGAGACGATGACCGGTTGCTGGCCCTGTGCGGGGTTGAGGGCGATACCCAACCGGTTCGTCGCCGCGGTGTCCACGCTCTCGCGAGTCCATGCGCCATTGACGCGCGTGGCGTAGCCGATGCGGAACGTGGCGACCGCAAGAGGGCCGGTGCTCTTGAGATAACCGACGTGCGGCGTGCCGGTCGCCGCGTCGAGCGCCAGCACGGGCTTCGTGACGAACATGCCACCGGTGTTGAAACCGGGACCGTCAATCTGCTCTGTCTTCCACGTCGTGCCGTCCCAGGTCGCGTACCAGAGAGTGTTGTGGGTGTCGTTCGTGTAGACGACGTGTCCCTTGCCCGCGTCGTCGAACGCGAGCTCGCAGGTGCTGCCCGTCACGTCCGGCCCCGGGTCGATCACCGTACTGGCGGCGAGCGGAGACGCCACCACGCTGAAGTGGAAAGCCCCCTGCGCCGTCTTGCCGGACTCCGTCTCTACCAAGACAGACAAGGAAGCCGTCCCCGCTGGGGGTAGCGTCCAGGTGACATGCTCCGCGTCGGACTCGAGCGCCCCGGCGTTGGTGCTCCAACGCACCGACTTGAAGGCCTCGCCCGAGGCGACGATCCGGAATTGTTCCTGCGTGCTTTCGACGTAGGGGCCTGCTCCGCCCTCCCGCTCAATGAGCAGCATCAGGTCCCCGGGCCCATGAGAGGAAATGACCTCGACAAGCCTGGGCTCACGGTCGCATGCCGTGAGCAGCGTCAGTCCTGTCAATATCAGGGTCCAGGGGAAGTACTTCTTTTGCAGCATCACTCGCGTTCCTTGTTGGGGGGAAACAGCCGCTCCGTGAACGGACAAGCGTCCCAGAAGGTCTACGCGAAATGACTTTCTTGCGGAGGAAGTGCGAGGAATGGATGTATCAACGCGTCTTCGGTCGCTTCGGCCGGAACCGGGCTTCCGCCTCGGCCTGCGCGGACCTGTACTCCGCGAGCACCTCCTTGTCCCGTCATCCACCGGGGCGACATCGAGCGGACCGGGAGCCTCGCGAGCGGCGCACTGACCGAAGCGCGCGTCACCCCGTTGCTGCGCGACCTGCGGCGGCGGTGAGTCCTGCGCTTTCACCTGTGGCGCTCCGGACTCCCCATGTCAGTCCGGTGGGGAGGGCTGTCGTCCACCTGCCGGATGGGGTTGGAGTTCCACTACCTCGCGAGTAGTCTCCTCGGGCGCGGTGCGACCGCCTCACGAGGTGCCTCATGGAGTCTGATTACCTCAGTCCGGGAAGCCTGCCCCCCGGGACGCGACTCGGCCCGTGGCTGCTGCTCGGGCAGCGCGGCCGGGGCTCCTACGGCGTCGTCTACCGCGCCGTGCTCGAAGCGCAGCAGGAGTCCGCGCACATCGTGGCCCTCAAGCTGGCCCTGCACCCGGGGGATGGGCGCTTCGCCCGGGAGGCCGAGCTGCTCTCCCGCGTCCACCACCCCGCCGTCCCACGCCTGCTGGATTATGGCCACTGGCAGCCCTGCGAGGGCGTCTCCTACGCCTGGCTCGTCATGGAGTGGGTGGAGGGCACGCCACTCTATGCGTGGGCCCAGGCACAGCGCCCGTCTTCACGACAGGTGCTTCAGCTTCTGGCCCGGCTGGCCCGCGCCCTGGACGCCACCCATTCGGCAGGAGGCCTCCACCGCGATGTGAAGGGTGACAACGTCCTCGTCCGGCGCGCAGACGCGCAGCCCTTCCTCATGGACTTCGGCTCAGGACACCACCTGGGCGCCTCCACCCTCACCTCGCACCTCTTTCCTCCCGGAACCCCGTCCTACCGCTCGCCCGAGGCGTGGCGCTTCGTCTTCGGCTCCCGTAAGCCCCCGCCCGTCCCCTATGCCCCGGGGCCCGCGGATGACCTCTTCGCCCTGGGTGTCACCGCCTATCGCCTCGTCACCGAGAAGTACCCTCCGTCCGCCCACCCCTGGGAGAAGGCGGAGGCCTGGCTCTGGCGCACCGAGGAGCTGGCGCACTGGACGGCGCGAGTCTGCAACCCCCGCTGCATTCCGGAGCTCAGCGCCCTGGTGTCCCGGATGCTCTCGCCCCGCCCCGAGGCGCGAGGCAGCGCGCGCGAGGTGGCGGAAGCGCTGGAGCAGGCCGCGCGCAACGCGGGACGCGAGGCGGATGTGCCGCTCTTCACGGGAGAAGAGCCTCGGCCCGCCAGCCTCCTTCCCGTCCCCCAGCGCGTCACGGTGCGGCGCCCTCCTCCCATGCGCAGGTGGCCCAGGCTCGCCGCCGCCGGCCTCGGAGGTGCACTGGCGCTGAGCGCCGGGGGGCTGCTGAGCGTGAATCGCTTCGAGGAGCCCGCGACGTCCCACCTCGCGCAGCAGGAAGAGACGAAGGATGCCGGCACCGTGGCCGTCGGGGACTCGGTCCTGACGGCGCCGGTGGCACCAGAGCGAGTTCCCTCCATGTGGTCCTCCATCGCGGTAGACCTGCCACCGAAACCCTTTCCAGGGCAGCAGCGCCCGGACGCCAACGGCCGCTGTCCCGGCAAAGAGCAGGTCGCCATCAACGGCGGTTGCTGGAGGAAGCTACCCGTGGACCAGAAGGACTGTGATGGTTGGGACAGCTTTGAATACAGGAGCGCGTGCTACTTCCCAGCCATGACTCGGCAACGCCCTGCCACCTCAGGCCCCGCGGCTCGAGACGACCATCCATAGCCAGCTGCTCCAGAGTCCGACCTGTGCTCCCGACCGGTGCAGCGGGCCGCGCAGCCCCCTTTGAGTACGCCTGCCCCGTGGCGATGCCGACGGTCGGCGCGCGGCTGCCCATGTGCCCGCTTCCCTCCACGGCTCCAGCCACAGCGCGGAGGGCAGCGCCGTAATGGAGCGCTCCAAGCTCCTGCCGCGAGGCGTGTGGCTCAGCTTCCCGCGGGCAGCCGGGAGATGGCCTCCGCCACGGAGCCGGGCGCGGGCGGTGCGCTGAAGAAGCGCGAGAGCTCGGCCTGGGCTTCGCGGGCTTGCTCCCCGCTGATGCGCCCCTCGCGCTCCAGCCTCCCGAGGATGACGCTGGCGCGGGTGCGCAGGGCCTCTGGCCGCTGGGCGGGCAGCCAGCGGCGCGGGGCGGGCAGCATGCCCGCGAGCATCGCGCCCTGCGCCACACTGAGTGCCCGCGCCGAGGTGCCGAAGTGCTCGCGTGCCGCCGCCTCGATGCCGTACACGCCGTCTCCCCACTCCACGACGTTCATGTACAGCGCGAGGATGCGCTGCTTGGACAGGTCGGCCTCCAGCCGGCGCGCGAGCAGCAGCTCCTTGCCCTTGCGCAGCAGGCTGCGGTCCGTGGAGAGGTAGAGGTTCTTCGCCAGCTGCTGAGTGAGGGTGGAGGCGCCGCGCCCCAGGCGAGCCTGGCGCACCGACTGCTCGAGGGAATTCTCCACCTCGGTCCAGTCCACGCCTTCGTGCTGGTAGAAGCGCGCATCCTCGGAGAGCAGCACGGCGTCCACCGCGTGCGGGGCCACCGCGCCGAGGGACACCCAGGCCTGGCGCACACGGGGCTTCTTGCCCGCCTCGCGCGCCTCCTCGGCCCGCTGCTCCATGAGCGCGGTGGTGGGCGGGTTCTGCGTTCGCAGGGGGCTCACGTCGGGCAGCCGCGCGTACCCCACGCTGAGCCAGACGACGAGCAGCAGCCACCCGCCAAGCGCCCAGCGACTCCAGCCCGGGCCGGAGCGCTTCCCCACGACGCGCCGGGCGCCAGAGGGGAGCTGCTTCGTCTTCTGCGTCCGGACGGAAGAGGCTCGCGCGGAGGGCGGACGGGAGGCCATCGGTGCACACATCTGCCCCGGTAAACAGCCACTGTCCAGAAGACCGCCGGGAGCGGCACTCGGCGCCGCGGCGAGGTTCGTGGACATATGGGCCGTCCGGAGCCCCCGGTCCCGGAGTCGCCGGCCCACCGGAGGACTTCTCGCGAAGTCCTCCGGTGCTCCGTACATGGAGTGTGGATTTTCACGACTAGCCAATATTTCTTGTTTTGTGAGAATATCCCGGACTGGTTCCTGACTGAACCCGAGTGACGTTGTTCATCGCGAGGAGTTGGACATGCTGGGAGTGAAGTATTGGTTTCGAGGTGTGGTGGGCGCGCTGGCGTTGTCGTTGCTGGCGGCCTGTGGTGACACGTCGGAGGCGGGACGCGAGGTAGAGCCGTCGGCGGAGGCGCCGTCGGGCGTGAGCAACATCGACGGCGACATCCGCGCGAGGCTGGAAGCGCTTCCGGGCGTCACGATTCTGGGGGACGAGCAGATCGACGACTTTCGCTTCTTCACGCTCGACTTCGAGCAACCCGCGGACCACCGCAATCCGGCGGGCGAGAAGTTCCTCCAGCGCATGACGCTGTTCCACCGCTCGGTGGCGGCGCCGATGGTCATCGACACGGAGGGCGCGGAAATCTTCGCGGAGCCCATCGCCGCGGAGCCGGTGGACCTCTTGAAGGGCAACCAGGTGACGGTGGAGCACCGCTTCTACGGCACGTCGACGCCGGCCTCGCGCGACTGGAAGTTGCTGGACGTCTGGCAGTCCGCGGCGGACGCGCACCGCGTGGTGGAGGTGTTCAAGACGATTTACGGCGCGCGCTGGCTGTCCACGGGCGTGTTCCGGGGCGGCACGGCGGCCATCCTGCATCGCTACTACTACCCGAACGACGTGGAGGGCACGATTCCCTACGCGGAGCGGCACAGCCTGGGCTTGCAGGATGTCCGGACGCCGCACTTCCTGGCCAACGTGGGCGACGCGACGTGCCGCGAGCGGCTGAAGGCGGTGCAGCGGGCGGCGCTGGAGCGTCGCGAGGCGCTGACGCCGATGGTGGCGGCGCAGGCGGAGTGGGGCTTCACCTTCGACACGGTGGGCGTGGACAAGGCGTTCGAGTTCAGCGTGGTGCGGCTGCCGTTCTACTTCTGGCAGTACATGGGGCTGGCGCCGTATGACTGCGACACCATTCCGGAGCCCACCGTGTCGGACGAGGAGCTGTTCGCCTTCGTGGACCTGGTGGCGGGCCCCGCGTACATCTTCTCGGACCAGGCGCTGCACAGTGTCACCGAGCCGGAGAGCTACCAGTGCGCCACGGAGCTGGGCGCGCCGCTGTTTCCGGAAGCGGAGCTGGGCTCCCTCCTGCGCTACCCGGGTGGGCAGGTCCCCACGCTGCTGCCGCCCGAGGGCGTGACGAAGGTCTACAACCCGGTGCCCATGCTCAAGGTGGAGGTGTGGATGCGGTGGCACGCCCGGCGCGTGCTCATCGTCGACGGCGCCCTGAGCCCGTGGAGTGCTTCGGCCTTCGGGGTGAGCCCGTGGAATGACGCGTACCGCATCGTGGACCCGGCGGGCATCGGCTTCTACGGGACGCTGAGCGCGCTGCCCGAGCCCCAGCGCACCTTCTTCTTCCAGCGGCTGTCGGAGTGGGCGGACGCGCCGGTGCACGTGCCCGAGGTCTCCCAGGGCAAGCTGAGCGCGCGCTACGAGAAGCGGCTGCGTCGGCGGTAGTCCCGCGCGGAGGAGCCCCGAGGGACACGCCCGCACGTGGCGTGCACCCTCGGGTGAGCTCCGTCTCGCTCAGGGCAGGCAGCTCAGACCGCGTCCTGGATGTTCCCCAGGTACGTGTCGATGCCGTGCTTGCCTTCAGGAGCGAACACGTCCGAGTCCTTCCCCGCGGAGTCGAACGTGTGGATGGTGGCGCCCTCCGGGGCCTGCATGGACGAGCCCCCGTTGAGGCCGCCAATGCCGGGGAAGAGCCCGGACACGATGCCACTGACGATGTCCGTGACGGGGTTGAACTCGTGCGTGCCCAGCCACGTCGGCACGGGGTCCTGCTTGTTGACGTAGAAGGTGTAGTTCGGCCCGTCCGGGAACGTCTTGCCCGCGCCCGCGAACATGGAGGCGTTGATGTTGCCGAGCAGCTCCTCGCGCTTCTGGCGGTTGCCGTCGCCGAGGATGGGCAGGTTGCCCCAGAAGCCGCCCATGTCGTCCTTGATGCGGTTGTCCACCTCCCGCAGCGCGCTCGCCACGATGGCGCCGCCCTGGCTGTAGCCCGTGACGTTGACCTTCTTGCCCGCCTGCAGGTCGTTGTAGATGGCGTCCGCCAGCGTCTGCGCCGCCTTGTTGTCACCGAGCCCCAGCCGGTCCATGCCGGTCTGCGCGATGTCCGCGGGCAGGCCCTCCGTGGCGTTGTAGATGGGCACCACGTTGGTGCCCGTCTCGTTCGCCATCTTCTGGGCGTCGCCCGTGGCGCTGCCCGGCGGCGTGCAGATGCCGTTGACGTGGTACGTCGTCGGCGTCGGGCTGGCGAGGGGTTGCTCCGGCTGGAACGGCGGCACCTCCGAGATGGAGAACTTGTCCGGCGGATAGGCGTAGCCGTCCGAACCCAGGTACATGCCGTCGTACGTCTTGGGGTCGGCGTTCGCGTCGACCTTCAACGCGCCGCGCGCCACCTTCGTCGCCTCGTCCAACACCACCGTGCCGGCCTGGACCGTGCCCTGGTTGGACTGGACGGGGGGCAGGTTCGCGTTGTCACGGGTGGAGGCCTTGGCCGTGGCGCTCGCCCCCACGAACACGTCCGAGCTCGCCTGGGAACGGGCAACCTGGTTGCTCGCGGCCACGGGCGTCGCCTTCGGCTCCGGAGGGCGCGGCGTCACCGGGCGGCTGATGCCCTTTCCAACTCCGCTGATGGTCATCGCTGGGACTCCTGGCTCTCGGGTTCCAGGGGTTATCGGGACCTGAGAGAAAGAGTTGCCCCGTCAGGTCAGGACGTTGACGTGGAGGGCCGGCGTGCGGCCCTCGGAGGCCCGCTCCACCCCGCGGCCCAGGCGCGGCGGGCCCTGGCCCCAGCGAGCTCAGGGCCCGTCGCACCCGGGGGCCCAGTGCCCATCGATGTGGGGGCCATGCCAGCGGAAGGTGTAGCGGCCGGGCAGTGAGGGCACGAAGACGAGGGAGGCACCCGCTCCGCCCTTCTGCTCGGACCGCAGTGACCTGGCGCTCTGGAGGGCCGACGGCGAGGGGCAGCGCAGCGGGCCTCGACGCGGCAGGGACTCCGTCTCGCAGGACCAGAGGGCGTCACTCCCTTCCAGCACGACGCAGCGCGCTCCCTCGGGAGGGGATTCCTGGCGGGGACCCTGGTGCGCCCTCAGGTGGAGCCGGACGCCCGGGCCCAGCGCAGCCCAGAAGGACTGGGCCTCCCCCTCGGGCCACTCCACCCGCACGAGCAGGAAGCCCTGCACCCGGGTGCCCACCTCGAAGCCCTTCGCTCGCGGCGCCCAGTGGGAGGAGAGCTCCTGCCCATCCACCCAGAGACGTGGAGGCGCGGCGCCGTCCACGGTGAAGAGGGCGGCCTCGCCTCCCTCCACCGAAGCCCGGGCCACCAGGTCCAGCGCCGCGGCATCCCTGGGGGCGAGCCGCTTCATGAGCAGCAGGGTGCGCAGGGTGCCCTGGGCGCTCCCGTCGAAGTGCTGCCCTTCGGTGGCGAGGAGTGTCACGGCGGCCTGACGCTGGCGCGAAGGCGCTTCACCGGGAGCCAGCAGCCCGAGGAGGAGTTCCTGCATGACCTTGGAGACGCGCGGGCGCGTCAGGGTACTCCAGGTGTGCTCGGACGTGCCCTGGGGGAGGGCGAGGTCGAACTCGAAGTTCCGTGAGGGGTGCTCGGCGATGAGGCGGGCCCGCGGGCGCCCGGCTTCGCGGCTCCAGGCGACGACGAGTTGCGGGATGCCAGGGAGCTGAACGGGCTTCGTCCGGCCTCCCGCGGACAGTCGAAGCTCCACGCGCCAGGGGCCCTCGAGGGCCAGCGCGCCCTCCTCGGTGGAGAGCGGGTCCGCGCCGTACTGACGGAGGGTGAGGCAGGCGCCGGGCTCCAGGGCGAACGAAGCCGAGAGCCGGAAGGGCTCGGGGACCGCGAGGCGGACGCTCCAGCCGGACTGTGAGGGCGGTGGCGCGAGATAGCGTCCCTCCGAGCCTGACCACGAGACCTGCTCCCAGTCGAGCGCGCCGACGAGGTGGGCGGCCTCCGGGCCGAGGTGACTCCGGGCCCAGCGGACGAGCGTGGGCCGGGAGGGAACGCCGTCATCACCGGGAGCGCCGTCCACGGGCTCGCAGGGTGTGCCGGCGGCCTCGGCGGAGACGGCGGTGAGCAGGACCAGCAGCGGGAGCAGGTTCACCGGGAGGATTCTCACCCGATGGTGGGGCTGCCCCCAAGGCCGGCCGGACCCGGAGTGTCTGGGCTGCGCCCCCGGGCGCGACGCAACCGGCGACCGGGCGCGGCGATAATCCCGCCACGACAGCCCCTTCCACGCATTCCCCACCCAGGCAGTTCCCACCGGCCCTGGAGAGAGCAATCTCCGGGGCCGTCGCCTTTCGTGCGCGCACGGCCTGTCGCACTCCCCCCTGAAGGACCCACCCCATGCATTCCCCCCCTCCGGAGCGGACCGTCCGCTCCCTCCTCGCGTCGCGCTCGGGCCTCATCGGCGCGCTCACCTGCGTCCTGCTCACCGGCTGCGTCGCACCCTCCGGCTCCCCCGAGCCCACCGAAGCGCCTGGAGCAACCCCCGTGCGACAGGCGCTCGCCTGCAGCGGCGGAGGCAGCATCGACCAGCACGCCGCGCAGTGCGACGGCACGGGGAAGCTCCTGTCCTGGGCGCCACCCACGAACCCGGGCTCGTCCGCCGCGTATGACTACGTGCTGGACCTGAACCAGAACTACCTGCTCGCGCTGCCCAACCTGTCCAACCTCACGAACCCCTCGGTGCCCAAGCCCGCCTACTACGCGCACTCGTACCTGTGCAGCGGCACGGCGCCCGGGTGTTCTCCCGCTGGCCAGCCGGTGGGCTGGCCCCACAACCCCGCCGGACTGAATGCGATGCTCATCGAGTCCGGCCTCGCGTACTCGCCCTACAAGAATGACCCGCGCCTGCGGGACGCCGCGCTGGCGCTGCTGGACTGGCACCTGGCGCACGGAATGACGGCCGTGGGAGACCACTGGTCGCAGGTGCCCTACGCGAGCGGCGCCAGCGGCACGCTGACGTACGCCGGTGCGCAGGCGGGCGGGTCGGTGGGAGTGGGGGACGGCGTGGGCTACCTCCAGCCGGAGAAGGTGGGCGCGCTCGCGTGGGCCGCCGTCCTGGCCTTCAAGTTCAATGGCAACACGGCCTACCGCGACATGGCCATCCACGCGGCAAACCAGCTCACCAGCCACCTGCGCACCCCGAGCGCCACCGTGTCGCCGTGGCCCTACCGCGTGCGGGCCTCCGACAACGTCGTGCGCACGGGCGCGAACATCGTCGACAACTACGCGTCCAACGTCGTGGAACCCCTCAAGCTCTTCCAGGAGCTCATCCGGCTGGGCCAGGCGGGCGCCCTGGACGGCGCACCCGGCTACACCGCCACGCGGCTGTCCCAGTGGCAGAGCACCCAGGCCACGGTCCTCGCGTGGCTGCTCGGCGCCAACGGCCCCATCGCGACGCAGAACTGGACCCAGTACTTCGAGGATGTGGGCTCGGACGCCACCAACAACCTGAACCAGCTCGTCCCCGGGGAGACGGCCAAGTTCCTCATGGACAACCCCGCCCTGGACCCGAGCTGGCAGGCGCACGTGCAGAACATCATCGCCTTCATCGAGACGAACTTCGGGGACACGCTCGAGTTCGGCGCGCGGCCCATCAAGGAGCAGTACGCCTTCCACTACAAGATGGGCAGCCACACCGCGCGCTACGCCGCGGTGAATGCGCGCTACGCGGAGCTCACCGGGGATGCGGCGGCGAAGGACAAGGCCTTCCGCGCGTTCAACTGGGCCACGTACATGGTGCGCAACAGCGGGCTGACCATCGACGGGCCCTACCCCAACAACGTCTGGTTCACGGATGGCTGGGGTGACTTCATCCGTCACTTCGTCATCGGCATGGGCGCGCAGCCGGACTGGGCGCCCGCCGGACAGAACCACCTGCTGCGCTCCACCTCCGTCGTGAAGAGCGTCACCTACGGGCCCGGCAGCGAGGTCCGCTACACCACCTACGACGCCAGCGCGACGGAGGTGCTCCGCCTCGCCTTCGTTCCCTCGACGGTGACGGCGGGCGGTACCGCCCTCTCCCAGCGCACGGACCTGGCCGCGGACGGGTGGACCTTCGACACCGGCAACCACGCGCTCCGCATCCGCCACTCGACCAGCGGCGTCATCGTCATCTCCGGGGCGCCTCCTACCGCGCCCACCGTCGCCATCACCACGCCCTCCGCCGGGCAGAACTTCACCGCGCCCGCGACGCTCAGCCTGGGCGCCACGGCCACGGCCATTACGGGCCGCACGCTTGCCAGCGTCACGTTCCGCGCGGGCGCCACCGTGCTCTGCACCGTGAACGCCCCGGTCTCCAATCCCGCCACCTGCACGGCCACGAGCAGCCTGGGCAATGGCAGCCACACCGTGAGCGCGGAGGCGGTGGACTCCCTGGGAGAGAGCGGCTCCGCGTCGGTGGCAATCACAGTCGCCGGCCCGCCCACGGTCAGCATCCTCAGCCCCACCTCCGGCGCCACGTTGCCCACGGGGAGCATGACGCTCAGCGCCTCAGCCAGCGCGGGCGCGGGGCGGACCCTCACGCGCGTGGAGTTCTTCCAGGGCACCACGTCGCTCTGCTTCACCACCACCGGCACGGGGTGCACCTGGAACGCGACGGCCGGCACGTATTCCAACGTCTTCGCCCGCGCGACGGACAATGGCAGCCCGGCGCTCGTCACGAGCTCCGCGCCGGTGAGCTTCACGGTGAGCCCCTCCGTGGGCGGCGTGCGGCTCGTGGGCGTCGACACCGTGGGGACGCAGAACGACTTCGACAACGGTGGCTCGGTGAACGTCTTCCAGTACACCGCCGTCGCGACGGGGACGCTGGGGACGCTCAAGGTCTTCGCGGCGCCGGGCAATGCCAATGGCTCGCTGTCCATAGGCGTCTACAGCGATGCCTCGGGCGCTCCGGGCACCCTGCTCTCCTCCTGCACCACCTCCGTGGTGGACCCGCTGCCGCTGGTGACGGGCCAGTGGTACGGCTGCACCGCCTCGCCGCAGGTGACGCTCACATCGGGCACCGTCTACTGGCTGGCCCTGCTGGGCGCGAACGGGGGCGGCGTCTTCCGCTACATGGACCTGCCCACCGGCTCCATGCGCTACTCCCCCACGGGACTCTCCGCGCTGCCAGGCCCCACGTTCGGCACCTCCACCGTGTACGCGGGCGCGTCCAGCGCGTCCATGTATGGCCTCTCGGCGGGCAGCTCCACCGCGCCGACGGTGTCCATCACCCAGCCGGCCGCCAACGCCAACTTCACCGCGCCCGCCAACCTGAACCTCCAGGCCACCGCCACGGCGGGTCCGGGCCGCACGCTCACGAAGGTCGAGTTCTTCGACAACGGCACGACGCTGCTCTGCACGGTGAATGCGCCCACCACGACGTCCGTGAGCTGCGGGGTCAGCTCGCTCCAGGACGGCGCGCACAGCGTGACGGCGAAGGCCACCGACGACACGCTCCAGGCCACCACCTCCGCCGCGGTGCCCCTGACGCTGTCCAACCCGCCCACGGTGAGCCTCACCTCGCCCGTCGCCAATGCCACGTACACGGCGCCAGCCTCCGTGCCGCTCTCCGCGACGGCCACCGCGGGTCATGGCCGGAGCATCGCGCGGGTGGACTTCTACGCGGACGGCACGTCGCTCATCTGCACCAGCAACACCAGCCCCTATGGCTGCACCTGGAGCAATCCCGCCCAGGGAAGCCACACGGTGCGCGCCGTGGCCGTGGACACCGGCAACCCCGCCGCCAGCACGAACTCCGCCACCGTTTCCATCACCGTGAGCAGCGCCGCCACCGCGCCCGCGGCGCCCACCGGGCTGACGGCCACGGCGGTGTCGTCGGGGCAGATCAACCTGGCGTGGACCGATGCCTCGACCAACGAGAGCGGCTTCCAGGTGGAGCGGGCGCCGGACGTCTCCGGGGTCCCGGGCACCTTCGCCCAGGTCGGGGCGCCGGGCGCCAACGTGACGACGTTCAGTGACACGGGCCGGGCCGCGAGCACGCGCTACTGGTACCGGGTCCGGGCCACGAACGCCGTGGGGAGCTCGGCCTTCACGGCCAACGCCAGCGCGACGACCCCCGCCGCGCCCACGGCCCTCGTCGGGAACAGCACCGTGCTGACGACGTCCGACTTCGAGCACGCGGGCGTCGCGGCCGCGTTCGACTACGTGGCGAGCGCCACCGGCAACGTCACGCAGCTGCGCGTCTACGTGGATGGACAGACGGCGGCCACCACGCTCCAGCTCGGCCTGTATGCGAATGGGAGCGGGACGCCCGGCGCGCTGCTGCGCAGCTGCACCGTCGCGACAGTCACGCCCGGTGCATGGAACGTCTGCACGATTACGTCCCAGGCGGTGACATCGGGCACGACGTACTGGCTGGCCGTCCTCAGCCCCACCGGCGGAGGCGACATCTACTGGCGACACACCAGCGGCACCGGTTCCTACAAGGTGCAGCCGGGTCTCGCCACGCTGCCCTCCACCTGGTCGGGCACCGGCGGCTATCCGGGCAGCAATATGTCCGCCTACGCCGGCAACTGAGCCACCACGCGGCCAGGCGACGCCAGCAGCTCGCGGAGGGCATCACGGGTCGGCCTGGTCGAATCGGGGACCACCGACTCCAGCATGCCCTTCGCGCCTTTCGCCGCCTCCTCCCGCGCCCCGGCAGCGCATAGGGCGAATAAATGGCCGCTGGATGGTGAGGGCTGGAGCAGAGGGGCCGAGGAGGGACGTTGACGGGTGGAGCCTGGGCTGAATGCCAGGCCGGTAGACAGACCGTACAGCCCTCTTTGGACACGCCCCTGCCCAGGCAGTCCTCACAGTGCGTGCTCTCGTCTCCATAGGGGTAGCCGCGCACGCGGTGAACCCGAGGCGCCATCACTAGTGCCGCGCTCCAATCCTCCGAGGAGCTGTCCAACTCCCCGGAGCCTGGGAGACAACACCGCTGGCGTGGTGTTCAAGCTTTCCTGACTAAACTGATATGTGACTGCCCAGCTCCTCCTCCCGGGGAGCCACGCGCTTGGGGGGCATCATGCGAATTTACGGAGTCGTTTTACTGGTCGTACTCGCAACGGGATGCGCGACCACGCGGGTTGTCCACCTTGACACCGGGCAGGGAGCGCCCATCGCCTTCACGCCGTTCGAGGCCGAGCCAGTCGAAATTGGCGAGGAGGAGTTCAAGGCTGCCCTCTCGCGACTCATCCTCGACATGAGGCTGGATGTTGCGTTCCGCGAGACGGACGAGGCGGACCAGCGGGGGTGGGCCCAGTCCAGGACCCTGCTCGCATCTTCGAAGGGCCTCGCCGATTCTGGCTCCAGAGCTTCACCTGAGTCGTTGTACGCGCGCATCTGCCCAGAGTCGGAGGACTGCTTGCCCCTGGTAGCTGGGACGGGGCTACCGTTCGGAAGGAAGGATCGGACGCTGATGGCGTTATCGTTTGCGCTTGATACCGTCTGGGAGAGCGTCGAAGCGGAGGTCGGTAAGATGCTAAATCCGGCAGTGCTCAAGGCAATGTTGACGTCGGCTGCACTGACCGTACTCTTCGCGATGACCCTGCCCGAGCCTGTCACGAAGGTCCTCGCGGTCGCGTTTACAGCCGCCATGGTGGCTTACCTCGGCATGATTCCGGTATGGGAGATTGGTCGTGGGTTCGTCCGTCTGTGGGACGACGCTGGGAAGGCAACAAGCGTCATCGAGTTGCAGGACATCGGCCACAAGTTCGGGCGCGTGTTGGGAACGAACGGCGCACGCGTCCTGGTGCTACTCGTCACTGCGGCCCTTGGCGGAAAGAGCGCGATGGCGGCTCAAGGCCCCAAGCTCCCCGGCTTCTCCCAAGCCGCACTTCGCGCGCAGGCCGAAGGTGGATTCCTGCTTTCAGGTGCGCTGAATGGCGCAGTGGGCTCGATCGCGGTGCCGGCTGCCGGTGTGCTTCATGTGGCGCTCACGCCGGGAGCCGTCGCAGCGATTGCGATGTACTCGAACGGCCAGAATCCTGGTGACGCGGAGGGACCGGTTCACCACATCTGCACGAACAAGAACACGATTTCTGCAGCGTCCGGAGGTCCTTGGACTCCGTTGTGCGAGGAGGTGTTCGGCCGTGCCGGGATGTCCCTCGATGACGTCGCCAATCGAGTCCGGCTTGGAGGACATCAAGGCCCTCACCCGCGCGAATACCACGAGGCAGTACTGAGACGGTTGAATCACGCTCTAGGGAAATGCAGGAATACAGAGACGTGTCGGGCTCGCCTGGTCGAGGAGCTTGCCACACTCGCGGATGAACTTCTGACGTCTGGCTCTGAGCTTCGGCGTCTGGTTGTGCCGAAAGAGGGCAATTAGATGGCTCATCATTTTTACGACGTAGGAATTGCCGACCTCCCTCAATGGGTTCTGGAGTTACCCGTCCCTGCGTCCGGCGGCGAACTGGATGACCCGTGGATGTTTGGCGATGGCAGGCCAGTGCCAGATCCCGGACCACTCAAGACCAAACTGCTCCGAGCAGGGCCCCAGCGCTCCTTTTCAGTGGCTAATTCCGGGAGGACGCCTATCGCAGATGAACGGGTCGCGAGTGCTTTCCGTGAATTCGCCCCTGATGACGTCCAGGTATTTCATATAGCCGTCGAAAGTTGCACGAATCCATTCTTCATCATCAACGCAACAAAGTGCTTCAAGTGCGTTGACGAAGCGAACTCCCGCGAGGTCCAGCTCTATCCTCCAGACGGAGCTGCACTTGAGCGAGTCGGCACATACCGCGCAATCTACGGGCTGAGGATCGACACGTCGAAGACTGAAAACGCGCGGGTCTTCCGAATACAGGGTTATCAGTCAGCTCTCATCGTGTCTGAGGAAATCAAGAACGCGCTTGAGAGAATCGGGAACCTGGGAGTGCATTTCGAGCGCGTGACAGGCCATCACCCACCGAGATAGTGGTCGAGCCCCCCGGGGGCTCTCGCTGGGGCCAGGCTCGCACCTGCCGTGGGCAAGCCCAGGTGCTGCTGCGGCATCTTCATGGCCGTGGTGGTGACGAGGATTTCCTGCGTGCGCGACTGCACGAGCGCCAGGTGAAGCGGGTGGCCCCTTATCGCTGGGGCCGCAAACGAAAGAGCATGCTGGATGGCCGGGAGTTACGCCGCTACAGCGGCGCCGGATCAAGCGATGATTGCATTGATGAACTGCATTTGTAGTTACCTGTGCTCCCAGTCGGAGCAGAGGCGGTGCAGCCCCCTTTGGGTACACGCCTGCCAAGGCTGTCCTCACGGGAGGAGATGGCAGAGGGTCGGGCCCGCGATTTGACGGCCCCCTGTCGAGAGCGCCATAAACCCGACAATGAAGACTTCACTGTATAAATGGACTCTGCTGCTTTCCTTGGTGGTACTGGCGTTCCCTGACGGCGCGGTCGCCGCCAGCCTGAGCTCCGCATCCTCCACGGCCTTCACCGTTCCCAACGGGACGTTCGAGACGCCGGCCCTCCCCGCTTCGCCCGGGTATGCGTACGCGCCCGCGGGCTCTGGCTGGGACATGGTCAACGGCGCGGGCCTGACCAGGAACACCACCCCCTTCACCGGTAACACCCAGCTCGCTCCAGAGGGCGCCCAGGTGCTCTTCCTCCAAGGGGTGGGCGCCGCTTCGCGGACGCTCAACTTCGCGGCGGGCTCCTACCTCTTCAGCTTCTCCGCCGCGCAGCGCGCGAACATCCCCAGCGCCCAGCGCATCGAGCTGCGAGTCGACGGCGCGGTCATCCAGACGTTCACCCCCGCCGGGACGGCCTACCAGCGCCTCACCTCGGTCGCGGTGCCGCTGGCCTCCGGCCCCCACTCCATCGAGCTGCGCGGAGCCAACACCGTGGGTGACCACACCGCCCTGGTGGACGCGCTCCAGGCCACGCGTATCAGGGACCTCGGCATCAGCGGCTTCGAGTCCCCTGCCCTCCCCGCCTCGCCAGGGTACGCCTACACTCCGGCGGGCGGGCCGTGGACCTTCTCCGGGGGCAGTGGCCTGTCCCGCAACGCCAGTGCGTTCACGGCGGGAAACCCGAACGCACCCGAGGGCGCCCAGGTGCTCTTCCTCCAGGGCGCCACCTCGGCGTCCACCCCCGTCACCGTCCCGCGCGGTGGCTACTACCGGGTCCGCCTCCGGGCCGCCCTGCGCGCCGGCGACCCGACCCAGCCTCCGGCCAAGAACGTACGCGTCACCCTCGGCGCCACCCAGCTCGGCGAGTTCCGCCTCACCAGCATCCAGTACCTGGAGTACCTCTCGCCCGCCCTCTACCTGGACGCGGGCACCAGCACGCTGAGCGTGATGGGCGTGGACACGGCGCCCGGGGACCACACCGGGCTGGTGGATGACCTCCGGCTGGAGATGCTCCACGACTGGCAGGACCCGTACGTCTGGGGCGGCGCGGTGCCCGGCGCGAGCGACGACGCCACCGTGAGCGTCGGCAGCGCCGTCGTCCTCCAGGGAACGGCCACGCCCAGGACCGTCACCGTGAGGGGCGAGCTGCTCGGCGCCCAGAACCGGAACCTGAACGTCACCACGAAGTACGTGATGGTGATGGGCAGCGGCTCCCGGCTCGAGGTGGGGCAGGAGCTCACGCCCTATCCGGGCTCGGCCACCTTCACCCTCAACGCCACGGCGGCCGACCCCGAGGTCATGGGGATGGGCAACAAGTTCATCGGCGCCATGGACAACGCCACCCTCCACCTTCACGGCCGGCCGCGCGTGAGCTGGACGCAGCTCAACGGGAACGTGAGCGCGGGCAGCGCCACCGTGAGCCTGAAGGAAGCCGTGGACTGGCAGGCGGGTGACAAGATCGTCATCGTCTCCAGCCGCCTGCAATGGAACGAGGCCGAGCAGCGGACCATCGCGAGCGTCCAGCCGGGCAACACCACGCTCACGCTGTCGAGCCCGCTCACCTGGCCGCACACCGGCGTGGTGAAGACCTACTCCAACGGCGCGCGCTCGTGGACGGCGGACCTGCGCGCCCAGGTGGGACTGCTGACACACAACATCCTGGTGCAGGGGGATGCGGCGTCCGCGACCTCCGGGTTCGGCGGACACGTGATGATCATGGACAACTCGACCGCGTACTTCAGCGGCGTCGAGCTCTACAACATGGGCCAGAAGGCGCGCCTGGGGCGCTACCCGTTCCACTGGCACATGCTGGGCAGCGCGGGCGCGGGCCAGTATTTCAAGAACTCCAGCGTCCACCGCTCCTACAACCGGGCCATCACCATCCACGGCACCGAGAGCACGCTGGTCGACAACAACTTCTTCTATGACCACATCGGTCACGGCGTGTTCCTGGAGGACGGCAGCGAGCGCTTCAACGTCATCCGGCGGAACGTGACGCTGCTCACCAAGAGGCCCGCGCCGGGCGAGCAGGTGACTCCGTCCGACAACGAGCTCGACCAGGTGCAGAACCGCACCCCGGCCAGCTACTGGATCACCAACCCCCAGAACACGTTCGAGGACAACGTCGCGGCGGGCACCCAGGGGACCGGCTTCTGGTTTGCCTTCCCCGAGCGCCCCATGGGGCAGTCCGCGACCGACCCGCGCTTCTCGTCGATGCGTCCCAGGACGCTGCCGATGATTGCCTTCCGAGGCAACAGCGCCCACAGCAGCATGACGGGCATCGACATCTTCGACGGGCTGGACGCCAACCACTCCATCCAGCCGAACCTGGGCTGGTCGGACACCGCCCCGCACCTCATCGAGAACAGCACCTGGTACGCGAACGACATGGCCATCTACACGGGCATTGGCGCGGGTGGCCCGTCCGACAACCTCTTCTTCCGCAACAACGTCCTGGTGGAGAACACGGTCGGCACCATGCTGGCCAGCTACAGCGTCGTCGACCAGAGCGTGTTCGTGGCCAACTCCGGCGAGAACCTCAACGGCGGGCCCCTTCACGCCTACCGGGTGTATGACGGCGCGGGCCAGGTCCGGGACTCCCACTTCATCGGGTGGGACGCCGCCAACGCCAACTTCCTCATCAACACCGGCGCGGCCATCAAGCACACCAACCACTTCTTCTCCGGGAACACGATGTCGCCCGCCGCTCCGCCCCGCACGGTGCTGGAGGACTTCGACCTCCGCCCCGCCCCGGGCACGCACGCCAACCACGCCGGGCACCCGCGGTACTGGTCCATCGCGCTGAGGGATCTCACCGGCGGCATCACCGGCAAGGCCAACACCACCCTCGTGTCCAGCCAGCCGTTCATGCGCGTGGGCGACGAGTACCGCCCGCCGAACTGGGTGAACGCGTACCGGAGCGACCACCGGTTCGTCCTCTCGCGGCTCTCCTACAACGTGCCGTTCGAGCAGACGCCCAACCTCACCTGCACGCGAGAGAAGGCGGGAACGCCCACGGTTCCTTTCTTCTACATCGAGAACTCGGGCTACCACGAGTGGCACCAGCTCCCGTTCATCGTCAACGAGGGCTTCGAGTACACGTATACCTACGAGTCCCTCCCCGCCGTGAAGGTGGTGACGATGAACATGGAGGACGCGAGCGTGGGCGACAACTACGTCGCCCGCTTCAAGGACTTCGGGAGGCTGGGGGGGCTCGCGCTCTCCTCCAGCCAGGGCGCCCTCACCTCCCACGCCTCGCTCGCCAACCTGCGCGGCGCTGGCACCTCGGGCTACTACGTGCAGCCGGGCGGCGACCTCTACATCAAGGCGGTCGCCACCGGGAAGAACCAGTCCTTCACCCTCAGCTGGAGCACGAACTTCGCGGTGCCTCCGCTGGACACGGACGGAGACCAGGTGACGGACTCCGTGGAGATCGCCGCGAACCGGCATCCCTTCGACGCCGCCGACCTGGGGGCGGAGTTCAACGCGCCGGGAGGCTTCGAGGGCTGGACGACCTTCGGCAACATCGCCGGGCAGGCGGTGGCCAACGGCGTGCTGACCGGCACCTCGTCCAACAACGGCGACGCGGTGGTCGTGAACAGCGACTACAACTTCAGCGCCAGCCGCGTGCCGCGGATTCACGTCCGCATGAGGGCCTCGCAGAACACCGGCGTGCAGCTCTTCTTCGCCACCAGCACCCAGCCCGGCTTCTCCGCCACGCGCGTGGCCAGCGCCGTCTACTCCGGCAACGGCGCCTACCAGACCGTCACGTTCGAGCTGGCGGGCCTGCCCGACTGGAATGGGACCATCACCGACCTCCGGCTCGACCCGGTATCGGGGTTGGGCATCCAGTTCGACATCGACTGGATTCGCGGTCCGGGGCTGTAGCGGGAGCCCTGCTCCCCCGGTCGCTATCGGGGGAGCAGGAAGTTGGTGGTGAACGTGTAGTCCACGTCGATGGGTTCGCCGTGGGCCGTGACGGGCGTGAAGCGAGCGCTGTGGAAGACCTTCAACAGCGCCTCCTCCATGTGCGGGAGCGGCTTCAGGACGCGGCAGCTCTTCACCGAGCCCTCACGGGTCAGGACGCACCGGGTGACCATCTGGCCCTGGACGCGCGCGGCCAGGGCCTCCGCAGTGTACCTCGGCGTGCCGCTGCACAGCCGCTGAGGAGCCGTCATCTCATCCCTCGCGAACTGCGGGATGGCGGGGCGCTCCTTCGGTGCGTCCGGTCCGAAGAAGGGGTCGCCGAAGCCGCGTGCCCGCTCCGGAAGCTCGAAGTCCGCGCGCCAGGTGTCCGCCGAAGTCCGGGAGAAGACCCACCGATACGTCTTCGTCACCGGTGCTGACGACACCTCCATCCAGTGCCGCAGGATGGCCCGCCGCGAGTCGAGGGACTCGGACTCACTCAGGGCCGCGGTGGGAAAGGCCGGGTCCTCCCAGCGGGGCCGGGTCTGCCAGAGGGTGACGGCCGCCGTGCAGGCGCGGACCTCAATCGACGCCACCTTGCAGCGGATGTGGTTCGCCACCTCGGCGAAGACGGCGGGCTGGTCCAACGGCGTGCGCGCCACCACGTTGGGGAAGTCCCGGACGTGGAAGAGGTCCGCCTCGCGGATCAGCTCGTAGGGGCGCGTACCTCGCGGCAGGCGCGACATCGCCGGAGCGTCGACCTGGTGGTGCCTGCAGAGGAACTCCGCGCGCTCCTTCAGCGCGGCTTCGTCCCGGAGCCGCGGGTCTTCCTCCGGACTCAGGCGCTTCGCAGTGGGAGGGGCGCCCGCCAAGGGCTGCTGTTCCGGCAACACTTCGACTTTGGGGGCGCTGGACACGCAGCCGGTGAGCGAGAGGAGACAGAGGAGCGCGGTGCGCATGGGTGATGGAAGGTGCATGGTCTGAAAAGGAGTGGGCCGGCCCCCACCCTCAAGATCTCGGCATTGCGTATCGCATGGCACAGTCCCTCTCCACAGCTGATTGGGGGAGCGGGTCCGATTCCCGCCGCGTCCACGCTGTTTCCCGCGTCCCAGCTTCCGCGTCCCAACCCACGCTCCACTCACGATTTCAGATTCTGTCGCGACCACCCGCGCAGCCGGAGCAGACACAGGCCACAGAAATACTGGCTGTTTCTGTGGTAGCCCATGAGGCAGGTCATCATCCGTGAATCATGGAAGCCTGGCTCCACCCCTGCAGTAGAGCCCGGATTGGAAGGACGATCTTGCTCATCGAGCGGCGCGTGCGCCAGGAAGAGCGAGTGCCCGAGCTCATGAGCCGCGGTGACTCCCATGCTCTGCTCGACGTCCTTATTCGCACCGGAGAGCTTCTTGGCCCCGGCATAATCAGAGGAACTGCACAGGTTGGCGAACACGGCCACCTTCCCCTCCATCGAGGGGAAAAGCATGGCATAGCCCAGGATGGTCACTTCCAGGGAGTTGCCACCCTCCTCGCGATCACGACGGCAGCACCCTGGCAGGTCCAGGAAGTAGACGCCCTCTGACGCACCGTGCAGTTCCTTTTCGATGACGCACTCGAGGATCCACTGGGCCCACCCCTTGTTGCTCTTCTCATAGAGATCGCTCAGCTCCTCCTCGGTCGGGCCCATCATCCGCTTCTGTCTTTCATCGGGCCCATTCGAGGAGAAGTATTCCAGCAGGTTTTCAATGGTCTTGCCGCTGGACTCTCTCAGATATTCCTTCCTGAATTCGGAGTAGCTGCGGAAGTGCAGAACATAGGCTCCCTTGCGCCACTCTTTTTCGTCGAGTTTCACCGCCGCGGAGAGCACAGCGCTGTTGCGGCCCTGGACCTCGGTGCTGACTTTTTCATGGAAGCTCTCAATGGACGTGGGCTGCTCGAACAAGCACACAAACTCAGTGAATGCGTGTGTGTAGCGTCGGCGGAGTCGCTCGATTTCCAGCTTCCAGGCGGACTCGGACGGCTCAGATGATGGAGATGGTGAATGGGTGACCTGGCTCGACGAGATCTGGCCATGAAGCTCCCGGAGTCTCCGAGCCTTGCCCTCGGCATCATCCATCTCCAGCTCCGTGAGGGTCCACTCGGGATCCTTCCCGGTCTTGAACCAGTGCTCACGCCATTTGCCGTAAGAGAAGTTGCCGCTCTCGAAAGCGGCCGTCAGCGCCGCGTCGAGTTCCTCGAACTCCTCTTTCGGCGACTTGCCGGAAATGCTCGCTTCAAGAGAAGGAGCGAGCGTCATCACCTGGAGAGCCTCCGGCTCCTGGACGAGGTATTGGACCAGGTGGAGCTGCCTCCAGACCTGGAAGGTACCAGTCGTGCCAATGACGGTCGCCTGGATGTCCTCGTGGGCATCGTCGAGTTGATGGACACCGGTCCCGGCTCCGTCGTACCTCCAGCAGGCGCTCACCCGGTACGAGTCTCCCGCGATGCGTGAAGGTTGGAAGATCACCCCGGTCTTGCCAGGGCATGGCCCATCGTTCGGGATTCGGCTGATGGCGGCCCATGAGCGGGGCCCGGGGCGCCGCACCTCGAACGGAAATCCGCTCCGGTTCTCCTGGGAGACCAGGGCGAGGACGCGGTCCTTGTCCGCGCTCGAGCCACTCTTTCCGCCATGGTCGACATGGCAATTATTGCCCTTGAGAAACGCAGAAGAGGACGCCGTCCCCTTCAGGTAACGCTTCAGGTATTCGTTGATCTGTTCCTCGTCCTCACTGGCCGTGACTCCCCCGTTGAGCGTGACCGGTGGCGAGGGAGGCTCACTCCAATCCCAAAGGAGTTCAGTCCCCGCCACAGCCTTGGGTGCGGACACGGACTCGCCTTGCGAATTGCTCACGAGGAGCTCCGCGACGAGAGGGAGCTCCGGCCCATTCCCCCATGCTGCCTCGTACTTCGCGAAGGGGACGTCGGAGTCCAGCGCGTGCCACTCGTCGGTATTCACGCTGAAGATGTTGCTGGGAAGCAGGACCTTCGCGAAGCTCCCCTTCTCCGCGGGAAAGGACTTCGCCTCCCACATGGCCCGGGTGATTGCCCGGTCCTTGTCCCCATCCGGAGACGCGCGCAGCCAGTCCTCGTCTCCCGGAGAGAGCCGCACCTCCGTCGCAACGACGTCCAGATAGATCCATGCGGAGCCCACCTCCGCGACCGCGCCGGATTCGGGCGTGATCGTCATCTTCAGCAGATACGGCGCATGTTCGACGCTCAGACACTCCAGCGGGAACTTCTCCTTTGGGACGTTCACCGCGAGATCCAGAATCGAGAGCCCGCCCTCTTCCCGCTCGCCTCCATGCAGCGACCCGTCGAAGGCACACTCGCCTGAATCCGCGCGGAGCTCCACGGACTTCCAATCGATCACCCTCTGCCAGAACGGCTCGGAGGGGACCGACGAGCGCATGTAGAGCTCGATCACCGCCGAGCGGATGTGCGGGGCGCCGTCGAAGGTCCAGGAGAGCTTGAGCTCCTCTTCCGCTCCTGGCGCGAGCCGATACCTCCCCGCGGCCTCCGGCTCGAGTGGAGAATGGGGCGCCGTGAAGCAACGAGCTTCGGCCGGATGGGGTGTCAGGGCGAGGCTCCTGATGCCACACCGTTTGACGCTCTCGAGCGGGCAGGAGAGCTCCAGGGACAGGGAGGAGAGATTGACCGATTGGAAGTCGTCGACTTGGAGTTTCGGCGGATACATCCAGGCTCCTTCAATATAGGCCAGAGGGTGATGGCCCCATGCGCCAACGCCTCAATGAGTCCATGGGGATGCCGGCCCCTCCGCCCAGGCCGATTCGTCGCGCGCTCGCTGGACCTCCTCCCAATCCGCTTGCGTCGCGAGCGCGACCATCTTCTGGAAGCGACGCCCAGGAGGATCTTCACTCGACCTCAACACCTTTCCGAGGCGCGGGTGCTCATCGAAGTTCGGCGCGAACCGGAACATGAGTGAAATGAACGAGAGGAGCATGCGCTCGTCACTCAGGCCATGCTTCCGCCCGCGCGCGAGCCCCACGAGCACTCGTCGTTCGAGCTCGGCGTCATCGAGGCCCGCGACAGCGCCAGCATGGTTGTCACGGAGGTACCTGGCCACATCACGAGCGAACTGCCGCTCCCTATCGGAGCGGAGCGCGTCCAACTGCCCCTGTCGAATCCGTAGCACGGGTCCAAACATAGCCCCGCTCCCGCCACGCCAGGACATGCCCACGGCGGGCGGGAACATTTCCAGAACAGCCGTGGGTCCCCTGGCGCTCCGGACTCCCACGTCAGTCCGGTGGGGAGGGCTGTCGTCCACCTGCCGGATGGGGTTGGAGTTCCACTACCTCGCGAGTAGTCTCCTCGGGCGCGGTGCGACCGCCTCACGAGGTGCCTCATGGAGTCTGATTACCTCAGTCCGGGAAGCCTGCCCCCCGGGACGCGACTCGGCCCGTGGCTGCTGCTCGGGCAGCGCGGCCGGGGCTCCTACGGCGTCGTCTACCGCGCCGTGCTCGAAGCGCAGCAGGAGTCCGCGCACATCGTGGCCCTCAAGCTGGCCCTGCACCCGGGGGATGGGCGCTTCGCCCGGGAGGCCGAGCTGCTCTCCCGCGTCCACCACCCCGCCGTCCCACGCCTGCTGGACAGTGGCCACTGGCAGCCCTGCGAGGGCGTCTCCTACGCCTGGCTCGTCATGGAGTGGGTGGAGGGCACGCCGCTCTATGCGTGGGCACAGTCACAGCGCCCGTCTTCACGACAGGTGCTTCAGCTTCTGGCCCGGCTGGCCCGCGCCCTGGACGCCACCCATTCGGCAGCAGGCCTCCACCGCGATGTGAAGGGTGACAACGTCCTCGTCCGGCGCGCGGACGCGCAGCCCTTCCTCATGGACTTCGGCTCAGGACACCACCTGGGCGCTGCCACCCTCACCTCTCACCTCTTTCCTCCAGGCACCCCGTCCTACCGCTCGCCCGAGGCGTGGCGCTTCGTCTTCGGCCCCCGTAAGCCCCCGCCCGTCCCCTATGCCCCGGGGCCCGCGGATGACCTCTTCGCCCTGGGTGTCACCGCCTATCGCCTCGTCACCGGGAAGTACCCTCCGTCCGCCCACCCCTGGGAGAAGGCGGAGGCCTGGCTCTGGCGCTCCGAGGAGCTGGCGCACTGGACGGCGCGAGTCTGCAACCCCCGCTGCATTCCGGAGCTCAGCGCCCTGGTGTCCCGGATGCTCTCGCCCCGCCCCGAGGCGCGAGGCAGCGCGCGCGAGGTGGCGGAAGCGCTGGAGCAGGCGGTGCGCAACGCGGGACGCGAGGCGGATGTGCCGCTCTTCACGGGAGAAGAGCCTCGGCCCGCGGGCCTCCTTCCCGTCCCCCAGCGCGTCACGGTGCGGCGCCCTCCTCCCATGCGCAGGTGGCCCAGGCTCGCCGCCGCCGGCCTCGCAGGCGCACTCGCGCTGAGCGCCGGGGGGCTGCTGAGCGTGAGTCGCTCCGAGGAGCCCGCGACGTCCCGCCTCGCGCAGCAGGAAGAGACGAAGGATGCCGGCACCGTGGCCGTCGGGGACTCCGTACTGACGGCGCCGGTGGCACCAGAGCGAGTTCCCTCCATGTGGTCCTCCATCGCGGTAGACCTGCCACCGAAACCCTTCCCAGGGCAGCGGCGCCCGGACGGCTACGGCCGCTGTCCCAGCAAGGTACAGGTCGCCATCAATGGCGGTTGTTGGACGAAGGTGCCCGTGGACGTGAAGTACTGTGATGATTGGGACGGCGTTGCATACAGGGGCACTTGCTACCAACCCGCCATGACTCGGCCACGCCCTGCCACCTCGGGCCCCGCGACTCGAGACGACAATCCATAGCCAGCTGCTCCAGAGCCTGACTTGTGCTCCCGGCCGGGGACCTCATTCCAACAGATTGGAGGACGCCGCGCTCCCGGCCGGTTGCAGGCTCTTGTGCCGACCGGCCTCGAGGGCCCCGCGGATGAGGTTCAGCAGGTCGTCCATGTCGAAGGGCTTGGAGATGTAGCCGTACGCGCCCTCGAGCAGACAGCGGGTCGCGGTCTCAGCGGAGGCGTAGCCCGTGGCGATGATGACCTGCAGGTCGGGATGGCTCCGCTTCAGCCGCACCAGCGTCTCCACGCCATCCATGCCAGGCATCCTCAGGTCCGAGATGACCAGGTCGAAGCGCCCCGCCTCCACCAGGGCCACGGCCGAGGCGCCGCTGCTCGCGGTGCTCACGTCGTAGCCCTCGAGCGAGAGAATCGTCGCCAGCGTGTCACGGATGTCCTCCTCGTCGTCGACCACGAGGATGTGCTCGCGCGCGCCACCGTGCTCCCCTGGGAAGTCAGTCCCCATGGTGTCCCCTGGCCTCCGCGGGCATCCAGAGGCGCACCCCGGTACCGTGGCCCTCCTCGCTCTCGACCTGGACGGCGCCTCCCTGGTCATCGATGAACCGGCGGGCCAGCGACAGGCCAAGCCCCATGCCCTCGCCCGGGGGTTTCGTCGTGAAGAAGGGGTCGAAGACGTGCGGCAGCACGTGCGCTGGGATGCCGGGCCCGCTGTCTCGTACCGTCACCTCCACCCCGTCCCTGCCGCCCCGCTCCCGCGGCTGCACCTCGACCTTGACCCTGGCCCCCGGCGCGCTCACTTCCAGCGCGTTGGTCACCACGTTGCCCAGAGCGGACTCCACCTCCGCGGCATTCACATGGACCCAGGGCGAGCCGGCCGGGGGAAGCACCGCCTCCAGGTGGATGTCGCGCCGCTGGGCCTCGGGGCGGAGCGTCTGGAGCACCCGGTCCACCAACACTCCCGCCTGGAGCCACTCGCGCCTGGCGGCCGCCTGACGCGAGAACTCCAGCAGCGCCTTCAGCACCTGCGAGCACCGCTGCGACTGACGGTCGATGGCGAGCAGCGACCGGCGCAGGCTCGCCGGATCCATCATGTGCTTGCAGAGGAGCTGGGAGTTCATGCGGATGACCGCGAGCGGGTTGTTCAGCTCGTGGGAGAGCCCCGCCACCAGGGTGCCCACCGCGGCCCGCCGGGCGCTCTCGACGACCTGCGCCTGCGTGTCGCGCAGCGTCTGCAGCGCGGCCTGCAGCTCGCGCGTGCGAGCATCCAGTTCCAGGTAGACCCGGTGAAGGCGCACGGCGGCGCGTACCCGTGCCCTCAGCTCCGTTGGACCGAAAGGCTTGCCCAGGTAGTCGTCCGCGCCCGCGTCCAGGCCCCCGACCACGTCCTCGCGGCTGGCCTTGGCCGTCAGCAGGATGATGGGCACGTCCCGGTACCGCGGGTCCGCCTTCAGCCGGGCCGCCAGCTCGATGCCGTCCACCTCCGGCATCATGAGATCCGACACGATGACGTCCGGCCTCCGCTGCTGTACCGCCTCCCAGGCCTGCCGGCCGTTCTCCACCAGCACCAGGTCGTACTCGTCGGCCAGCAGGTCCGCCAGGTACGCCCGCATGCCGGGGTTGTCGTCGGCGACGAGCAGGTGCGGTGCCGGGTGCGCGGGGCGCCGGGATACCTGATGAGTCCCTGGCGGAGTCTCGAACCGCCGGAAGGAGCCTTCCGTGGGAGAGACGGCGGCCATGCCGCGGGGGCCTGGCTGGGAGGAAGCCACCCCGGCCCCCGGCAGCCTCACGGTGAAGCACGCACCCGCACCGGGCTCGCTCCGCACGGCGACATGGCCCCCCATCAGCTCGGCGAACTCCTTCACGATGGCCAGGCCCATTCCCGTGCCCTCGTGCTTGCGTGTGGCGGAGCCGTCGAGCTGCTGGAACCGCTGGAAGATCATCTCCTGCTTGTCCTTGGGAATCCCCGGCCCGGTGTCGCTGACCGCCAGCACCAGGCCCTCCCCCTCCCGCCGCAGGGACACGGTCACCCGTCCCCCGGCGGGAGTGAACTTGAGGGCATTGCCCAGCAGGTTGACGACAATCTTCTCGAACTTGCGTCCGTCCATCAGGACGACACCGAGGTCGGGGCCCGCCTCGAAGCGCACGTCGAGCCCTCGCAGGCTCCCCGCGGGACTGGCGTCGTCCACGATGCCCGCCACGAAGTCCACGATGTCCATGGGCTGCGGGTCGAGCAGCAGCTGTCCTGCCTCCAGCTTCTGATGGTCCAGGATGTCGTCGACCAACTGGAAGAGCCGCACGGCATTGCCGTGGATGCGCTCGAGGTCGCGCCGGGCGCGCTCCGGGAGCTCGCTGGCGCGGGAGGAGAGCAGCGAAGCCAGGGGCCCCAGGATGAGGGTCAGCGGCGTGCGCAGCTCGTGGCTCATCACGGTGAGGAACTCGCTCTTGGCGCGGGCGGCGTTCTCTGCGACCTGCTTTGCCTTCTCCAGCTCCACCTCCAGCCGCTTGCGCGCGGTGATGTCCACGTAGATGCCCAGCAGGCCCGTGACGTGTCCGGCCTCGTCCCGGATGGGGACCTTGCTGGTCAGCAGCGTGCGCTGCGAGCCGTCCGAACGGAGGACCGGCTCCTCGATGTCATGGAACGACCGGTCCTCCTCCATCACCTCGCGGTCGATCTTGACGAAGAACTCCGCCTCTTCGCGCTTGCTCCACACGTCGAAGTCAGTCTTCCCGACGAGGTTCTCCAGGCTGCCCACGCCGGTGTCGTTGATGAAGTTCTGGTTGCCGCCCAGGAAGCGGCCCTGCCGGTCCTTCCAGAAGACGGCGTGGGGCACGTTGGCGATGACGTACCGGAGCACCGACTGCTGGTGGCGGAGAACCTGGATGGCCTGCTCACGCTCGGTGACATTGTTGGCCACGCCGATGACGCGGGTCACCTCTCCCGTGGCATCACGGACCGGGGTGTAGTGCACGTCGAACCAGGTCTTCTTTACCGCCCCCACCACCGACACCTCCTCGCCCCCCAGCGCCCGATGGGCGCTGTCGACAATCCACTCGACGTCCCGATAGATGTCGAACAAGGAAGAACCGACGAGCTGCCCGGACCGCAGCCCGAGGCCCTCGTGCCCCTTGCCCTCGGCGTGGGTGAGGATGCCTTTCCTGTCGAACACGAACAGGAGCACGGGGGCGTGGCTGAGCACCAACTGGAGGCGCTGCCGCGACTCCTCGCACGACACCTCCTGTGCTGCCGGCCCGGAGCGCTCGTCGCCCCGGATGACGTCGCGCAGGAAGAGCCACCCCTGGCCACGCCGCGGATGAAGCCGCAGCTCGAGCCTTCGCCCGGAGGCTCCAACGGAGACGACCCTCTTCACCGGCGTCCCCTCGGACCAGGCGCGGGCCGCCTCGTCGGAGATTGAAGTCAGCGCGCGACCGAGCAGCCGGGCCCGGGGACACAGGAGGAGCCGCTCGGCGGCCGGGTTCACCGCCTGGATGTGGCCGGCGGCGTCCACCGCGATGAAGCCGTCTTCCAGGGTCTCCGCCAGTTCCAGGGCGGACACACCTTCCAGGCTGCGTTCCTGGCCAGGAGGACCCGACGGGGACTCATCAGTGGGGTGCGGCTCCATTGCACGGTGCCTCGGGGGACGTAGGCCTAAGGTACGCATGTGCTCGTGCTGGAGCCACGCGGCCCTTCGGCTGCCCTCCCAGGCGAGTCAGGCCCCCGAGCAGCAGCCGAGCGGTCCCTTCCTCGGCTTGCCCGCCTTGCCCGGGACGTATGGAAGCCGCCGGCGGGATTACGCCTTCCGGAGTCCCACCACCTCGCCGTAGCCACCGGGGATGAAGAACTGGTGCGGCTCCATGCCCATGATTCGCAGCGCGGTGGTGGCGACGTCCGCGGACCTGGGGACGCGCTTCGAGGGCTGCCCCGTCTCCTCGATGAGGTCCACCGGAACGCCAAGCCCGCGCGTCGTGTACGAGCCCACCTGCCGGTTCCCCGCCACGTTTCCGCCCGCGAAGCAGACCGAGGTGTAGGGGTGGTGATCATCCGGCAGGGCGTAGCTGCCGTCACCCGCGCGATAGGCCCAGCTCCGGCCGAACTCGCTCATCACCAGCACCAGGGTGTCGTCGAGCAGCGTCTTGCCCGGCTTGCCGGGAGCCGGCGTGGCCTTCATCTCACCCAGGAAGCGCGCGACGCAGTCCATCAGCCCGCGGCCGTGCGCGCAGCTGAAGGCATGGCCATGGCCATTGTGGGTGTCGAAGTCGAGCTGCAGTGAGACGTGCACCGAGGTGCACAGGTCCGACTTGAGCAGCCGCAGCGCCATGTCCATCCGCGGGTCGAGCCCGGTGAGGTGGAAGTTCGCGAGGCCGAACGTATAGGTGAAGGTCTCGTTCAGGTAGCTCGACAGGTACGAGGGACGGCTCGTCTTCAACGTGTCGATGCCCTTGGTGCTCTCCAGCAGGGAGACGACATCCGTCGCCAGCACGCGGGAGACGGACGACAGCGAGCCATGCAGGCCCTCCAGGTAGTTGTCCACCTTCGCCGTCGAGCGGCCCAGGAACTGCTCGGCGCGCGAGAGTGAGAAGCGCTCCACTGTCGTCGTCTTCAGGGTGCTTCCGGTGGGCCGGCCGTGCGCGTCCAGCTCCGGCGCTGCGGTGCGCGCATCCAGCCCCGTCCACCAGGCGTTGTCCGCGGGCTTCGCGGAGAGCATCGGCTTGAGCGCTTCGATGGATGGAACGCGAACCGGCGAGGCGTGGGAGGGCAACCCCATGCCAACCGGCATGCCCCGGTCTCCGGAGACGACCACGAACGGCAGCGGTCGGCTCTCGCGGTACCGCTCGTACAGGTGGTTCGCGATGACCGAATGCACGGCGGGCGCCCGGTAGTCCGCACCGGCGACACCACACATCGCGGAGATGAAGGCGCTCGCGTGGTCGTTGGTGCCCTGGTCGATGCCGTGCAGCACGCTCAGCTGCTCATGCAGCGCGAAGTGCTTGTAGCCATACATGAGCGGGCTGTAGCTGCCGCGCGCGGCGGGGTCCTGGGGATTCCAGGACTGCCAGGTCCGCAGCGGCTTGTAGGGGCCGCTCGCGGGCGCGAGGCTCACCACCTTGCTCGCATCGAAGAAGACGGGCTCGCCGCTGTAGCCGGCGGGCGCCGGGACGCAGAGCGGAATCTCCGCATCCTCCAGCGGGGTGAAGTAGTACGCCGGCCGGTAACCGCCCGGGATGTAGAGCACCACGAGCCGGGAGGGGACGTCGGAGTCCGCGGCCTGCGCGATGCCGGAGCCAAGGAGCCCCGCGCGTTCGAGGAGCGCGAGCTGCCCCGCTCCGAGAGCCCACTTGAGCAGCGTGCGTCGAGAGGTGTTCGGCATGGGGTCCTCGGCTCAGTAGGTAATCCACAGCGGGTGACGGATGAGCGCGGAGCAGACGCCAATCCAGGCCAGGCGCGTGCTCTGCGTTTCGAGCGGGAGGTAGACCTGCTCGTGCAGCGCCGTCAGCTCCGCGTCCGGAGGCGGCTGTCCGAGCATGCGCAGGTAGAGGTTGCGCAGGTTCTTCTGCACCGCGTCCGGGTTCTTGGCGGAGGTGTCCGCGAGCGTCACGTAGCGCAGCACCGCCGGGTTGTTCCTCTTGTCCACCGCGCGCGCGCACCAGGCCTGGGACATCTGGACCAGGGACTGCGCGGCGGAGGGGCCGAAGCTCACGTCCCTCTTGCGGTACAGCAGCGAGTTGCCACCTCCGAGCGCCTCGAAGCGCTCGACGGTGCGCGGGTCGGAGACGTACTCGCCCGAGATGCCGGGCGCCCAGTCACCCGGCCACACGAAGAACTTGTTCCAGTTCACCACGTACGCTCTGTTGCGCCAGTCAGGGTTGCTGGTGCTGACGAAGTCCTCGAGCGTGAGCCCGAGCTGGTCCATCAGGCTCACCACCATCTCCTCGGCGGACAGCCGGCGGACGCGGAACTCCTCGGGCGAAGGCGTCTCCAGCTGCTCGGGTGGAGCCGGAAGGTCGCGAATCCAGGCCTCCACCTGTGAGATGGTCAGCGTGACGCGGCCGTTGGCGACGAGCTCGTCGTAGGGCTGGCCCGGCGGCATCTGGGGATAGCTGCCGGGGGCAGTGCCCTTGAGCATCTGGACGAGGAGGCTGTTCTCCGGGTCCCCTCGCTTCACGTACCGCTCGTCGTAGACGAGCCCGCCTTCGAACGCGGCGAGCGAGGCGAAGATGGGCTTGTTGCCGGTGAGGTGGCAGCCCTGGCACGCGGGCGCGAGCGCGAGCCGAATCTCATCGTTCTTGCTCGTGGCCTCGCAGGCGGTGCCGCCATCCCCGGGGGTCGCCGAGTCATTGATGCGGGCCGCCTCCTGTTCCAGGCAGGCCGTCAGGGTGAGCGTGAGCGAGGCCAGCACGGCCGCGCCCAGCGACGAACGCCACGTGCGCATCACAGGCCCCTCCGAAGTTCGGGCTGTTCGAAGAGATAGCGGAGGAAGGGCCGGAGCTTGCGCTCCCCGCCGACGAACTCCCGCGTGAGCTTGTCGAGGAAGCCCTTCTCCGTGGCCGGGTTCAGCTCCCGGCCGATGAACATCGCGTAGAGCCTGCGCGTGGCGCAGCGGTCGAACTCGCCGGAGCGGACGAGGAGCTTGCCAAAGCCGAGCGGGCCCATGGTGCCGTCGCCGTGCTCCCCCAGCAGCGTGTACGACTCGGGCATCGTGTCGAGCAGCACCGCTTCCGGATTGGCTTTGAGCTGCTCGGGGGTGACCGGGGTCAGCACGGTGTTGGGCAGAAAGGCGTTCTTCCAGCGGAAGCCCGGCATGGTGCCGATGTGCGGATACTGCCCGGACAGCCACTCCTTCGTGACGCGCTGGTTGCCCACGCCCGGGATGAAGGGCCACGGGACGTAGTAGCTCGGGGCCGGGTTGAAGTCCCACCGCTTGAAGGAGATGGCCGCGGGGTCCAGCGTTTTATGGCAGTGCAGGCACGTCCCGCCGGTCGCCGGGTCGATCTCCAGCGGAGGGAAGTGCACGTCCGCGGGAGGCGGCGAGAAGCTCTGGCAGGCGAAGATCTCCAGGAAGCGCGCGGCCCGGACGCGCTCGCGCGGGAACGAGGACATCGCGCCCATCATGGTGAGCACCCCGGCGGCGGGAAGCCCCTTGGGCGCCTCGGTCGTGGTGCGTGGATCGAAGCGGTAGGTGCGGTCGAGGCTGCCGGAACGCGACCGGTCGGCGGTGAGCGCGAGGTGGAAGGGCTCCAAGTCCTCCACCACGAACTCGCGCCACGCCTGCGGGTCGTTCGGCGCCGGGTGCAGCGGGTCTCTCGGGGCGTTGTCCGCGTCCGGGCGCCACCACGTGGTATTCGCATCCACCGCGTTGCTGCCCATCTGCCGGCCGAAGCGCACGTACAGCGCACGCAGCCAGTTGGTTCCGACCGAGTAGTTGCCGATGACGAGGTCCGAGAGCGGCCGGTCATGCCACGCGAGGTGCGCGAACAAGCGCGCGGGCTCTTCGTACGGGTGGCGGCGTTGACTGCCGATGAGGTCGAAGGTGCTCGTGCCGCCCAGGCCGGAGAGCGGCGAGCACCACACCAGGTTCGGTCCGCAGCCGCACCCCTTGGGGAGCCCGGGGTCGTAGTAGCCACCGCTGGCGACGCCGCAGTCGAACACCCGCCCATTGGTGGAGTCGACGACCTGGGTGACGCTGGAGCCGGCCTTGCCGAGCACCTGGACCGAGGTTCCCGGAGCCCACCAGGGCTCGACAGTGTGCACCTCGGGCACGGCGGCGATGCCGTCCGCATCCTTGTCCGAGCACTGCTGGCCCGGGTCCTTCGAGCCGAACTCGTTCACGGCGTAGAACGCGCCCGGGTGCAGGCTGTTGCCAGGGCACCTGAACAGGTGGCCGGACATGTCTCCCTGGTATGCGTCACCGGCGGCGCCGGTGGTATACGCGCCCACCGCGAGCCACTCGTGTCCGAAGCGCAGCATCCGCTCGTAGAACTTCGGCGAGGTGAGCACTTCATCGAGCGTCGAGCGCAGGAGCACGGCGCGTGCTTCGGGCGTGGCCGCGGCCGCCATGGCCTCGTACTGCTCGACGGTCGGCGTGGTCCCCGTGAGTCCGAGCGCGATGCGCCGCAAGAGCCGCGTGTCGCTCAGCGAGTCACGGGTCGGCTTGACCGGCGGAGGCGGCTCGGGAGTGCATTGCTGCGCGTGCGCGTCGGGCCCGACGAGCCCGGACGTCGCGAACAGCACGGCCAGAATGGCCGCGCTCTTCAGGTGCAGGTGCCAGTGCATACATGCATCAGTAGCATGAAACACTGCATTCGGGCGCAAGGGAGTCTGTCTGTCATTCCGTGAGAAAGCGGGGTGGACTCCCCTCTACACCTGTCTGTCTTTCATGACGCCCGCAGCCGTAACGCACGGATGCTGGAAGTTGCTGCCACCAACGCGCGCGGGCCGCGCACCAGCGTCCCGGGCGGCAGGTCGGTGTCTCCCACCGGAGTCCTCCTCAAGCGCCGGGTGCCCGGGTGTACGTCGACGCCAATACGGTCAGTGCATCCGTTCAGGGCCGCGACCGCTCCAGCGTCGCGCCACGCGCGGCTGGCCCCTGACTTCGTTCAGCCCCGACAACCCGACCAGGCCGCTCGCGACGTATGTACCGTGAAGGCCTCTCGGGTATGTTCCCGCCCGGGAATCGTCATCCCACCCGTCTTACCCTCGCCGCCCCTTGGCGAGCCGTGCCCGGCCGGGTGCACCCGCTCAGGGGACGCCTCCATGCCACGATCCACTGCCTCCTTCCTCGTCGCGTTGCTGCTGCCCTGGGCTGTCCTGGCCCAGGACCTCCCGCCCGTCACCGAGCCCGCCTCCGCCGAGGACAGCGTCGCGGCGCCTCCGCTCATGCAGGCGCCGGAAGACGCTCCGGCCGAGGCCTCGCCCGCCACGCCCGTGGCGACCGGCTCCAGTGAGCCAGAGGCCTTCCTGACACCGCGGAAGAAGCGAATCCTGGTGGGCACCGTGGCGGGCTCCCTGGGGACGGTGGCGGGGGGAGCGCTGGGCGGCACCCTGTCCCTCCAGCGGCTCGCGAGCTGCGGCTCGTTCCCCGGTACCATCTACTGCGGTGAGAGCCTGGTCCCCCTCTACGTGGGGATGGCGGCCGGCTCCGGCCTGGGGGTCTACACCTCCAGCCGGCTCATGGGCGGCAAGGGCAACCTGCTGCTGACGATGCTGGGTGCGGGCCTGGGCACGGTGCCCGTCGCGCTGCTCTCGGATGGCAATCCCCCCGGCAGGCCTGCGGTGTCGAAGAACGGCACGCACATCATCGCCAGCATGCTGCTGCCCACGGCGGGCGCACTCCTGTTCAACGAAATCTCCCACGCCGTCCTCGGGCCGGAGCCCGTGCCGGTCCAACACCGGAAGGACCCGGGCTTCCTGGTGGCGCCCACCGTCGGCGCGACACCGCGCGGGGACGCGATGGGCGGGCTCGTCGGACGTTTCTGAGCCGGGGACGACCCCGAGGCTGTCGCTCAGGCCCGGCGCAGCACCCTTCCCACCGTGGGCGGCAACGCCCCGAGTTGGAGGCGCCCTCCTCGCGACGAGAAGCGGCGCCCAGACTCCAACAGGTCCACCCACTCCCCTTCCCCGGCGCCGGGCAGCGGAAGATCCACCGGCTCGGAGGGCTTGTCCGCGGCATTCACCGCGACCACGAGCGACTCGCTCCCCAACTCCCGCAGATAGGCGAGCTGCTCCGAGCGCACGAGCAGCTCCCGGTAGCGTCCGCGCCGGAGCACCTCGTGCTGGTGCCGGAGCGCGGCGAAGCGGGTGATGGCCGCGCGCAGGCCCGGAGGACTGTCCGGAGGCCCTGGCGGCTCGGGCAGTGGCGGCCGGAGCGGCCGGTCATTGCCGCCCTCCTTGCGCCCCTGCTGGCCCCACTCGCTGCCGTAGTAGAGCGACGGCGCGCCCGGCAGCGTGAAGAGGAGCAGGTAGAGCAGCGGGAGGTGACGCAGCTCCTTGAGAAGGCTCGCGGCCCGATTCACATCGTGGTTGTCCGCGAAGGTGTAGAGGGTGAGCCCCTCATACATCCCCTCCCCCGCCGCCACCTGCCGCTTCAGCGTGTGGGCCAGCTCGAAGTAGTTCCGGTCGTTGTGGCTGGACCAGAGTGCCTTCCACAGCGCGTAGTCGGTGGTGGCGTGCAGGCGCCCCGGCCGGGCCCACTGGCGATAGTCGCCGTGGATGACTTCGCCCATCAGCCACAACGGACGCTCCAGGCCCCGGCAGAAGGCATGGAGGCCGTCGAAGAAGTCCAGGTCCATGTCGTCCGCGGCGTCCAGTCGCAGGCCGTCGATGCCGAAGCGCTTCACCCAGTGGGCCACGGCGTCGAAGAGGTGCCGGCGGACCGCGTCCTGGCGCAGGTCCAGCTTCACCAGGTCCTCCACCCCGTGCCAGCCCTGGTACACGAACGGGTCGCCGAAGCGGTTCTTCGCATCGAAGCGCAGGCCCGTGAACCAGCTCCGATAGGGCGACGCCTGCCCCTTCTCCCTCACGTCCTTGAAGGCCCAGAAGTCGCGCCCCACGTGGTGGAAGACGGCATCCACCACCACCTTCATCCCCCGGGCATGCAGCCCGCCCACCAGGCGGGCGAGCGCCGCGTCGTCGCCCAGGCGCCGGTCCACCTGGAAGTAGTCCGCCGTGTCGTAGCCGTGGGACGACGACTCGAAGACGGGGCCCAGGTAGACGGCGTTCACCCTCAGCGCGGCCCACACGTCCAGCCACGGCAGCAGCCGGTCCAGCCGCGCGACGGGCGGGCTCTGGAAGTCATTGGGCATGAGGGCGTCGCAGGCCCCCAGCGGGTACACGTGCATGAAGACGGCGTCGTGTATCCAGGCAGGTTCGGCGAGCAGTGTCTCTGATGGCATTTCGACCATGGATGCGCACCCGGAGAGCGAGCCTCAACGCCATGCGTCGAGGTGTGCTCTATTGCCTGCCGTGCAGCCCCTCGGACAGGAGACCGCCTGGTGAAATCGCTCCCCCTGCTTGCCGCCCTCTTCGTCTGCTCCGCCCTGCCCGGCGGCGCGGCCCTCGCGGCGCAAGCGCCCTCCCCCGTGCTCGGTGGCATCGACGCGCTCTACCCGGACCTGGACGCGCTGTACCAGGACCTGCACCAGTCGCCCGAACTGTCGCTCCAGGAGGAGCAGACGGCGGCGAAGCTGGCCGAGCGCCTGCGCAGGCTGGGCTTCGAGGTGACGCCGAAGGTGGGAGGGCACGGCATTGTCGCCCTGCTGCGCAACGGCAAGGGTCCCACGGTGATGCTGCGCACGGACCTGGACGGGCTGCCGGTGGAGGAGAAGACGGGCCTACCGTACGCCAGCAAGGTGAAGGTGAAGGACGCGGCGGGAGCGACGGTGTCGGTGATGCACGCGTGCGGGCATGACGTGCACATGACGTCGTGGATTGGCACGGCCACGCTGCTGGCGAAGTCGAAGGACAAGTGGCGCGGCACGCTGATGCTCATCGGCCAGCCCGCCGAGGAGATTGGCGCGGGCGCCCGGCAGATGCTGGCCGACGGCCTGTTCAAGCGCTTCCCCAAGCCGGACTTCGCCGTGGCCCTCCACACCACGGGCACCGCCGCGGCGGGGACGGTGCAGTTCACCCCCGGCTATTCGATGGCCAGCGTGGACTCGGTGGACGTCACCCTCTACGGCAAGGGCGGGCACGGCGCGTACCCGCACACCACGGTGGACCCGGTGGTGCTGGCGGCGCGCACCATCCTCTCGCTGCAGACGCTCATCAGCCGCGAGAAGCACCCGCTGGAGCCCGCGGTGCTGACGGTGGGCTCCATCCACGGCGGCACCAAGCACAACATCATCCCGGATGACGTGAAGCTCCAGCTCACGCTGCGCACGTACAAGCCCGAGGTCCGCAAGGCCCTGCTGGCCGGCATCGAGCGCGTGGCGAAGGCCGAGGCCATGGCCGCCAACGCGCCCCGCCCGCCGGACGTCTCCGTCACCGAGGGCACGCCCGCCAACTTCAACGACCCGGAGCTCACGAAGCGACTGGTGGGCGCGGTGGGTCGGGTGCTCGGCCCGAAGAACATCAGTGAAACGCAGCCGGTCATGGGCGGTGAGGACTTCGCCGAGTACGGCCGCACGGGCATCCCCGCGGTGATGCTGTGGCTCGGAATCACGGAGCCCAAGCGCCTTGCCTCGGCCCAAGCCGCGGGGGAGGCGCTGCCCTCGGCACACTCGCCCCTCTACGCGCCGGACCGCGAGCGCACACTGCGCACCGGCGTCACCACGCTCACCACCGCCGCGCTGGAGCTGCTCGGCAAGCCCTGAGCACGGCGGTGCAACCCACCTGCAAGAGTACGTGGGTTATTCAAAAGTCTTACATCCTCGCGGCAGATTTTCGTGCTGCCGCCCGCGCCTGGTTCCTGGCGGATGTGTGGCTTGCGGCGAGGCGGGAGGACCATGTTAGCGGTGGGCCGCGCACGCGGTCCGCCGTGGCGCTGTCCACTACCCCTCGAGGTCCACATCATGAAGACACTCCTCACGAAGACGCTGCGTCTGGCGGCGCTGGGCGGGCTGGCGCTGCTCGGCGCTCCGGCCGCGGCGCAGACCGTCCCCTTCTCTCCGTTCGTTCCCTTCGAGGTGCGGGTGAACTTCCAGCCCGCCAACGCGCCCGTACCTGCCGGCTTCGTCGTGGACTCGGGACAGGTGTTCGGGAGCCGGGGCAATGGCTACACGTACGGGTGGAGCGCGGACAACACGACCAACACGCGCGACCGGAATGACGCGAACACGCCATCCCAGGCCTACGACACCGTCATCCGCACGCAGAACGGCGGCAACTTCACCTGGGAGCTGGCCGTCCCCAACGGCTACTACGAGGTCCGGCTGGTGGCTGGCGACCCGGGCTTCTTCGACAGCGACTACATCTTCAGCGTCGAGTACTACGGCCACGTGCTGAAGGGCACGCCCACCGACGGGCAGCGCTTCGTCGAGTCGGTGAGCACCGTCGATGTGAATGACGGCCGGCTGACCCTCCGCAACGACAGCTTCGCGGTGAACAACAAGCTGGCCTTCGTGGAGGTGAAGCGGAAGTTCGGGGTCGACATCAACTTCCAGCCCGCCTCGGCCTCTCCCGTGGAGATCTACGGAATGCTCACCGACTACGGCCAGGTCTATGGGAGCCGCGCCTACGGCTTCTCCTATGGGTGGAACGTGGACAACACGGCCAACATGGTGGACGCGGGCTACGACATCGACATCCTCGCGCAGCGGCACGCGCGCATGCAGCAGGGTGGAGACCGCGTCTGGGAGATTGCCGTGCCCAACGGCGTCTACGCGATTGACCTCATGGCGGGAGACCCCAGCACGAAGAACGGCTCGTACCGCATCCAGGTGGAGGACTCGGTGCTGCTCAGCGGCGTGCCGACCGGCTACGGCTTCACCAATGGCTCAGGCGTGGTGGCGGTGTCGGACGGTCGCCTCACCGTGCGCAGCGCGCCTGGCGCCGCCAACAACAAGATCAACTTCATTCGCATCCACCAGAAGTAGCAGCGAGCGGCGCCCCTCTGCAGCCGCGAAAAACGCCCTGGGCAGTGCGCGGTCAAACACGTAGCGTCTGGCGCAATGACTACGGAGCCACGCCCCAAGGACGTCCCCCCCGAAGCCACCTTCGATGCCAGCGCCAACCTCTGGCGAGACGGTGGCCCCAACGACGCGCGCGAGCGCCTGTGGATCCATCCGTCGGGCATGCTGCTGCTCGATGCCACCCGGAAGGACGGCAAGCTCGACGGGGAGATCAAATGGTCGCTCGCCATCCACCAGATGTCCGAGCACGCGCCGCGTGTGGCCATGCAGGCTGCGCTCGGCCTGCCGAAGGGGCCGACCAACACGATGCTCGCAACATTTGCGAACGGTGCACTGGTCGAGGTGCGCTTCCGAGCCGGCTTCGACTTCCCGGACACGCTGCGAGTCGAGCTCCGTGACGGCGTGATTGACGGCACCGTCGAATGGGTCATCGGACCCGCCAACGGTGCACTGTTCGAGTACGCCGGCACCACGCTTCTGCCCAAGGTCTTCAAGGTTCCCAAGCCGTGGCCCCATCGCCTGACGGCGGTCTTCGTCAAGGGCAAGCTGAAGAACACGACGTACTTCGCCAAGGACGGCACTCCTATCGACACGGGCGTGACCTCGCTCACCGAATGGGGCGAGAACGTCGAGGCGAGCACCCTCACCGGCTACATCGAGCGCGGCGACTTCGCGTCGGACGCGGCGCGCTTCTTCCCGAAGGCGCCGCGCGTGTCGAAAAGTGGCAGCGAGAAGGTTCGCGCCGTTCCCGCGGGTCGCGCGCTCGACGACGTGGTGACCGGCGGGGGGGTGCCGTCGATGACCCTTGCGTTCGACTTCGACAGCTATGGCTTCGACTGCAAGAAGGAGGATTTGTACGGAGCCAACGACGACAAGTACGTCGGCATCGCGAGCGACGGGTCCGGCGAGATGTTTCTTCTCGACGTCACCACGGGTGAGGTCGTCCGCTACGCGCACGAGGAAGGCACTGTCGCTCCGGCCTTCACGTCGCTCGACCAGCTTGCCTTCTCGCTCCTCCGCGTCGAGGCGTCCGCCAAGAAGCTCATCCCAAAGGCGAAGCTCTCGGCGCTGTTCAAGCGGCTCGGCCTCACGATGGGCAGCGCGCTCCTGAAAGAATACTGAGCGCGCCTGCCCTCGAGCTGGCGAGAGTCGGGTCAGAAGAGGACGACGCCGCGGGCATTCACCCCGCTCTGCATGTCGGCGAAGGCCGCGTCGAGCTGGTCGAGCTGGTACGTCTTCGTCACCAGCTCATCCAGCTTGAGCTTCCCCTGCGTGTACAGGTCGACCAGCTTCGGCATGTCGCGGTGCACGTCCGCCGTGCCGAACCACGAGCCGAGCAGCCGCTTCTCCATCAGCGGCAGCACGAAGACGTTCAGGCTGATCTGCTCCTTCACGCTCCCCACGCCGACGACGACACAGGTGCCCGCCTTGCGCGTGCACAGGTACGCCTGCTCGATGGTCTCCTTGCGGCCCACGGCCTCGTACGCGTAGTCCGCGCCACGGCCGTGGGTCAGCTCGCGGATGGCGGCGACCGGGTCTCCGGCCTTCGCGTCCACCACGTCCGTCGCCCCGAAGACCTTCGCCAGCTCCAGCTTCTGCGGGTGCACGTCCACCGCGATGATGCGCTCCGCCTTCGCAATCGCCGCGCCCTGGATGATGTTGAGCCCCACGCCACCGGCGCCGAACACCGCCACCGTCTGCCCTTGCGGCATCTCGGCCGTGTTGAACACCGCCCCCACGCCCGTCGCCACCGCGCAGCCAATCAGCGCGGCCTTGTCCAGCGGAGCCTCCTCGGGCAGCCGTACCGCCGCGCGTGAGTGGACGACGGCGTACTCGGACAGGGCCCCCAGCGCGGAGAAGACGTTCAGGTCCTGCTCCCCCTTGCGCAGCCGGGTGCTCCCGTCCGGCATCCGGTTGCTGGCGTTGATCTTCTCACCGAGCAGACACAGGTTCGGGCGCTGGATGCGGCAGTAGTAGCACTCGCCACACTGCGCCACCCACGAGAGGACGACCTTGTCGCCCTTCTTCAGGTGGGTGACGCCCGCGCCCACCTCCTCGACGATGCCCGCCCCCTCGTGGCCCAGCACACACGGGAGCTTCATCTTCACGGTGCCGTTCAGCACCGACAGGTCCGTGTGACAGACGCCACACGCCACCATCCGGACGAGCACCTCCTGCGCCTGCGGCGGGTCGAAGCGGATGTCGTCAATGGTCAGCTTGTCCTTCTCGAAACACACGGCAGCCTTCATGGTGGCTTGCTCCAGATGCGGTGGGGAACGGGGACAGCGAAGAGGTCAGCGGACTTCCGGAAACGGGATTCAGAGCTGCATCGCCTTGTGCTCCAGGAACTCCTCCAGCCCGTGCCGGCCGAACTCGCGACCATGGCCGGACTGCCGGTAGCCACCGAAGGGCGCCAGCGGGTTGAAGCGACCGCCGTTGATGTCCACCTGGCCGGTGCGCATCCGGCGGGCCACACGCTTCGCCCGCTCGACATCGCCGGACCAGACAGCGCCCGACAGGCCGTAGATGGTGCTGTTGGCGATGCGGATGGCGTCGTCCTCGTCCTCGTACGGCATGATGACGAGCACGGGCCCGAAGATCTCCTCCTGGGCGATGGTCATCTCCGGCGTGACGCCAGCGAAGACCGTGGGCTTCACGTAGTAGCCCTTCGGGAGCCCCTCGGGCTGCTCGGGCCCTCCTGCGACGAGCGTGGCCCCCTCACGGAGGCCCTGCTGGATGTACTCGCGCACGCGCGCGCGCTGTGCCTCGGAGGTGAGGGGGCCGAGCTTCGCCTCGCCCTTGAACGGGTCTCCCACGGTGAAGCCAGCAGCCGCCTCGGCCGCGAGCCGCGCCGCCTCTTCATGCAGGGAGCGCGGGACGAGCAGGCGCGTGTGCGCCGAGCACGTCTGCCCGGAGTTGAGGAAGCAGTTGCTGACCACCCGCTTCACGGTCGTCTTGAGGTTCGCGTCGTCCAGGACGATGGCCGCCGACTTGCCGCCCAGCTCCAGCGCCACGCGCTTGATGGTGGCGGAGGCCAACTCCGACACCCGCCGCCCGGCGCGCGTCGAGCCGGTGAAGGACACCATGTCCACCTCGGGGTGGCGGACCAGCGCCTCGCCCACGACAACGCCCGTCCCAGACACGAGGTTGAAGACTCCCGCCGGGACACCGGCCTCGTGCACGACTTCCGCGAGGATGAAGGCGTTGAGCGGAGCCACTTCGCTGGGCTTGAGGACGACGGTGCAGCCCGCGGCCAGGGCCGGGGCCACCTTGGCGATGATTTGATGCAGCGGGTAGTTCCAGGGGGTGATGCAGGCCACGACGCCCACCGCCTCACTCACCACCAGTGAGTTCCCCACCTGCTCCTCGAAGGCGTACTCTTGGAGGAGCTGCACGTAGGTGCCCGTCACGGTGATGGGCGTGCCCACCTGGATGGGCTTCGCCAGGGCGAGGGGCATGCCCACCTCGCCCGTAATCGTGCGCGCCAGGTCGTCCTGCCGCGCCGTCAGGCCCTGCTGGAGCCGCGCCAGCACCTGTGCGCGCTCGGCGGCGGGCCGGGTGGACCACGCGTCGAAGGCAGCGCGCGCCGCCTTTACCGCGCGGTCCACGTCCTCCTCGGTGCCGTCGGGGATGCGGCCCATCACCTCCTCCGTCGAGGCACTGAGCACGTCGAAGTGCCCCGTGCCCCGCGAGGGGGTCCACTCACCGTTGATATAGAGCTTGTCGAAGCCTTGCATGGGTGTCTCCCAGGGTCAGCTGAAGGCCTGGATGCCCGTCTGTGCGCGCCCGAGAATGAGCGCGTGGACATCGTGGGTGCCCTCGTAGGTGTTCACCGCTTCCAGGTTCATCACGTGCCGGATGACGTGGTACTCGTCCGAGATTCCGTTGCCGCCCAGCATGTCGCGAGCGGTGCGTGCGATATCCAGCGCCTTGCCGCAGTTGTTGCGCTTGAGCAGGGAGATGGCCTCCGGCGCCGCCTTCTCCGCGTCCTTCATCCGCCCCAGGCGCAGCGCCGCCGTCAGCCCCAGGGTGATTTCCGTCTGCATGTCCGCCAGCTTCTTCTGGATGAGCTGGTTGGCGGCCAGCGGCCGGCCAAACACCTGGCGCTCCAGCGAGTACGCGCGCGCCGTGTGCCAGCAGAACTCCGCCGCGCCCATGGAGCCCCAGGAGATGCCGTAGCGCGCGTTGTTCAGGCACCCGAACGGCCCCTTCAGGCCCTTCACCCCGGCGAACAGGTTCTCCTCGGGGACGAACACGTCGTCCATGACGATGCCGCCCGTCGACGAGGCGCGCAGCGAGAACTTGCCTTCAATCTTCGGCGCGGTGAGCCCCTTCATGCCCTTCTCCAGCACGAAGCCGCGAATCTCGTCGCTCTCGTCCTTCGCCCAGACGACGAAGACGTCCGCGATGGGCGAGTTGGTAATCCACTGCTTGGTGCCGGAGAGGCGGTAGCCGCCCGGCGCCTTCCGGGCACGGCTGCGCATGGCGCCAGGGTCGGAGCCGGCGTCGGGCTCGGTCAGCCCGAAGCAGCCGACGAGTTCCCCCTTCGCCAGCCCTGGCAGATACTTGCGCCGCTGCGCCTCCGAGCCGTACGCGTGGATGGGGTACATGACGAGCGACGACTGCACGCTCATCGCGGAGCGGTAGCCGGAGTCCACGCGCTCCACCTCGCGCGCGAGCAGGCCATAGGACACGTATGACGCGCCGGCCCCTCCGTACTCGGGCGGCAGCGTGGAGCCGAGCAGGCCGAGGCTGCCCAGCTCATTCATGATTTCGCGGTGGAACACCTCGTGGCGGTTGGCCTCGAGGACGCGCGGCAAAAGCTGCCGCTGGCAGTAGTTGCGAGCGGTGTCGCGGAGCAGCCGCTCCTCCTCCTTCAGCTCCTCTTCGAGGAGGAACGGGTCTTCCCAATGGAACGTGGCGCGCTGGCTCATGGTGTTCAGGCCCTCTCCAGGATGGCGGCGATGCCCTGCCCCACACCGATGCACATGCTGACGAGCGCGTAGCGGCCTCCACCCACCTGGAGCTGGCGCGCGGCCGTCAGCGCCAGGCGCGCACCCGACGCGCCCAGCGGATGACCGAGGGCGATGGCGCCCCCGTTCGGGTTCACGCGGCTGTCGTCCTCGCTCAATTCGAGCAGCTTGAGGCAGCCCAGCACCTGCACGGCGAAGGCCTCGTTGATTTCGATGACGTCCAGGTCCGCGAGCGTCAGCCTGGCCCGCTCCAGCGCCTTGCGCGCGGCGGGGACGGGGCCCAGGCCCATGGTGCGCGGCGGCACTCCCGCGACGGCGGCCGAGACGATGCGCGCCAGCGGCTTGCACCCGGCCCGCTCGCCCACGCCCAGCGTGCCCACCAGCAGGGCCGCCGCCCCGTCGTTGATGCCCGACGCGCTGCCCGCGGTGACGACGCCGTCCGCTGCCAGCGGCTGCAGCGCGGCCAGCTTGCCGAGCGTGGTCTCCGGACGTGGGTGCTCGTCCACCTCCACGCGGATGACAGTGCCCTTCCGGCCCGGAAGCTCCACGGGCACCAACTCCCCCGTGTAGAAGCCGGAGGCCAGGGCCGCCGCGTACTTCCGCTGCGAGGCCAGGGCGAAGCGGTCGCTCGGCTCGCGGCCGATGCCCAGGTCCTTCGCGACGTTGTCCGCCGTCTGCGGCATCGTGTCGTCGCCGAAGCCCGCGATGAGGCGAGGGTTGGGAAAGCGCGCGCCCATCGTCGTGTCGTAGATACGCGCGTCGCGGCTGAAGGCGGACTCGCCCTTGGCCATGGCGAAGGGCGCACGGCTCATGCTCTCCACCCCACCGGCGATGAACAGCTCCCCCTGCCCCGTCATGGCGGCGCGCGCCGCGTCGAGCACCGCCGCCAGCCCGCTGCCGCACAGGCGGTTGACGGTCAGCCCCGCGACTTCGATGGGCAGTCCGGCGAGCAGCGCCGCGTGCCGCGCGACGTTGCGGCTGTCCTCGCCCGCCTGGTTCGTGCAGCCGATGACGACGTCCTCGACCTCGTGGGGCTCGAAGGGGCCGCGCGCGAGCACCGCGCGGATGACGCCGGCCAGCAGGTCATCGGGGCGCACCGGCGCCAGCGTGCCGGCGTGGCGGCCGAACGGCGTCCGCAGGCCATCGTAGATGTAGGCACTCATGGGGCTCATGGGATTCATCCCTCCGGAGTGAGGAGCGAGACGCCGAGCCGCGCCCGGCGGGACAGCCATGGACTGGTGCGGTAGCGCGCGTCACCCGTGGCGGCATGCAGCGCCTCCAACACCTTCAGCAGCCGTCGGGGCCCCAGCGCGTCGCCCCAGGCCAGCGGGCCCCGGGGGTAGCCGAGGCCGAGCGTCACCGCCGCGTCGATGTCCTCCGGGCTGGCGATGCGCTGCTGCGCGAGGTCGCAGGCGATGTTGACGATGGTGGCGAGCACGCGCTGGGAGACGAAGCCCGGACTGTCGTGGATGCGCGACACCGCCGTGCCATCAGCAGCGAGCAGCGCCCAGGCCGAGTCCAGGAACGCGGGCCGCGTCACCGGCGTCGTCATCACCGTGCGGCGGCGCTCCGGGCCGAGCAGCAGGTCCACCGCCACCGTGCGCTCGGCGTCCAACTCCAGGGCCAGCGCGGTGGTGGTCGCGTCATGCCCCAATGGAGCCACCAGACACAGGGACTCCGGACCGGGACGCGCCCCGCTGTCGAGGGGCAAGCCCGCCGCGCCCACCACATTGCGAAGCGCTTCGGTCCACCCCGCCTCCTCCGCACCCACCCACACCGGGCGACGCTCGCCTTGCGGCACCGGCGGTGCCGGAACGGGCTGCTGCTTGCCGCCCTCATGCACGTAGAAGCCGCGTCCCGTCTTCCGGCCGAGCAGCCCCGCCGCCAGCCGCCGACGCAGCACGTACGACGGGCGGAAGCGGGGCTCCTGGTAGAACTGCTCGTAGACCGACTCCATCACCGGGTGCGAGACGTCCAGCCCCGTCAGGTCCAGCAGCTCGAAGGGCCCCATCCGAAACCCGGCCGCGTCGCGGAGGATGCGGTCAACCTCGTCGAAGGAAGCGATGCCGTCCTGGAGGATGCGCAGCGCCTCCGTGCCGAAGCCCCGGCCGGCGTGGTTGACGATGAAGCCGGGCGTGTCCGAAGCGCGGACCGGCCGGTGGCCGAGGCGATGCGCGAGGGAGACCAGCGCCTCGCCGACCCAGGGCTCGGTGCGCGCGCCCTCGATGACCTCCACCACCTTCATCAACGGCACCGGATTGAAGAAGTGGAACCCGCCCACGCGCCCGGGCCGCTCGCACGCGGCGGCGATGGCCGTCACGGACAGCGACGAGGTGTTGGTCGCCAGCAGGCACCCGGGGCCGACGATGGGCTCCAGTCGGGTGAACAGCTCCTGCTTCGCCCGGAGGTCCTCGACGATGGCCTCCACCACCACGTGACAGCCGGCGAGCCCGGCCTCGCTCTGGATGGGCTGGAGCCGGGCCGTCGCCGCGCGCGCCTCCTCGGCGGACAGACGGCCCTTGGCCGCGAGCGAGTCCAGCGTCGCGCCCACGCCGGTGCGTGCTTCCTCGGCGGCGTTGAGGCGCGAGTCCAGCAGACGCACGGAGATGCCAGCCTGCGCCGCCAGCTGCGCGATGCCCCGGCCCATGGTGCCGGTGCCGACGATTCCCAGTTCCATAAGCGGGTTTTCCCTAATTTCGCACAGCGAAATTGAGTTTCGCAAAACCTTGACCCCTATCTACCGACTGTTTATGGTCCTTGCAATCCCACTCTTTCCAGGACCGCCATGTCCCGTCCCCCTGGCTCCTACGCACCCACGAATGACACCGGGATCACCTTCATGGAGTCGCTCGAGCAATCGGGCGACGAGGAGGTCAAGGACCGTCAGTTCGTGACAGCGCTGGCGCGCGGGTTGGAAATCCTGCGCGCCTTCACGCCGCAGCGGCCGATGCTCGGCAACCAGGAGCTGGCGGCGAGCACGGGCCTGCCCAAGCCGACCATCTCCCGACTCACACACACGCTGACGCGGCTGGGCTACCTCACCTATTCGGAGCGGCTGGGGAAGTACCAGCTCGGCACGCGGGTGCTGGCGCTCGGCTTCGCGGCCCTCTCCAACATGGGCGTGCGCGACGTGGCGAGGCCACTGATGCAGGACCTGGCGGACTACGCCAACGTCCCCGTGTCGCTGGGCAGCCGCGACAGGCTCAACGTCGTGTACGTGGAGCACTGCCGCTCCACCGCGGCGGTGACGCTGCGGCTGGACATCGGCTCACGGCTGCCGCTGGCCACCACGGCCATGGGGCGGGCGCTGCTCGCTGCCCTGCCCGAGGCGGAGCGCAACTACTTCATGGACCACATGTCCAAGCGCGAGGGGGACAAGTGGCCCCGCATGCGCGACGGCATCGAACAGGCCCTCGCGGACTACCAGACGCACGGCTTCACCCTCTCCGTCGGGGACTGGGACCGGGATGTGAATGCGGTGGGAGTGCCCTTCATCCCTCCGGATGGCAGCGGAATCCTCGCCTTCAACTGTGGCGGCCCGTCGTTCCTGATGCCCCGCCAGAGGCTGCTGCTCGACCTGGGCCCCCGGCTGGTGAACCTGGTTCGCAATGTCGAAGCCGCGCTGATGCGCCGCTGAGGAGTACGCACCCCATGGCCTGTGATGATGACACCCTGGCCCAGCTGCTCTCCACGCTGGACCGCTTCGTCAAGGAGCGGCTGGTGCCGAACGAGCACCGCGTCGCGGACGAGGACGCCATTCCTCCGGAGCTGGTGGAGGAGATGCGCCGACTGGGTCTGTTCGGCCTGTCCACGCCGACGGACTACGGCGGCATCGGCCTGAACATGAGCCAGGAGGTGCAGGTGGCCTTCGTGCTCGGTCAGACGTCTCCCGCGTTCCGCTCGCTCATCGGCACCAACAACGGCATCGGCTCGCAGGGCATCGTCCTGGACGGCACCGAGGAGCAGAAGAAGAAGTACCTGCCCCGGCTGGCCTCCGGAGAGATTGTCGGCGCCTTCGCGCTGACCGAGCCCAACGCCGGCTCGGACGCGTCCTCGCTGACCACCTCCGCGCGCCGCGTGGGCGACCACTACGTGCTCAACGGCACCAAGCGCTACATCACCAACGCGCCGGAGGCCGGGCTCTTCACGGTGATGGCGCGCACCAACCCCGAGGACAAGGGGGCCGGTGGCATCTCCGCCTTCCTGGTGGAGGCCGGCACGCCGGGCCTGCACATCGGTCCGTACGACAAGAAGATGGGACAGAAGGGCACGCACACCGCGGACGTCCTGTTCGAGGACTGCCGCGTGCCCGTGTCCCAGCTGCTGGGTGGCAGCGAGGGCCAGGGCTTCAAGACGGCGATGAAGGTGCTGGACCGCGGCCGGCTCCACATCGCCGCCGTGTGCGTCGGCGTCGCCGAGCGCCTCATCCGCGAGAGCCTGCGCTATGCAATGGAGCGGCAGCAGTTCGGCAAGCCCATCGCCGAGTTCCAGCTCATCCAGGCCATGCTGGCCGACAGCCGCACCGAGGCCTATGCCGCCCGCTGCATGGTGCTGGACGCGGCCCACAAGCGAGACCTGGGACAGAACGTCAGCACCGAGGCCTCGTGCTGCAAGCTGTACGCGAGTGAGATGGTGGGGCGCGTGGCGGACCGCGCGGTGCAGATTTTCGGCGGCGCCGGCTACATCGCCGACTACGGCATCGAGCGCTTCTACCGCGACGTGCGCCTGTTCCGCCTGTACGAGGGCACCAGCCAGATTCAGCAGCTCGTCATCGCGCGCAACATGATGCGCGAGGTGAGCTGACCTCTCGAAAGCCCTGGGAGCAACCATGTACCTGGCCATCGGACTTCTCGTCGCTACCGTCGTCCTCGTGCTCGCCCTGAGGCAGTGGCTGCTGCACCGGGAGTGCGCACCGAGCAAGAGCGAGCCCTTCGACGGGGATGTCTACCCGGTGGGCAAGGCCGCCATCGCCGAGCGCCGCTCCGACAACCCGCGCGCCACCGTCATCTGCATGCACGGCTTCGTGGCCGACATGCGCTACTTCACGGACTACTACAGCGACCCCGACCTCCAGCTCATCCTGCTGACGAGCTGCGACTACCACGTGCCCATCACCGCGCCCCGGTACAGGTCCGCGCCGTGGGCGAAGGTCCCCACGGAGCGCGAGGGCTCCATCCCCTACGACGCCGCCGTCCTGGTGCAAGCGCTGGAGCACCTGCCGAAGACAGACACCCTCCGCGTCCATGGCCACTCGCGCGGCGGCGCCGTCATCCTGGAGGCCGCCGCCATGCGGCCCGACTTGTTCAAGCAGGTGGAGGTGGTGCTGGAGGCGCCCGTCCTCCCCCAGGCGCGCCCCTACACGAGCACCACGGCCATCCAGCTGTGGCTCATGTCCTTCGTCGTCCCCCTGTGGCGCAGGGAGCCCATCTCCCAGCGCAACCGGGGCGCGTGGGGCCCGCTGGAGAACGCTCGCAAGCGCGAGCTCATCATGGCCTTCCCGTTCAATCCCAAGCGCGTCGCCACCATGGTCGCCAACCTGCGGGGGATTGAGGACTGGATTCACGGGCGCGACCACTCCCTCTACCAGCACCTCCCGCGCGGCACGGTGCTCGTCCCGGGGAAGGACCGCGTCCTCGATACCCACTCCATGCTGGAGAGCGCCCAGCGGGCCGGGCCGCACGTGAAGGTGGTGCAGCTGGAGGGCTGCAGCCACTTCCCCCTCTGGGACCGCCCGGAGTCGCTGCCGCCCCTCGCCTTCTCGGCGGAGCGCCCGGCCGCGCGCGGGTGAGCCCAGGCGCACGGGGCCTTCGCCTCCCATGGCCCCTCTTCCGTTGGTAGAACGGCGCCATGCGCGCCTTCCCGTCCCTCCGCTGTCTGCTGCTCGTCTCCGCCTGTGGCCTGCTCGCCTGCGCCCGGCAGGGGCCCGGTCCCACCGCCACGCCGCCCGCCACCGAGGCGCCCCTGGCCGCCTCCGCGAAGGGCGAGAAGTTCCCGGAGCTGGTGGACGCCGTCTTCGCGGCGGCCTTCGATTACTCGCCGACGAATGCCACCTCGTACGGACTGCATGAGTATGACGGCCGGCTGGACGACCTGAGCCGGCCGCGCATCGAAGCCCGCATCCGCGAGTTGGAGGCGCTGCTCGCCCGCGTGCGCGCGGTGGACCGGGCCTCGCTCTCCTTCGACGAGGCCATCGACGCCGAGGCCCTGGAGCACCAGCTCCTCGCCGACCACTATGAGTTGAGCGTGGTGCGGAGCTGGGAGAAGAACCCCATGTCCTACGCCGGGCTGCCGGGCGGCGCGGTGGACGGCCTGATGAAGCGCGACTTCGCCCCGAAGGTGGAGCGTCTGCGCTCGGTCATCTCACGCCTGAAGGCTGTGCCCGCCGTCTACGCCGCGGGCAAGGCCAACGTGCAGGCCCCGCCTCGCGAGTTCACCGACCTGGCGCTCCGCATGGCCAAGGGCTCGGTGGGCTTCTTCGAGGGCTCGGTGACGCAGTGGGCGACGGACGCGGCCGGCGGCGACACCGCGCTGCTGGCCGAGTTCACCCAGGCCAACGCCCAGGCCGTGGCGGCGGTGAAGGACTTCGCGCGCTGGCTGGAGCAGGACCTGCTGCCCCGCTCCACCGGCGGCTACGCGCTGGGCGAGGAGCGCTTCCTCACCAAGCTCCGCTACGAGGAGATGATTTCCCTGCCGCTGCCGGAGCTGCTCGCGCGCGGCGAGGCGAATCTGGAGAAGGACTACCAGGCGTTCGTCGCCACCGCGAAGCGCATCGACCCGAAGCTCACGCCCGCGCAGGTGATGGCGTCGCTGGAGAAGGACCACCCCACGGCGGAGGACCTGATTCCCTCCGTGCGCCGCTCGGTGGAGGGCGTCCGGAAGTTCCTGCTGGAGAAGGACCTGGTCACCATCCCCTCCGAGGTCCGCCCGCGCGTGGAGGAGACGCCGCCCTATGCGCGCTCGGGCAGCTTCGCATCCATGGACACGCCGGGCCCGTTCGAGACGAAGGCCACCGAGGCGTTCTACTACGTCACGCCGGTGGAGCCGGAGTGGACGGCGCAGCACAAGGAGGAGCACCTGCGCCTCTACAACAAGCCCGTGGTGGACCTCATCAACATCCACGAGGTGTGGCCCGGCCACTACCTCCAGTTCCTCTATGCGCCGCGCTTCCCCACCAAGGTGCGCAAGCTGGTGGGCGTGGGAAGCAACGCGGAGGGCTGGGCCCACTACACGGAGGAGATGATGCTCGACCAGGGCTACGGCAACGGGGACCCGAAGCTGCGGCTGGCTCAGCTCTCCGAGGCGCTGCTGCGCGACTGCCGCTACGTCACCGGCATCAAGCTCCACACCGCCGGCTGGACGGTGGAGGACGGGGCGCGCCTCTTCCGAGAGCGCTGCTTCCAGCAGCCGGCCAATGCCTACGAGGAGGCCCGCCGTGGCGCCTACAACCCGACGTACCTCTATTACACGTTCGGCAAGCTGGAGATTCAGCAACTGGCCCGTGACTACACGACGACCCAGGGAGCCAGCCTCAAGCAGTTCCACGATGCCTTCGTGGCCCAGGGCAGCCTGCCGCTGCCACTCGTGCGGCGGCTGCTGATGCGCTGACGGAGCGCGCTATCTAATGATGCGCCAGGAGCGTCGCCAGCTCCGGCACCGTCTGGAGGGAGGTCATCGTCGGGTCCTCCAGCGCGACCTTGCGTGACAAGCCCGCGTCCAGCGCCAGCTTCAGCTCCCGCGTCGCCGCCGCAAGGTCACCGCGCTTCGCGTGGAGGTTGGCCAGCGCCACCCGGACGCGGGGCACCAGCAGGTTGCGGGGCCCCACCGCCGCGTCGTAGCCCTGCATCGCACGCAGGAAGAGCGCCTCCCCTTCCGCGTACGTCCCCGGGGTCTCCGACAGCACCAGGCCCAGGTTGTACGTCGCGTGCAGCGTCTGCATGTGATTGGGCCCCAGCACCCGCTCCAGGCCCGCGTGCGCCTCGCGCATGAGGGGCTCCGCCTTCGCGTGCTCGCCCTTGCGGCGGTACAGCAGCGCGAGGTTCTGCTGCGACTGAAGCGCCTCCGGGTGCTCCGGCCCCTGCACCTCCCGGCGGGCGGCGAGCACCCGCTGGTTCAGGGCAATCGACTCGTCGTACCGGCCCAGGCTCTTGAGCGCCACGGCCAGGTTCGAAGCCGTGGCCAGCGTGTCCGGGTGACGCTCCCCCAGCAAGCGCTCGCGCCCATGAAGGACGGTGGTGAACAGCTCCGCCGCCTCGGCATGGCGGCCGGACTGCCCTCGCGACGCGGCCAGGTCACTGCCCACCGCCAGCGTCCTCGCGTCCTCCAGGCCTGGTCCGGCCCTCAGTCCCTCGAAGGCGGCCTCCAGCAGCGGCGTCGCCTCCGGCAGCCGCTCCTGGCTGAGGTACACGGTGGCGAGCCCGCTGGTGGCCATCCACACCTCGGGGTGCCGGGGCCCCAGGGCCTTGCGCGCCGCCGCGAGCGTCTCCTGGAAGGTGGCCTCGGACTCCTTCAGCCGGCCCAGGCGGCGTTGCAGCAGGGCCACCTCGCGCCGCAGCACGAAGGTGCCCTCCGCCTCCTCTCCCCTCACCTGCCGGCTGTCGGAGAGGGCCCGCTCCACCAGCGGCATCGCCTCCGCGTACAGGCCCAGGTTGAGGTGCGCGCGGCCCAGCGTCTGGAGCAGCCGCGCTCGCGCGGGCGAAGGCGTGGGCAGGTCCGCCAGGACGCGCTTCGTGCCCCGGTCCAGGAGCTGCCGCGCCGTGAGGTCCGCGCCCGAGCCCCGCGCGCCCGGGTCCGCCGCCCGGAACACCTCGGCCAGCAGGTCCGTGACTCGGTTGGCGGTGGCGGCCTCGGCGTTGGCCCGGTCCCGCTCGCGCGCCACCTCGCGCGCCTGCCGGGCCAGCAACACGGAGGAGAGCGAGAGCACGGCCACCACCAACGCCACGGCCCCGCTGAAAGCCCGGTGCCGGCGCAGGAACTTGCCCAGGCTGTAGGTCAGCGACGGCGCGTGGGCCGCCACGGGCTCGTCCCGCAGGTGCCGCGAGAGGTCCTCCGCCAGCGCCGCCGCCGTGGGGTAGCGGCGTCCGCGGTCCCTCGCCAGGGCGCGCAGCACCACCCAGTCCACGTCCCCCGACAGGCGCCGCGCCAGCGCCCCCTGCGAATCCAGTCCACAGCGACGCGCGTGCGCCGTCCCCTCCTCCGAGCTGCGCACCCGGGCGCTCGGGCGCGGCGGGTCCACCTCGCGCAGCCGGGCCTGCACCTCGGAGAGCGCGTCTCCCCGCCGGCCGAAGCCATGGGGCGTGGCGCCGGTGAGCAGCTCGTGGAGGATGGCCCCGAGCGAATACACGTCCGTGCGCGTGTCCACATCCAGGGGCGTGCCCGCCGCCTGCTCCGGGCTCATGTAGTCCGGCGTGCCCATCATGTGCCCGACGCGCGTGTGCAGGCTCGAGTCCGTGAGCGGAGCGCTCGTCGCCTTGGCGATGCCGAAGTCGATGACCTTGGGGTGCGGCTGGCCGTCCACCTCGGTGACGAGGATGTTGGAGGGCTTCAAGTCGCGGTGGATGACGCCCTTGTGGTGCGCGTGCTGCACGGCCGCGCAGACGTCCTGCATCAACCGCAGGCGCGCCTCCACGCCCAGGCCGGCCTCATCGCAGTAGCGCGTCAGCGGCACCCCGGGCACGTACTCCATGACGAAGTACGGGCGGCCCGCCTCGGTGGCGCCCGCGTCGAGGATGCGGGCGATGTGCGGATGGGACATGAGGGCCAGCGCCTGGCGCTCGGCGTCGAAGCGCGCCAGCACCTCGCGGCTGTCCATGCCGGGCTTCACCACCTTGACGGCCACCAGCCGCCGCACGGGCTCGGACTGGGCGGCCAGGAACACCTCGCCCATGCCTCCCTCGCCCAGGCGCTGCACCACCTTGTAGCCGCCGATGCGCTCCAGCGGCACGCCGTCGGGGGTGTCTCCTCGTGACGACAGGGAGCGGGAGGCCACCTGCGCGTGCAGGGCCAGCAGGCGCCGCAGGCGCTCCACCAGCACCGCGTCTCCCTCGGCAACCAGCACTTCAAGCCGGGCCGTGCGCGCCTCGGGCGCCAGCTCCAGGCACTCCAGGAACAGCTCCTGCTCGCGCTGCTGCTCGGCCGCGCGCACCTGCTCTGCTGACTCGCTCGACACCGGCGTCCCCCCCGCATCGGCGGCCGGGCACGGGGGCCCGCCGCCGCTCAGTTGCTCAGGCGCTCCAGCAGCCAGACGCGCGCGTAGGCCCAGTCGCGCTTGACGGTGGCGGGCGACACGCCCAGCGCCGCCGCGGTCTCGAGGATGCCCAGGCCCGCGAAGTAGCGCAGCTCCAGCATGCGCGCCAGGCGCGGCTGGAAGCTCTCCAGCTCCGACAGCGCCCGCTCCAGCTCCAGCACCTCGATGTGGACGCCGGCCGGGGCCTCCACCTCCACGTCGCTGAGGCTCATCCGCTCATGCCCCGCGTCGCGCTTCTGCGCCCGGCGCACCCGCGCGCGGTCCACCAGGACCCGGCGCATCGCCTGGGCCGCCGCGCCGAAGAAGTGGCGTCGGTTCTCGAAGGCCACCCCGCCGCTGGACAGGCGCATCCACGCCTCGTTCACCAGCGCCGTGGGCTGTAGGGTGCTGTGCGACGCCTCGCTCCGCATGGCGGAGTGCGCCAGCTGCCGAAGCTCCTGGTAGGCCACCGCCATCAGCGCGTCGCGCGCGCTCATGTCCCCCTTGCGCGCACCATCCAGCAGCACTGTCAGCTCAGACATACTCATGGTGCCCTCCAGGGCATGTGGAGCGCCGACGGGCCGAAATTCAAATTCGGAGCTCCATATGACCTACGGCTTCGCGGGAAATCCTTGAGTAGGAGCCGCCGATACTCCTCACCGGACAATCATTTTTTTGTCCCCCGGCCTGGAGGCCCACAGCGCCACACAGCTGATGAAACAGGGAATGAGCCACTTCTCGCCGCCGCTGCGCATGAGCGGATGGGAGGCGCCGCTGGCAAGGGTGCCGGACGGGCCCTCCCCTATTCGTCATGGAGTGGCAGATGAAAACCAAGGTGAGAGGGGCCCTCGGGGCCCTGTGGGTGGCGGTCTTCTCGAGTGTATTCCTGGGCACGCCGGGCGCGGCCCACGCAACCGAGCCGGCGCCGGGCGGAGTCATCAGACAAGGAGACGGGTGGCAGGTCATGCCGGCGAATACCGTGGAGGACGGAGACGGGGAGGTCTCCACCTCCAGCGCCACCGGCCACATCGTCGTCGTGGAGAACCTGATGGGCCTGGGCGGCGCACCGCTGCCCGAGTCCATCAAGGCGGAGCTGGCGGCGGAGTTCCCTCCGTCCCTGGCGTCGGACGGAGAGCAGCAGGTGGCCATCGCCGTCCACCTGGAGGCGGCCCTGGCGGTGGCGGCTGGCGACGAGGCCACGGCCTTCGCCGACTACGTGGAGCCGGACGAGCCCACGGGCGAGGTGAGTGGCCTGGGCCTCTTCTGCGACACCGGCTGGCGGGAGCGGACCATCTCCAAGACGAAGAGCCTCAACGGCTTCGGCTACGACTTGAATGAGAGCATCGGCCACTTCAATGGCACGCTGGACGTCAACGTCCCCATCAGCGGCCAGGCCGGCTTCGACTTCCGGTACGCCTTCAAGAAGTCACGGCTCTGCGTCCCCTACGCGGTGAAGTTCATCAACACCCGGGCCTGGGGTGAGCTGGACCTCAACGGGACGCTCCTGTCGGCACAGGGCTCGCTGAGCTACCAGAATGACTGGCGCAAGACGCTGGGAGACATCTTCAACTACGGGCAGACGTTCTTCATCGGCCCCGTGCCGGTGCACGTCGGCCTGAAGATGCCGGTGGGCGTGGGCTTCCAGTTCGCGGCGAGCGCCTCGGGCTCCATCGACGTCTCCAGCGCGGGCGCGGGCACGCTGCGCTTCGACTACACGTGTGATTTGTCTTCCTGCAGCCGCACGCCGGGGACCCGCACGTCCGACTTCGCGTTCAGCAACCTGGCCTCGCCCACGTTCACCGGCGGAGCGAGCGTCCAGGTCGACGCCAAGCCGTATGCCTTCCTGGAGCTCAAGGCGTACCTCTATGACGAGTGGTTCGCCTCCGCGGGGCTCGGCATCGAGGCGTCCGCGCCCACCCGGTTCTGGTACGCCCTGGGCCAGGTCTGCGGTGATGCCAACGCCGATGGAGTCCTCGACTCGGTGAACGGCGGCTTCGTCGACGTGCAGGGCCAGCTGTCGCTCTACTACTTCTACAAAGTGGCGGGCCAGGGTGACTGGGACTGGATTGACTGGCCCTTCGGCGACGTGCTGCCCGGCACGTGGCGGGTGCACGACACGCAGGAACTGCTGCGTGGCAAGCAGCCCTTCAAGTCGCTGCGGCTGACGTTGATGTTCCAGCCCATCGGCCCATCGGGTGCCATCCACCCGCTGAGCCCCATGGTCTCCGGCCCGAAGTCGCCCGGGGTGAACACCGCGGCCAGCTACACGCTCACGCCGCGCGAGTGCGTGCCGCTCCCGGAGCCCGTCGACTTCCGCATCAACTGGGCTGACGGCAGCGCTCAGACGAACGTGAGCGGTGCCACCGCGACGGCCAGCCACACCTGGGCCACCGCGGACAGCCGGAACGTCACCTTCACGGCGCTGAAGGACTCGGCCGGGCGCAACTTCAACCGTGCCACGACGCGGACCCTCACCGCGGTGGCGACGGTGCCCCCGCCGGTGCCGGCGGCCATCAACGTGCCGGCGCAGGACAACGACGGCACCTTCACGGTGACCTGGAGCTCGACGCCCAACACGCTCGACTACGACCTGGAGGAGAAGAAGGGCAGCGGGACCTGGGTCGCCCGCGCGAGCCAGCCGGAGACCTCGTTCCCCATCACCGGCCGCGTGTTTGGCCTGTACCAGTACCGCGTCCGTGCCTGCAACGCGTACGGCTGCAGCGGCTGGCTCACCTCGTCCACCGTGCAGGTGGGCACGCCGCCCGCGGCGCCCACGCTGACCGTCCGCTCGCAGCTTTGCCACGGCTGGAATGACCTGAGCTGGACGGCCATGCCCGGTGCCACCGAGTACCGGCTGTACTCCAGCACGACCAACAACCCCGCCGGCTCCACGATGGTGTCCCAGGGAGCGGGCACCACCTACACGCTGAACGTGAGCGGCACCACGTACCTGTGGGTCAAGGCGTGCAACGGCGCGGGGTGCAGCGCCGTGTCCGCCTCCAAGGTGGCCAGCGTCACCCAGGGCTGCCTGTAGTCGGTTGAAGAAGCATTGAAGCCAGGGGCGCGCGCCGGGGACGAGCCTCCCGGTGCGCGCCTTGCGGCGTTTCCGCGCCGGGCCCTGGAGCCGTGTTCGACACGCCGAGGCGTCAGGCGGACGGAAGCCACAGCACGAACCGCGCTCCGCCCTCGGACATGCGCTCGTAGCGCAGGTCCGCGCGCATGCTCCGCGCCAGCCGCCGACACAGCGCCAGTCCCAGCCCCACGCCCGGGGCCGTCTTCGCCGCCGTCTGCACGGACTTGGAGAAGGGCTCGAAGAGCCGCCTCGCCGTCGCCGCGTCCACTCCGGGCCCGTGGTCCCTCACCGACAGGCCCACCCGGCCCCGCCGCTGCTCCAGCTCCACGTGGATGCGCCGGTCCACCGCCGGGGCCGCGTACTTGGACGCGTTGTCCACGAGGTTGAAGAGCACCTGCTCCACGGCGGAGGGGTCCGTCAGCACCGCCACGCCCGAGGGCACGTCCACGCACAGCTCCATGTCCGCCTGCGCCGCGCGCTGCGCCAGCCGCTCCTCCATCCGCTCCAGCATGGCGTCCACGGGCACCCGCTCCAGGCGCGCGGGGGCGCGGCCCCGCTCGATGCGGGCGTAGGCCAGCACGTTCTCCACCAGGTGGCTCAGCCGCTCCGCCTCGCGGTGGAGGATGTCGAAGTACTCTTGCCGCCGGGCTTCGTCGGGGACCATGCCCGCTGCCAGCATCTCCGTGTACATGCGGAACGTGGTCAGCGGCGTGCGCAGCTCGTGCGTCACCGCGGACACGAAGGCGCCCCGCCGCTCGCTGAGCGCCACCACGCCCACCAGGAGCGCCACCACCGCCACGCCCGCCAGCAGCACGCCGCTCCACGCCACCGTCAGCACCACCGGCAGCGAGGAGATGGACGCCGTCCCGTACCCGCCCTCCGGCGCCTGCCCCGGCACCAGCCGCACCGGCAGCGCCGCCAGCATCCGGCCATCCCCCTGCGCCTCACGGCCCCGCACCGGCTCCAACACCGCCGAGGGCAGCAGGTCCCGAATCTGCCCGAGCAACCACGTGCGCAGGCCGGGCCAGTCCAGCCAGCAGCCCTGGATGTACTCCTGTCCTTCCAGGCGCACGCGCCGACCCAGCAGCAGCGTGTCTCCCACCCAGACGGCCCGCATCACGTCCCCCTCCTCGGTGGGAAGTGGGGCGTCCGCCTCGGGAAACACGTCCGGGTAGACGTTGGAGTTGGACATGCCCTGGCTCTGGCGGACGGCCTGGTTCGCGCTGCGCGAGCGGGCGCTGTACTCGCTCACGTTCTTCGCCACCTGGGAGATGTCGGCCAGCGTGTTCGCGGGCTCGGTCCGGGCCTCCGCCCTGCGAGTCTGGAGCGGAGGTTCCGCCAGCGCCCGCCGGAGGTCCGTCCCGCGCAGCAGCGCCGTCAACTCCTGCAGGCGGTCCTCCAGCACCGTCGCATCCTCCACGGGCAGCGCCGCGCCCACCGTGTCGCGCAACCCGGGCTCCACCACCTGCGGCGAGGACACCGTCCCGTCCGGAGCGAGCTGGAAGTGGAGCAGCACATGCTCCGGCAGCCGGGACAGCAGCGGCGAGGCGAGGAAGACCGTGCCCTCTGGCATGGGCCGCCGCCGAGAGTCGAGCACGCCCCGCGCGGGAGAGACGGAGTCATACGCCTCCGCCGCCACCGCGCTCTCCCGCGCCACCAGCGGCAGCAGGTCCGAGTCCAGCCGCCACAGCGCCAGCCGCGCGTTCTCCTCCCGCGCCGCGCTCTCCCGGGCCTGCCGGTCCGCGCGGTCCAGCCGCAGGGCGAAGGCGGAGAGCCACACCACGCCCGCCAGCGCGAGACACAGGCATGCGCTCACCGCAATCCAGATGCGCCAGGAGCGAATCACGACACGGAGCCCTTCACGGCGAACATGTATCCCTTGCCCCGCACCGTGAGGATGACGCGCGGCTCCTCCGAGTCGTCGCGCAGCTTCTCCCGCAGGCGCGCCATCGTCATATCCACCGTACGCGTCTGCACACCCCGAGCGGGCAGGTGCCACACCCGCTCCAGCAGCTCCTCGCGGGAGATGGCGCGCCCGGCGTTGTCACCCAGGTAGCGCAGCGCGTCCGCCTCACGCTCGGAGAGGTCCACCCGGGTGCCGTCCTCGAAGCTCAGCTCGCGCCGCTCCACCTCGAAGTGTCCGCCCGGGAAGTCAATGCGGCCCACACCCGCGGGCCGCTCCGCCGAGCGCCGGAGCACCGCCCCCGCTCGGGCCAGCAACTCCCGCACCGAGAAGGGCTTCACCACGTAGTCATCCGCGCCGAGCTTCAGGCCGTTGACCCGGTCCTCCTCCTGGCCCCGGGCGGTGAGGATGATGACCGGCAGCGTGGGCCGGCTCTTGCGCACGGCCCGGAGCAGCTCCAGCCCGTCGCCGTCGGGGAGGACGAGGTCCAGCAGCACCAGGTCCACCGGGGTCCGCTCGGCCAGCTGCTGGCCTTCCGCGCGGGCCCCGGCTTCGAGGACCTCATAGCCCTCGAAGCGCAGGGCATCCACGATTCCGCGCCGGATGGCGGGGTCATCCTCCACGACAAGCACTCGGCGCGCGGCCATGGCGACATCCTACTCCAGGGTGAGCTGGCGCTTCTGGGCCTCGCGCTGGACCACCTGACCGATGGCGCCCTCCAGCGTGTCCGTCCCCTGGGCGGCCTGCTGCTTGCGCGCCTCGGTCAGGAACTTCTGGCGCTCGGCGCTGAGCGTCTGGATGCGCTGCTGGAGCTTCGCCCGCTCCTGCTCCCGGGCCTCCAGCCACGCCTTGCGGCCGGCGGCGTCCAGCCCGCGCATCGGCTCGGGCAGGTCCTCGTCGCGGACGGACGCCACGTCCACCTGGTTCTTCTTCACGGCGTCCACCAGGTCCCAGCTCTCGTTGGAGTAGTTGCGCGACGACTTGGCGACGGAGCGGGACACCATGTTGGAGATGGACACGCCCATCGAGTTGCTGTCCTGGGCCACCTGCCGCGCTTGGGCCTGCTCGCCGGCGGCGCCGTAGGCCACGTAGGTCTTGTTCAGCTCCGCGCCCAGCTGGGCGATTTCCGTGTCCTGCGGCGCGGGGATTTCCACCACGCGCTGGTTCTGGTCGATGTTGAGGTAGCTGCCATCGGCGAGCACCGCCGCATCCTTCCACTTCCCGGAGATGCCCTCTTCGTAGTCGCCGCAGTGGATGGTGTTGACGGTGATGCCGCGCTCCCGGGCCGCCTTCACCGAGGTATGGAAGTCCACGGAGCCCTGGGTGAAGGGTTCGTTGCCGGCGATGAAGATGAGCCGCATCGCGTCCTTGTCCTTGCTCCAGGCCAGCTGCGTGGTGGCGTCCCGGATGACCTCGCCGCAGTTCTCGTCACCGCCGGACGTGCGCAGCGAGAAGAGGTGCTCGGAGAGGAGGTCCAGGTCGGTGGTGAACGGGAGGACCTGGCGAATCTCACTCGCGTTGGCGCCCCGGTCGGTGTTGCCGTAGGCGTACAGCGCAATCTGGAGCTGCGGCGCCACGCCGTTGCGCTTCGCGTGGGAGAACCGGTTGACGATGTTCCAGAGCTGCGAGCGCGCCTGGTCGAGCAGGCCGTCCATGCTGCCGCTGGTGTCCAGGAGCACGGCAATCTGGATGACGGGCTGGCCCTGCCCCTGAGTCACCACGGGCGCCACTTGAGGCGCGACCGGAATCAGACTGGTGCGCGGCTCGGCCGGAGGTGCGGCGGGCCTGGACGGGGTGTGGGCCGGCACCGGAGGCGGCGCGGCGGGCGCCGGCTTGCCGAGCAGGAGCGCGGAGACCGCGAGCACCGCGGCGGAGCCAAGGATGACGGGGAGCTTGAGGGCCGATTTCATCGTGCGTCCTTTCGTACTGCGGTGCCTGCTTGGGCACGCAGGAACAGTACGAATGAAGGAGCGCGAAGGGTGTAACCGGCTTGTAACCGGTGGTGACGGGAGCGCTACGCGTCGTCCCAGAGAAAGGCCAGCTCCAGTTCGATGGCCTCGAAGGGCTCGGCCCGGACGGGTGCGCTTCCGGAATGCGTGGCGAGCAGTGCGTAGCCCGTGGCCTCCAGCCTGAAGACCTCCAGCGCACGCGCCCTGGGGTCCAGCAGCCACACATGCCGCACGCCCTCACGCGCGTAGACCGGAAGCTTTTCCTTCCGGTCCAGGGTCTTCGTCGAGGGCGAGAGCACCTCACAGACCCAGTCGGGAGCCACCGTATAGGCCACATGGCTCGTGGGCCTGGGCATCCGCTCGCGACGCCAGCCCACGAGGTCCGGAACGAGGACATCGCCTCCCAGGTGAAGCTCGGGTTCACCCATCAAGACCCAGCCGCCCGGACCGTTTCTGCCACGGTCGAATGGTCCTCCCAGCTCGACGCCGAGTCGGAAGGCCGCAATCCCGTGCGGCCCCGCAGGCCGGGGGCTGGCGTGCAACACGCCGCCGACGATCTCCCCCACGACATTGTCGGGAAGCGCCTCCAGGTCCGCGTAGGTCGCCGGTTTCCGTTCCATCTCCCGCCCATGTTCCCCGACGCCCGTCTCCAGTTCCATGCACGCGGAGATAACACCGGGGTCTGACGTGTGAGGGCACCCATCCCTCACCCACCCTCAAAGGTTGTCCCCACCCGTAAGAAAGCGCAAGGCCCCCCGGCGTCAGTCGCGGAAAACACGACGGGGGCACGCCCCTCCCAGCCTGGAAGGACGTACCCCCGGATACTTCAAGTCACTCCACGGCTACCCGGCGCAGAGGTCGTAGTGCGTGGTCCACGCCACGCCGTAGTAGCTGAAGAAGTCCGAGGGGACGCTGAAGCCACGGACCTTGATGGTGTACGAGCCAGTCTTCTTGGGCGTGAACTCCACGAACTCGTGGCTGCTGTCCCAGGTGCTGGACGTCGCCACCTGATTGCCGTCCGCGTCGTACACGTACAGGTCCAGGTCTGCGTCGAGCTGGCTGCTGGACGGCGTACCCGAGGAGGAGCCCGTCTTGCTGTTCCACGTCAGCGCGACGCGGACGCGCGAGTTGGTGTTGGTGACATGAGCCTTCCACACCTTCGACAGGTACCCGCCGCTGAAGCTGGAGGCCGTCATGCTGCCGTAGTCATGCGCCCGGAACTGCGGCGTGGAGGTGGTCTCCCGGCGCAGGGCGGCCCAGTGCGCGTACTTCGTGTTCGTCATGCCGGTGCCGTCCTTGCCATCGCTCCACTTGCTCCAGGTGGCACCGTCGGTGTTCTGGTAGTTCGCAGTCGCGAGCAGGATGGCGCGCACCGCCTCGGGCCAGCTGCGCAGGGCCGGCTTCGCGCTCATCAACACCGTGGCGATGGAGGCCGTCACCGGCGTGGCCGCGCTGGTGCCCCCGAAGTTCGTGCCCAGCAGGTCGTGCCGGCTGCCAGGTGAGGCAATGGCCGGGACCTCGCGGTCACCATGGATGCTGGTGGGGTCCTTCCAGGTGCTGGAGGCCGTCATCGTGTCGTTGCAGCGGTTGCCGTCCCCGTCGTTGGCGACATTGCCCACGCCGAAGAAGTTGAACCCCTTCCCGGAGGCGAACGCGTCACTCGCCGACTGGTTGCCCGCCGAGGTGAAGACGGAAGGCCACGGGAAGTGGGCCACCGCGTGGTCGAAGAAGACGTCGCGGGCATGCAGGTCTCCGTCCGTCTCCTCATCCCCGCAGTGCCAGCTCATGGTGATGACGTTGGCCCCCTGCGCCTTCGCCCACTTGTAGCGGTCCGCGTAGCCGGAGCAGTTGCCGCCCTTGTTCGCCAGCAGCACGGTGGCCTCCGGCGCATAGCCCTGCCAGGCGCCATTGCACCCTCCCGTGACGGAGTACCGGTTGCCGATGATGCCGGCGCTCTTCGTCATGTGGTCATTGGAACCCGCCGCCGCGTCCTGCGTGGCGCCGATGTTGAAGCACGCGGCGGGCACGTTCAGGGTGCCGCCCTCCAGGATGGCGATCTTCACCCCGGCGCCCTTCGCCCCGGCCGCGTGGACCACGTCCGTCTGCGTGGTGGGCAGCGACTGCGGAATCGTGGGGTAGTCGAGCACGTCCAGGCCCTCGTTGAGGCCGAGGAAGCCCACCCGCCCGTCCTGCGCCAGCCGCAGGAGCGCGGACGGCGCCAGCGTCATCTGAACGAAGGGGCCCGTCTGCGGCGGCCGGTACGTGAGCCCCACGCCCGCATCCCTCAGCGCCGCCTGGAGCAGCGAGTACGACTCGTCCTCCACCCGAGTGTTGTAGGCGACCGCCTGCGTGGCCGCCTCCTCCAGTTCGCGGCCGGGGGTGAGCTGCGCCTTGTCCAGCACGGGCTCCGAGGCGTTCATCTTGATGAGCACCTGCACGGCCGTCTGCGTGTTGGTGGTGACGCGGCGGTGCAGCGCCAGCTGCATGCTGCCGTAGCGCGCCTTCCGGCGGCCCTCCTCGTCCCGCAGGAGCTGCTCGTAGTCCACCACCGAGCGGCCCTGGATGGCCAGGCGCACGGACTCGTCGGTGCGCGGGTTGCGGACCTTGAACACCTCCAGGGAGGTTCCCAGGTTCGGCAGCGTCACCGCCTGCTGCTGGAGGATCTGCACGTCCGACAGCGGGAAGCCCGTGGCGCCGGCGATGATGCGCACGGCCTCACTCTCGGAGAGGTCATCCTGCGTGTCCGCCACCTGCGCCTGGACGCACAGCGGCGCGAACAGGATGCCAGCCGTCACCGCGAACTTCTTCGACCACGCCATGGTTCAGCCCCGTCAGAAGGAAAAGGACCCGGAAATGGGCCTGCCCTCCCAACGAAGCGAGCCGGGAAAGTTCCTCACCGGAGGCTGGCGTGTCCCGCGGACCTACGTCCCCCGCGCCATCAGCTCCTCCACCACCTCGCGCACCTCGCGCAGCCGCGAGGGGTCCGTCACCGCGACGAAGATGGTGTCGTCCCCCGCCACGGTGCCGGCGAGTCCGGGCACGTCCGGCTCCCGGTCCAACGCCAGCGCGAACACCTGCGCGTAGCCGGGCGCCGTCTTCAGCACCAGCAGGCTGGGAGGCGCTTCGATGATCCTCAGCCAGGGCCTCGCGGGGGCCACCACGGGCGGCGCCTCCACCCGCTGGTAGCGCCCCGCCACCTTCTGCACCCCCAGCTTCTTCAGCCGCCTCGACAGCGTGGACTGGCTCGGTGCCTCGCCCTCTGTCTCCAGCAGCTCCTGTAACACCGCCTGATCACTGATCTCCCGCTCGGAGATGAGCCTCAGGATGGTCTCGTCCAGGGTCATTCAGTCACCATGCATTTGCATGCATATTCATGCAAGAGTCTGCATGAAAAATTTGGGAACAAGAGGCTTGCGCGCTGCGTCTTCTTGCATAATATCCGCCCCTCTCAAAGAGGATGCACGCATTTTCGTGCATATTCATCCACTCTGCATCCGGCCCGCAGCCGGTTGGAGCACAGGCCCATGAAGCACGTCACCCACATCAAGGACCTCGGGCCCGAGGGCGTCGAGGCGGTGCTCGCGCAGGCGGCGGCGTGGAAGCTGAAGGCGCCGGGACAGCCGCTGTTCCCGGGCAGCATCCTCGGCATGGTGTTCTTCAACCCGTCGCTGCGCACGCGCACCTCGTTCGAGGCCGTCATGCTGCGCGGGGGTGGCAACGCCATCATCCTCGACGTGGGCTCGGGCGTGTGGAAGCTCGAGCACCGCGAGGGCGCGGTGATGAACGCGGACCGGGCCGAGCACCTCAAGGAGGCGGCGCCCGTCCTCTCGCGCTTCGTGGACATGCTGGGCGTGCGGACCTTCTCGCAGGGCGGCGGCGACGAGGAGGACGAGGTGGACCCCATCATCGGAGCCTTCCGCAAGTGGGCCACCGTGCCGGTGGTGAGCATGGAGTCCGCGCGCGAGCACCCCTGCCAGGGCCTGGCGGACGTGCTCACCCTGCGCGAGACGTTCGGCGGAACCAAGAAGCTGCCGGTGACGCTCACCTGGGCCCCGCACATCAAGCCCCTGCCCAAGGCCGTCCCCAACTCCTTCCTCCTGAGCGCCGCCGCGGCGGGCTGTGAGGTACGCGTAGCGCACCCTCCGGGCTTCGACCTGCACCCCGCCGTGCGGGCGGAGGCGGAGGCGTACGCCAAGGCCACCGGCGGCAGCATCACCTACACCCATGACCAGGACGAGGCGCTCGCCGGCAGCCGCGCGGTGTACGCCAAGTCGTGGGGGCCGTCGGCCGCGGCGGCGTACTCGCTGACCGACGTCAACACGCTGCTGGCCTCCTACTCCGGGTGGATGCCCACGCGGCGCACCATGTCCCGCGCGGCGAAGGACGCGGCCTTCCTCCACTGCCTGCCCGTGCGCCGCAACGTGGAGGTGGCCGACGAGGTGCTCGACCACCCCAGCAGCCGCGTGGTGGACGAGGCCGGCAACCGCTACCACGTCCAGCGCGCGCTCCTGCACTGGATGCGCACGCAGTCCCGCTAGGCGCAGCGCGCCCGAGCTTCCCTCCCCTTCCTTCCTTTTTTAGAGGTGCCCCGTGCCCCTGTCGCCCGACCCGTACTCCGCGCTTCGCCACGCCGCGCGCTACGTGCAGCAGTTCCGCCGCAAGACGTTCGTCGTGAAGCTCGGCGGCGCCATGCTGAGCGACCCGAAGCTGCGCCGCTCCGCGTGCGAGCAGATTGCCCTCCTGTGGACCTTCTCCATCCGTCCCGTCGTGGTGCACGGCGGCGGCCCGGAGCTGGACACGCTGTGTGACGCCCTCCACCTGCCCATCGAGAAGGTGGCGGGCCGCCGCATCACCTCCGCGCCCGTGCTGGACGCGGCGAAGATGGTGCTCGCGGGCAAGCTGCACACGGACCTGCTGGCGGACCTCCAGGCGGCGGGCGTGCCCTCCGTGGGCCTGAGCGGCGTGGACGCCGGCCTCATCAAGGCGCGCAAGCGCCCGCCCGTCATGGTGACCGAGCCCGGCTCCACCGAGGGGAAGCTCGTCGACTACGGCCTCGTGGGTGACATCGAGTCGGTGGACACGCGGGTGGTGGAGCACCTGCGCTCGGCGGACTACGTCCCGGTGGTGGCGCCCCTGTCGGGCGGCCCCGACGGCGCCGTCTACAACACCAACGCGGACACGGTGGCCGCGGCGCTCGCGGTGGCGCTGTCGGCGGAGAAGCTCTTCTTCCTCGTCCAGGTGCCGGGCCTGCTCAAGGACCTGAATGACCCGACGTCGCTCGTCACGCTCGCCAACCTGACGGACCTGGCCACCATGGAGAACACGGGCGCCATCTCCGGCGGCATGCGGCCGAAGGCGCACGCCATCCGCCACGCGCTGGTGGGCGGCGTGGGCAGCGTGCACCTCGTCAGCGGGGTGCTGCCCAACGCGCTGCTGGAGGAGGTCTTCACCAACGAGGGCAGCGGCACCATGGTGGTGCGCGAGTCCGCGCCCAAGCCGGCCGGGGCCGTGGGATGAAGGCGGCGGAGCTGCTCCAGGCGCTGGTGGCCATCCCCAGCGTGTCGGGTGACGAGGGCCGCATCGCGGACACCGTGTCCGCGTGGGCCGAGGGCTGGGGCGCGCGCGTCCAGCGGAAGGGCCACAACGTGTGGTTCTCCGTGGGAAGCGGGCCGCGCCGGCTGCTCGTCAACTCGCACCTGGACACGGTGAAGCCGTGCGCCGGGTGGACGTATCAGCCGCACGCGCCCGATTGGCGCGAGGACCGACTGTACGGCCTGGGCAGCAATGACGCCAAGGGCTGCGTGGCGGGGATGCTCCTCACCGCCCGCGCCCTGTTGACCGAAGGAGCACCCACCGGAGGCGAAGTCGTCTTCGCCTTCACCGCCGAGGAAGAGACGGGAGGCCAGGGACTGGGAACGCTGCTCTCCGAGCTGGGGCCGCTGGATGCGGCCGTGGTGGGCGAGCCCACGGGGCTGAAGCCCTGCACCGCGCAGCGGGGCATGCTGCTCTTGCGCTGCACGGCGCATGGCAAGAGCGGCCACGTGGCCCACGTGCACAGCACCCCGGCGGTGAACGCCATCCATATGGCGGCGGTGGACATCTCCGTCCTGTCGGAGCTGCGCTTCCCCTCGCACCCGCTGCTGGGCGAGGCCCGGGCGCAGGTGACGCAAATCAACGGTGGGCTGGCGCGCAACCAGGTGCCGGACAAGTGCGAGTTCTTCGTGGACCTGCGCACCACGCCGGCCATGGAGCACGCGGAGGTGGCGAAGCAGGTGGCCGGGGTGCTGAAGAGCGAGGTGCAGGTGCACTCGGCGCGGTACCTGCCGAAGGCGACGGGGGCGAACCAGCCCATCGTCCGCGCGGCCGTGGCGGCGTCGGGCGCGGAGCCGGTGGGCTCCAGCACCACGTCCGACTGGGCCTTCCTCGGCGAGCTGCCGGCGGTGAAGGTGGGCCCTGGCGACACGCTGCGCAGCCACCAGGCGGACGAGTACCTCACCCGGGCGGAGCTCGAAGCGGGCGCCGCCTTCTACACGCGCCTGGTGCGCGCCTACTTCGAGGAGGTGGCCCGTGGCTGACACGCTGTGGGGAAAGGGTACGCCGCTGGACGCGGCCATCCACCGCTTCACCGTGGGCAATGACCCGGTGGTGGACCTGGCGCTCGCGCCCCATGACGCGCTCGGCAGCGCCGCGCACGCGCGGATGCTGGCGCACGTGGGCCTCCTGGGCGCTGACGAAGCGAAGACGCTGGTGGCGGCGCTGAAGGTGCTGCACGACGAGGCGCGCGCCGGGGCGTTCACCATCCGCCCGGAGCAGGAGGACGGCCACACCGCGCTGGAGGCGGCGCTCGTGGAGCGCGCGGGTGAGGCCGGCAAGCGCATCCACCTGGGGCGCTCGCGCAACGACCAGGTGCAGCTCGCCCTGCGCCTGCTCCTCCGCGAGGAGGTGCTCGCCATGGGCGCGCGCACGGTGGAGCTGGCGGGGACGTTCCTGGACTTCGCCCAGGCGCACGCGGCCGTGGCCCTGCCCGGCTACACGCACCTGCGCCGCGCCATGCCGTCCACCTTCGGCCTGTGGGGCATGGCCTTCGCGGAAGGGCTGCTGGAGGAGTTGGAGGCGCTGCGCGGGGTGTGGGCCCGGTTGGATCGCTGCCCGCTGGGCGCGGCGGCGGGCTTTGGCGTGCCGCTGCCCATCGACCGGGAGTATGTGGCGGCGCTGCTCGGCTTCAGCCGGGTGCAGCGCAGCCCCATCGACGTGCAGAACGGCCGGGGCCGGCACGAGTCGGCGGTGCTGGGGTGGGCGTGCTCGGTGGCGGGCACGCTGGAGAAGTGGCTGTGGGACGTGCAGCTCTACAGCATGGACGAGTTCGGCTTCCTGGCGCTGCCGGACGCGTTCACCACCGGCTCGTCCATCATGCCGCAGAAGAAGAACCCGGACGTAGTGGAGCTGGCGCGCGGCCGCTGCCGCGAGCTGCGCGGAATCGCGCACCAGGTGGAGGCGGTGGCCGGCGGCCTGCCGTCCAGCTACCACCGTGACTTCCAGCTCCTGAAGTCCCCCACCCTGGCGGCGCTGGGCTCCATGAAGGAGCTGCTGGAGGTGCTTGCCCGCCTGGTGCCCGTGCTCCAGGTGAAGGCGGAGGCGGCGGCACGGGCGAGCGATGACTCGCTGTACGCGGCCCACCACGCCTACGCGCTGGTCGCCCAGGGCCTGCCCTTCCGAGACGCCTACCGCCAGGTGGGACGCGAAATCGCGGGCGGAACGTTCCATCCGGACCGCGGGGCACTGACGGCCACCCACCTGGGTGGCGCCGGCAACCTGGGCCTGCCCCAGGCCCGTGAGGAGCTGGCCGCCGCGCGCGCCTGGCTCGACGACACCCACCGCGCCATGGCCACTGCGGCCGAGCGCGTGTGGGCGCTGTGAACCCCTTCCCCGTGAGGAGTGAAGACATGAGCAAGAAGAACGTGGTGCTGGCCTTCTCCGGCGGACTCGATACCGCTTTCTGCACCGTCTACCTGCGTGAGCAGGGCTACGACGTGACGACTGTCACCGTGGACACGGGCGGCTTCCCGCCCGAGCAGCTCGCCAGCATCGCCGCGCTGTCCGCGAAGCTGGGCGCGGTGGCGCACCACACGGTGGACGCGCGCGACACCCTCTTCCAGGGCTACCTGCGCTACCTCATCGCCGGCAACGTGCTGCGCGGGCAGGTCTACCCGCTGAGCGTCTCCGCCGAGCGGGCCTGCCAGGCGGTGGAGGCGGTGCGCATGGCGCGCGAGCTGGGCGTGCAGGCGATTGCCCACGGCAGCACGGGCGCCGGCAACGACCAGGTGCGCTTCGACGTGGCCTTCCGCTCGCTGGCGCCGGAGCTGGAGCTGCTCACCCCCGTCCGCACGCTGGGCCTGAGCCGGCAGCAGGAGCTGTCCTTCCTCGCCGAGCGCGGCATCCACATGCCGCCGAAGCTGGGCTCCTACTCCGTCAACGAGGGCATGTGGGGCACCTCGGTGGGCGGCCGGGAGACCCTGGACTCGTGGAGCGCGCTGCCCGAGGCGGCCTTCCCCGGCGGGGAGATTCCCACCGACCTGAAGCCCCGCACGCTGACGCTGTCCTTCGACAAGGGCGTCCCCGTGGCGCTGGACGGCGAGAAGCTGTCGCCCGTGAAGCTGGTGGAGGTGCTCAACGCGCTGGGGCGCACCTACGGCATCGGCCGGGGTGTGCACCTGGGGGACACGATTCTCGGCATCAAGGGCCGGGTGGGCTTCGAGGCGCCGGCGGCGCACCTGCTCATCACCGCGCACCGCGAGCTGGAGAAGGTGGTGCTCTCCGGCAAGCAGCTCTTCTGGAAGGAGTCGATGGGCAACCTCTACGGCTCGCTGCTGCACGAGGGGCACTTCTTCGACCCGCTGGTGAAGGACCTGGAGGCGTTCCTCACCTCGTCGCAGGACCGGGTGACGGGCGAGGTGCGGCTCGTCATGCACCCGCGGACGCTGGTGGTGGAAGGCGTGCGCTCGCCGCACTCGCTGATGGACGCGAAGGTGGCGACGTACGGGGAAGCAAACGTGCTGTGGACGGGTTCTGAAGCCGCTGGATTCGCCAAGCTGTACGGCGTCGCGCAGATGCTCTCTCACCGGGCCAAGGGAGGTTGAAATGAAGGTCTTCGTCGACAAGGTGGGTAGCGTCACCCGGAACCTGGGCCTGGGCCGCACGGTGCATCTGGCACCCGAGGTGAAGGCCGAGGAGGGCGCGGTGGTGGCCGTGCGCATCCACGGGGAGAAGAGCGTCTACAACCAGCTCGAGGACCCGCACGGGCGCCTCGTCACGCTGCACGCGGGCGACATCGTCGTGGGCGCCCTGGGGCACCGCAACGCGCTGCACGGCTACGAGGGCGTGGTGCCCGAGTCCGTCACCGTGGGCGAGCGGCTGCACGTGCTCAACATGGGCGGCGTCATCGGCAAGTGCACCTCGCACAACCCCGGCGTGGGCACGCCCTTCGAGGCGGAAATCCTCGGCCAGGTGCTGGAGTTCCCGGAGCTGATGTCGCGCACCGGCCAGCCGGCGCACGTCACCTCGGGCGCCCTCAAGGGGACGTCCACCCCGGTGAAGTGCCCGGTGGTCTACGTCGTCGGCACCTGCATGAACGCGGGCAAGACGTACGCGGCCAGCGCCATGGTGCGCACGCTGGCGCAGGCCGGCTACCGCGTGGGCGGGGCGAAGCTGACGGGCGTGTCGCTGATGCGGGACACGCTGGCCATGCAGGACTCCGGCGCGGACGTCGTCATGGACTTCACCGACGCGGGCGTCGTCTGCACCGGCGCGCGCACGGGTGCGCGCGTGGCGCGGGTGCTGTTCTCCGAGCTGGCGGCGGAGAACGTGGACGTCATCGTCGCGGAGACGGGCGACGGCATCATGGGTGAGTACGGGGTGCAGGGCATCCTCGCGGACGCGGAGCTGCGGAGCCTGGCGGGCGCGTGGGTGCTGTGCGCGAACGACCCGGTGGGCGCGGCCGGCGGCGTGCGGCACCTGCGCGAGGCGTACGGCATCGACGTGGACATGGTAGCGGGCCCCGCCACGGACAACGCGGTGGGCGTGCGCTTCGTGGAGCAGGTGGTGGGGATTCCCGCCCGCAACGCCCGCGCCAACGCGGCGGCGCTGGGTGGGCTCATCCTGGAGAAGCTCACGCCCAAGCTGGGCGCGGGGAGGAAGTCATGACGCGGGCGAACATCTACATCCTGGGGGCCTCCGGCTTTGGCGGAGGCGAGCTGCTGCGCATCCTCTCCGGCCATCCGGCGGTGGCCGGCATCCGCGTGGTGTCGCGGCACCACGCGGGCGAGCCCATCCACAAGGTGCACCCGCACCTGCGCGGGCTGGTGGACGGCCGCTTCGAGGCGGAGCCGGACTGGCGCTGGCTGTCGGACTCGGAGCAGCCGGTGGTGTTCAGCGCGCTGAGCCATGGCGAGCTGGCGAAGCAGTTCGTCGACATCGAGAAGAAGTGGGCCGAGGCCGGCATCGCCGAGCGCGTGCTCCTGGTGGACCTGTCCTCCGACTTCCGGCTGGACCACCCGGGCCGCTACGCGGGCGCGTACGGCCGCCCCCACCCCGCTCCGGACCTGCTGGGCACCTTCACCTACGGCCTCACCGAGTGGAAGCGCGACGCCATCAAGGGCGCGAAGCGCATCGCCAACCCGGGCTGCTTCGCCACGGCGGTGCAGCTCGCGCTGCTGCCGATTGCGTCCACGCCGGGCCTGGGGCTGCTGGCCGTGTCCGGCGTGACGGGCTCGTCCGGCTCCGGCTCGCTGCCGGGCGAGGGCACGCACCACCCGACGCGCGCGCATGACTTCCGGGCGTACAAGCCGCTGGAGCACCAGCACGAGGCCGAGGTGGAGGTCATGCTGGTGGCGCACGGCGCGCAGCGGCACCGGCTCGCCTTCGTCCCGCACTCGGCGCCCATGGTGCGCGGCATCTTCGCCACCGTGCAGTTCGAGTGGCCGGAGCATGGCGGCGCGGTGGTGACGGCGTCGCTGACGGAGAAGTTCCGCCGCTACTACGAGGGCTCGAAGTTCGTCCGCATCGTCGAGGGCACGCCCCGCGTGGCCGCGGTGGCGGGCAGCAACTTCTGCGACATCTCCGTGGCCACCAAGGGCCGCTCGGTGGCCGTCATGGCCGCGCTGGACAACCTCGTGAAGGGCATGGCCGGCCAGGCCGTGCAGAACTTCAACGTCGCCCTGGGGCTGCCGGAAGACACGGCCCTGCGCCAGGCGGCCTGCTACCCGTAGTACGTCGGCAGGCAGGCGGGCCCGGACGCAGCGTGTCCGGGCCCGGTGCGCCGGGGTTGCAATGACGTTGGTGCACAAATTAAACACCAGCAATGCACTTCGAGCTGGCCTTCGTCCTCATCTTCGCCGTCGCGACCGCAGTGGCCATCGTCGCGCGCCACTTCAAGTTCCCCTACACGGTGGCGCTGGTGGTGGCCGGGTTGTCGCTGGGTGCGGTGCAGGCCTTCGAGCCGCCCCACCTCACGAAAGAGCTGCTCTTCGCCATCATCCTCCCCGGACTGCTGTTCGAGGCGGCCTTCCACGTCGAGTTCCGCAAGTTCTGGAAGAACAAGCTGGCCATCCACTCCATGGCCATCCCCGGGGTGGCCGCGTCGGCGGGCCTGACGGCGCTCATCCTCTCTCCGGTGGTGGAGGGGATGGACTTCGTGAGCGGCTTCGGAATGTTGCCGGCGCTGGTGTTCGCCGCGGTCATCGTCTCCACGGACCCCATCGCGGTGGTGGGCCTCTTCAAGACGCTGGGTGCCCCCAAGCGCCTGCTCATCCTCGTGGAGGGAGAGAGCCTGCTGAATGACGGCACCGCCGTCGTGCTCTTCACCCTCGTCGTGGCGGTGGCCACCGGCGGCAAGTTCACGGTGGGCGGAGCCATCTTCGACTTCATCAAGGTGGCGGGGATGGGCGTGCTCGTGGGCAGCGCCGTGGGCTTCGTGGTGGCGCAGGTCATCAAGCGCGTGGACGACGCGATGGTGGAAATCACCCTCACCGTCATCGCCGCCTATGGCTCGTTCGTGGTGGCGGAGAACTTCCACTACTCGGGCGTCATCGCGACGGTGGTGGCCGGCATGCTGTGCGGCAACTGGGCGACGCATGCGGGCATGAGCCCCACCACGCGCGTCGCGGTGGAGAGCTTCTGGGAGTACCTGGCCTTCGCGCTCAACTCGGTGGTGTTCCTGCTCATCGGCCTGGAGGTGGAGCTCGGCTCGCTGCTGGCCTCGTGGAAGCCCATCCTCGCGGCGTACGTGGCGGTCATCGCCGGCCGCGCGGTGGTGGTGTTCGGCATGTCCGCGCTGCTGCGCCTCACGTCGGAGCGCCTGCCCTGGACGTGGAGCGCGGTGCTCACCTGGAGCGGGCTGCGGGGCGCCATCTCCATGGTGCTGGTGCTCGGTCTTCCGGCGGACTTCCCCCACCGCGAGCTGCTGGTGAACATGACCTTCGGCGTGGTGGTGCTCTCCATCATCATCCAGGGGCTCACGATGGCGCCGCTGCTGCGGCGGCTGGGCATCACCGGCCTGAAGGACGCCTACCAGGAGCAGTACGAGCTGGCGCGGGGCCGCCTGGGCGCCGTCCACGCCGCCCTGGCCGCGCTGGAGGGCATGCGCCGCAACCGGGAGATTCCCGCGGACGTGCTGGGGCAGCTGGAGCGGGAGTACCAGGAGAAGGAGACCACCGCCGAGAAGGAGCTGGCGTCGCTGAAGCAACAGTCGATGCGCTTCCATGAGGAGGAGCACCAGGAGGCGGTCCGCCGCATGCTCATCGTGGAGAAGGAGTCGCTCTTCAAGGCCTACCAGTCGGCCACGATTGGCAAGGAGGCCTTCGAGCGACTCTCGGCGGAGCTGGACGAGCGCATCGCCCATGCGGACGCCGCGGAGAGCCACGCGCCCGCGCCGGGAGAGCCGCGCACCGCCACGGAGGCCGTCGGCACCTGAGTCGTAATCGCCACGCGGAGTGACAGCAGCGGAGTCCCCCAGTGTTCGAGTGCGCGCAGCGTGCACTCATTCATCTGGAGGACTTTGTATGTTCGTCAATCAGCTCCTTGGGCGTGCCGTGCTCGGCCTGACCCTGACGCTCTGGCTCGCGGGATGTGGGGACGACGGAGACGACCCGCGGCCGCGCGTCTCCTGCGAGGAGCTCTCGTCCCGCTTGCAGGACGCGCTCACGCAGGCGGTGTCCGAGAAGGCGCTCGTCGGCGCCACCGCCTCGGTGCGGCTCCCGGACTGCACCTGGAGTGGAGCGGCGGGCGCGTCCCGCATGGAGCCCGCCGTGGCCATGGTCCCCGGGGACCGGCTGCGCGTGGGCAGCATCACCAAGACCTTCATCTCGGTGGTGGCCTTGCAACTCCAGGCCGAGGGAAGGCTGTCGCTGGACACGCCGCTGGCGACCTGGCTCCCCGACTTTCCCCGCGCGGACCGCATCACCGTGCGGCAGCTCCTCAACCACACCAGTGGCGCGGCCAACTACACGGACCACCCAGGCTTCCTGGAGCGGGCGATGGCCGAGCCCGGCAGGGAGTGGACCGTCGAGGAGCTCATCCTCCTGGGGGCCGAGCACTCCCCGCTCTTCGAGCCGGGAGCTGGCTGGACCTACTCCAATACCAACTACATCCTCGCCAGCGTCGTCATCGAGAAGGTGACGGGGACGCCCTTCGCCCGGCAGGTGCGCGAGCGCATCCTCGAGCCGCTGGAGCTGCGAAGCACGGGAATGGATGGCTCCGAAGCCCTGCCACCCCTCACCGTGCGCGGCCTCGCGCACGAGGACGGCGCCTGGGTCGACCTCACCGAGCTGCTCCACCCTTCCGCCATCGGCGCGGCCGGCGCCCTCATCTCCAGTGCCGAGGACATCAGCCGGTTCTACCTGGCGCTCTTCGAGGGCTCGCTGCTGTCCCCGGCGCAGCGTGCGGAGCTGACCCGCTGGGTGCCCGCCGAGCCCGGCGGCGCTCCGGCGTATGGGCTGGGGCTCCTGCTCGGCACCAGTCCGCTGGGGCCGCTTCATGGCCATGAAGGCGGCGTCCCAGGGTATTCCGCCCTGGCCGGCTACTACCCCGACCACAAGGCGGCGGTTTCCGTGCTGACCAACCACGACGACGGCGACCCCTCCGCAGTCACCCTGAGCCTGCTGGAGGTGCTCGCCCGGCGGTGAGCCGTTTGCCCGGCGACGTCAGCGTGGCACCGGAGCCGCTGGAGGTTCCGGCGCCACTGCGCCAGGCGTCGTCGCCTTCGGTCCACTCGGAGCCGCAGGAGGTTCCGGCGCCACCGCAGCAGGCGTCGTCGCGGGGGTAGGCGACTCATGCCCCCGCAGCGCGATGGCGGGCAGCGACGCCGTGAGGGCCCCCACGTCCAGGAAGCCGTGGAACCCGTCATCGTCGTCCAGCGTTGGAATCAACCGGATGGCTGGAGGCCCCTCCGCCGGGGCCGCGACGAGAGGCCCGGGAGTAATGCCCATGACGTCGCACTCCAGCTCTGCGTTCGGCGCCAGGTCGCAGCCCCACCGCCGTCCCTGGGCGTAGCCGACCTCCAGGACCTTCAGCGCCTTGTCGGTCTCTGCAATGTGCCGCGACATGGGGATGAAGTCCTCGTTCCAGGCCGCCTCCGCCACCAGCCGCGTGTGCGCGTTGCCCGCGAGCACGAGGAGCACATCCCGGGGACGCGCCGTGCGCGCATTGAGCACCGCCCGGGCCATGCGGGCATCGCGCGCGCTGCCGTGGTTCATGTCCGTGTCGATGGCCACCACGGAGACGGAGTGCCCGGCGGCACGCAGCGCCCGCGCCCGGTCGATGAGGTCCATCATGGCCCGGCTGCCACGGCCGTCCTGCTGGACCTTGCGCCAGAAGTCTCCGCTCAGCAGCGCATCCTGGTCCGGCGGCCCTCCCGCGCTCGCCAGGTACCGGCCGATGCGCTCCTGCTCCTTCTGCGGAATGGAGAGCCCCACCGTGACACCCAGCCCCGCCCCGGCGGCCTCGCACAGCAGGTCGCCCACGGCGGCGGGGACCTCGCGCGTGCCGAGCTGCTCGCCGACGAGCACCGTGAGCCCGGCGCGAAGCATTGGCTGGAAGCCCTGGACCTTCCGCTCACACGGCTCCTGGACCTCCTGGCGCCAGCGCTTCAGGTAGAAGGACGGGTCCCTCGCGAAGGCGTCATCGCGCGTCAGGCGCAGCGTGCCGGTGAGCGTCTCCAGCGAAGGGCGCGACTCCAGCCGCAGCGTCAGGTCCCGCTCCAGCTTCAGGTCCCGGGTGCCCTGGATGGCGCCGTCCAGCTCCACCCACGGCGCGGTGTCCCGCTCCCGCTGGGCGAGGTCCACGGGGGCGCCCTTCCGTCGCAAGCTCTGCTCAATCTGGTCCATCAGCAGGTGCTTCGGGACCAGCTCCCCGGTATGCCCGTCGTAGCGAAGCTCCGCGTCGTTGCCGAAGGCCACCCGCTTCATCCGGAAGATGCGCACGACGGACCGCCGCACGCCGAGCGGCTCGCCGGCCACGAAGTACCGCGTGTGGTCGCCGTCGCTGCTCCAGCCCCACGACTCGTAGCCAATCTGCGCGGACTTCCACTCCGTCAGGAGGTACTTCGGGTCCTCCATGGGCTTGAGCACCCAGCCATTCTCGCTCAGGAGCTTCGTGGCCTCGGCCAGCGCCCGCTCCACGGGCATCAGGAAGATGTGCTCGTAACGCGGAGCCACGAGCTCGGGCTCCTGGGCCGCGGCGAGCGCCGCCTCCTCGGGACGGGCGTTCCTCGCGCAACCCGCCATCAGCACGACGGCACAGGCCAGGGCACGACGCATCAACATCCCCTCTCTTCTCTTCCGTGGGTGCGCCTGGAAACGCCAGCGCCCCCGGAGGATATCGGAAGCGCGGGGCCCCGGCCCGACGTGCCCTCGGAGGCCGGGCGGCAGTCCACGACTGGATGGAACACTTCCGAACCAACCAGCGAAACTAGAAAACCATGAGTCCCCGCGCGAGGTCCGCATCCCCGAGCCGACAGGCTCCACCATGCAAGGCGACCTGGAGTCCCTGAAACAGCCGTGGGCCCGGAGCGCTGACTCCGGACCCATGAGGCTCACGGCAAGACGGCGCTGACTACCGGCCCGTCCAGGTGGGGGAGACCCAGGCCACGGGGTCGGTGCGGCCCTCCCTGTAGACGAGCAGGAAGAAGTACTTGCTCGTGCTGTCGTTGACTGTCGGGTTCCACGAGACGGAGGCCTGCGGACTTGCTGGGGAGTAGTCCTGCACGAAGGCGCCGTTGTCCTTGAGCAGCTCGAGCTTCGTGATGCGCTGCCCCGCGTCGGAGTCGCTGGCGGTGATGGCGAAGTCGAACGTCGACGGGCTGGCGAGGGTGGAGCCCATGATGGCGCCGTTGACCGTGTATTGAATCTGGATGTTGTCATCCAGCGCGGCATAGGTGCGGCGGTTCCTCATCGCATCGAGGATGGCCTCCTTCGTGCGGGCGGTGGCCACGACGAAGGTGCGCGCGGTGTGGCGGGTGATGCCCCAGAAGCCATGGTTGTCATTGCCGCACACGGGCGACACCTTCCAGCCCTTCTGCAGCGCCGCGAGCCAGCCGTCGTAGTGGATGTTGTCGTTGGAGTTGATGACCTCCAGCATGGTGATGACGTCGGTGATCGCCTCGTCGCGGTAGGCGAAGCTGTTGTAGCTGCCCGAATCCGGGTGGTTGAACGTGGCCACCGCGCCGGACTGGGTCTTCAGCCACGTGTAGAGCTGCTGGAGGCCCACGCCCGACTCCAGCGCATCCAGGTACGCGGGGCTGTTGATGACGTTGATGTGGCCATTGCCATCCGGACCATTGTTCTCCGAGTGCTCATAGCCCCAGAGGCCCACGTACGCAGGCGTCGTCGCATCCGTCGCCTGCTGCTTCGTCGCCACCCACGCGGCATTGGTCGCGCTGGTCGGGTTGAAGGCGACCTCCTGCGAGTGGTCCGTGGTGGCGTAGAAGTCGTAGCCCGCCGCCTTCGCCTGGCTGTGGTGCGCCTCCGGCAAGCCGTTGCGGGTCGGGTCCCCGCTGGAGACCTGGTCGCCGTGCGACGACGTGTAGCTGGTGTGCGAGTGGGTGTTGCCCCGGTAGACCTGATACGTCACGGCCGTGTCGTAGCTCACGACGAGCGTCGGCACGGTGACGCCCTCGCTCGACGTGAAGTTCGTATCGCCCGAGTAGGCGCTGTCCAGGCCGAGGGTGAAGCTGCCATTGCCGTTGATGTGGGCGCTGACGTCCCAGACGGAGACCTGGCCGGCGGTATGGCTGGACACGGTGGAGAGCGCGGTGCCCATGGGCAGGCGCGTGTTCCAGTTGATGGCCGTCTCGCTCCAGCCCGTGTTCGCCACCGCGTGGGCCGTAATCGCCCGTCCCGTCCCGGTGGTCGTCGAGCCCATCCGGAGCTGCGCGGAGATGTTCGTGGCCCCCGCCGGAAGGCCGGTGACGTCGAACTGCAGGTAGACCCACTTGCGATAGCCGGGCTGGTTGGAGGCTTGGAGCAGGTTCTGCGTGCCGAAGTTGGAAGCGGGCGCGGCCTCCTTGACCATGGCGTCGTTCACGGGCGTGAAGGTGAGCGACGCCAGCGCCGTGTTCAGCGCCACGGGCTCCCTCTCCGGCCGGGAGAAGGTAACCGAGGACGCATGCGCCACGGACGACACGGTGAGCGCGAGCCCCAGCAGGAACCCACGGGAAGCAGCCACAGAGCGGATTGACTCATTCATGCGGCCGGGAATACCCAACCGGGTTCTCACAGCGCAAGAGAATAAACGAGATTTTCCTGTAATTTAGGAATAATCCCGAGACTTCCCCCCACCCTGACAAGGCAGCGCGGCACGCCCGTGTCCACCGGGCGTGCCGCGCGCTCAGCCCCGCGTCAGTGGACGCGGCCTGCCGGCAGGTTGGAGCGAGCCGGGAAGCCCGGGACGGCGGAGGCCGCTGGCCGTGCTGGCGCGAGCAGCGACTCGCCCACCGCGTCCCGCGCCAGCGACGGAGGCACGCCGCACACCAGGGCCTTCAGGTCCACCGTGCGCCGGCCCAGGTCATTGAACACGCGAGGCGCCCCGGTGAGCGGGTCCGGAATGGGCGCTGTGCTGACCATGAACGGAGACAGGAAGGCAGTCTGGCCAGGGCTGCGCGGCCCGACGTGGAGGAAGACGGTCTGCGTCTCCCCTGCGTGGCAGCCGTTGCACGTGTTGAGCGAGAACTGATGCCGCGCCTCCGAGTCCACGCCGGGAGCGTCCCAGAAGAAGAAGAACGGGGTGAGCGCCGAGCCCCAGAGGAAGGGCTGCCCCTGGAAGAACTGAGGCACGTCATGCGTCCCGGTGAGGATGGCAGGCCGGTTCTGCAGGATGTAGTCCGTCAGCAGCGGGGAGCCGTTGAGGAAGAAGGCGGGCGTGAGCGCCACGTGCGCGGGGGCGAGTCCTGCAGGGCCGAAGTGGAACTCGCGCAGCTCCCACTCCGGCTCCAGCGCGTTCTCGTTGGTGCGCACCTGGCTGATGGCGCTGCCGAGGAAGCGCCCTCGCGCCACGAACGCCTTCGTGAAGCGATCCGTCACCGCCTGGAGCTTCGCGTTGTAGTCCGGGTGTGACACCCCGAGCCGCCCCAGTTCGTGCCAGTCACGCGACCAGCGCTGGATTTCGTCCGGGCTGCCACCGGGCAGGGTGTACTCCAGGATGACGGTGAACGGCGTCGGGTTACCCGCGGGGTCCAGGACGCCGAACACGAACCGTCCCTCACCCGCGTGAGTGCCCTCGTTCCGCAGGTCCATGCGGTTGACGATGGCCAGCAGCCGGAACGGCGCGGAGTTGAAGTCCAGGGGAGCGTTGGCACCGCCGCTGCGCGCCTCCCAGGGCCCGAGCACCAGGCCCCGCATGCCCGGCCGGGCCGGCACGAAGGTGGCCTCGATGAACTGGTCCTGCTCCCACGTCCGGAGCCAGTTGCGCACCAGCCCGGACGGGTCCGCGCCTCCGTTCATCGCCCTCATCAGGGTGCCGAAGGTCCACGCGCCAGCGCCGGTGGTGCGCACCGGGTCCTCCACCACGGACAGGGCGTTGATGAGCAGTTCCTCGGGAGCGTCCACCTGGCAGACCGCCGCGTTGCACGCGGAGGCGGACTCGCAGCCGTTTGCCGCGAGACCGTCACAGTCGAAGGTCCCCACCACGCAGCCCAGGCCACAGGTGCCGGCGCCACACACGCCGTTGGCGGAGAGTGCTCCGCCGCACGTCGTTCCACAGGCGCCGCAGTTCGCCTCGTCCAGCAGCAGGTCCGACTCGCAGCCGTTGACCGGGTTGCCATCGCAGTCCGCGAAGCCCACGGCGCAGCCTACCTCGAAGGACACGCAGACAGAGCGATTGCCCGCCGCGTCGTGAGCCACGGCGAACACCGTGACGTCGATCTGGGCCTGCGTCAGCGCCACGTGCGCGGTGCCGCTCGCATCCGCCTGCGCCACCATGCCCGGGGGCGCCACGGCGGTGCAGGCCGCGTCGGTGAACAGGCTCACCCGGCCCTGGGGCTCCGTCTGGGTGCGCACCACTCCGACGAAGGGCGAGGTGTCGATAGGGATGAAGTCCTGGGCGAACACGGGAGGCGCCGGGGCCACGGTGTCGTGGACGTAGGTGGCGGTGGCGGAGCAGTTGGAGACGTTCCCCACCGCGTCCACCGCGCGAGCGGAGAAGCCCGTCGCCGCGTTCGTGGCGACGGCCACCGAGGTGGCGAAGGCGCCCGTCGTGGCGTCCGCCGTGAGGGTGGCCAGCACCGGCGCCAGACACCCGCCGCCGGAGAAGAGCCGGACGGAGGAGCCCTGCTCCGCGGTGCCGCGCAGCTGTGGCGTCAGTGACTGGCCCGGCGAGGCCGGCGTGAAGCCCGTCAGCGAGGGCGCCGAGGGCGGAACACTGTCATGCCGGTAGCCGAGGCTCGTGGAGCAGGCAGAAACGTTGCCCGCCGCGTCCACCGCCCTGGCGGTGAAGGTGGACGTGGTGTTGGCCGTCACGGAACGCAGAGAGGAGAAGGTGTTGTCCGCCGCGACGGGCACCGTTGCGAGCACACTGCCCGCGCAGGAGGCCCCGGAGAAGATGCGTACGGAGGCGCCCGCTTCGGCCGTGCCAGAGAGAACGGGCTGGGTGCTGTTCGACGGCGACGCGGGGGTGAAGCCCGTCAACACCGGGGCGGCCGGCACAATGCTGTCATGCCGGTAGCTGAGACTCGAAGAGCAGACGGACACGTTGCCCGCCGCGTCCGTCGCGGTGGCGGTGAAGGTGGACGTGGCGTTCAAGGTCACCGAGCGCGTCGATGAGAAGGTGCCGTTGGCAGCAACCGTCACCGTGGCCAACGCCGTGCCAGTGCAGGAGGCTCCGGAGAAGATGCGCACGGTGGAGCTCACCTCGGCCGTGCCAGAGAGCACCGGCTGCGTGCTGCTGGACGGAGACGCCGGCGAGAAGCCCGTCAGCACCGGCGCGGCGGGCGCCAGGCCGTCGTGCAGGTAGCCGAGGCTCGTCGAGCACGGGGACACATTGCCCGCCGCGTCCGTCGCAGTGGCGGTGAAGGTGGACGTGGCGTTGGCAGTCACCGGCCGGACCGAGGTGAAGGCGCCGCTCGCGTTGGCCGTCACGGTGGCGACCGCCGTGCCGGAGCAGGAGGCGCCGGAGAAGATGCGCACGGTGGAGCTCGCCTCGGCGGTGCCCGCCAGGACGGGCTGGGTGTTGCTGGACGGCGAGGCCGGCGTGAAGCTCGTCAGCACCGGGGCGGCCGGCGCCTGGGTGTCCATGATGCAATTGAGGAGCTCGAGCCGACCGATGGAGACGGTCTCGATGGTCGGGGCACGGCTGTCATTGTCGTCCGTCACGTTCAGGCGGTATTGGGTGAAGCTGCCCGGTGAGGCGACCGCGTACTCACGCCGCTCGCTGCCGCCCCAGCCCACCTCATTGGGGCGCGTATCCACGACGACCCACGCGGTGCCATTCCACCCCTGGAGCGTCCAATTCCGGGGCGCCCGCGAGGTGAGCGAGCCGTTCACGAAGCGGATGGCGTAGTGGGTGGCGCGCTTCGCGCCGTCCGCCCACTGGTAGCCAAGCCACGCGGGCGTCTGTCCCACCTGGGAGAGCCACATGGAGGGTGCCGAGTCATTGCTGTCGAACGCCAGCCACGCCTCATAGCTCGAGCTGAGCACCCCCGAGCGCGTCACGTTGCCCGAGGGCAGCGTCGCGCTGGTCATGAAGGGCACCAGGCTGGTGCAGGTGAGCTGCTGGGTCCGGGTGGCCAGTGGGCTCTCGGACCCGGCCACTTCGACGGACGCTTCATCGCCCTGGCATCCGGACGTGGACGCCAGGAGCACGGCTCCTGAAAGAAAGACACTTCTGATGGCTGAGACCGATGTCATACGACGACCCCCTCTGCGGAGTGACTTGAAACACGAACCACGCGTGTTCAGTACCCGCAGGGGTCGGCCAGCCAGCGCGGAATGTGATGAAGGCGCCCGGCCCCGGGACGAAGCACGCCAGGGACGGGACGAAACTCCGGGCCGCGGTTCGGCTCAGGCCGCCGGAGTCTTGCTCGTGTCCGGGGCTTCCGGCGCGGGAGCCGCCTCGGGGGCCGGGGCCTGCGCCGCGGACTCGCGCTGCTCCAGCCGGGCCGCGCCCGCCTCCGCCGCGCGGAGGAACTCGTCGTACTCGGACTTGCGCTCCTGCGCCTTCTCCTGGGCCTTCCCGGACTGCTGCGCCGCGGCGGCCCGGCCCAGCATCACCGCGCGGGCGCTGAGCACCACGCCCACGGCGAAGGCCACCACGTTGAGCACCGAGCCCAGGCCGCCCAGCCACAGGCCCCCTGCCCCGCTCTGCACGTAGTTGAGCGCCAGGACGAACGTCGCGCCGGACACGGCCGCGCCCGCCGCCGTGGACCAGGGCTTCAGCTCCATGACGCGCGCTGCGCCATAGCAGAGCAGCGGCAGCACGCCGAGCACCCAGAGGTTCTCCAGCAGCACCGCCATCAGCACCCGCATCAGCCCGGTCGGCAGTGCCTGCACCCGCACGCTCAGCCGCAGCGTCAGCGCCACGCTCAGCACCGAGCCGCCGACGAGCGAGATGAACCCCAGCCCCACGATGAACTGGAGGCGGCGGATGCGTACGCGCAGCGGTTCGAGAACACTCGTCTTGGAGCTCACGGCCGGCAGCCTACCCCAGTTCAGCCCTCGTCCTCGTCCGCGTCCGCCGAGCCCCCCGGCGTGCGAGGAGGCGGGCCATCCCCGTAGAAGACCTCTTCCATCACCAGCCCCTGGGGCGGCGCCGTGGGCCCGGCCCGCTTCCGGTTGCGCGAGGCCAGCACCTCCGCCACCCAGGCCTCCGGCCTGCGCCCCTTCCCCACCTCCACCAGCGTCCCCACGAGGTTGCGCACCATGTGCTTGAGGAACGCCGTGCCCTCCACCACGAAGGACACCTCGTCCCCGGACTGGCCCTCCACCGTCAGGCTGCGCACCTCGCGCACCGCGTGCTTCGCCTGGCAGTCCGCCGCCCGGAAGGCGGAGAAGTCATGCCGGCCCAGCAGGTGCACCGCGGCCCGCCGCATGGCGTCCACGTCCAGCGGGGCGAATACCTCCCAGTGCGTCAGCCGGCGCAGCGGCGAGCGCGTGGCGCGGTTGCTCAGCCGGTACCTGTAGCGCTTGCCCCGGGACCAGCGGCGCGGGTCGAACCCCTCCGGAACCTCCATGGCGGACACCACCGCGAGGTCGTCCGGCAGCAGGCCATTGAGGCCCCGGACATAGGCCTTCATCGGCAGCACCCTCGGGGTGTCGAAGCAGGCCACCTGCCCGGCGGCGTGCACCCCCGAGTCGGTGCGCCCCGCGCAGAACACGGACACCTGCTCGCCCAGCAGCCGGGCCAGCCCGTCCTCCAGCGCCGCCTGCACGGACGGGCCGTTGGGCTGCACCTGCCAGCCCACGAAGCGCGTTCCGTCGTATTCGAGCGTCAGCTTCAACCGAGGCATGTCAGCGGTACTTCAGCCAAGACTCGAGCAGCTCTGAAATCAGCTTGCCCGGCGAGATGTCGTTGCGGCGCGCCGCCGCCTCCAGCGCCTCGTATGCGGCCGGGCTGAGCGGCACGGCCACCATGCGCGGCTCGGTGTGGTCGTCGCTCGTGGCCTGGGGCGCGACGGGCTCCGGCGCGGGGGTGCCCTTCACCGTGTCGAGCGCGGCCACGACGTCGGACAGCTCCAGCGCCTCCTCGGACGTGGGCGCGTTCGAGGCGCGCGCCTGCATGCGCCGCTGCTCCTCCTCGAAGAGCTGCTTGAGGAAGTTGGACAGGTGCAGCGGCGTGGGGGTGAACTCGTACGCGTCCAGGAAGGCGTCCAGGTCCTTCTGCATCTGCGCGGCCGTCTGGTAGCGCTTGTCCTTGTCGCGCTCCAGCGCCTTCATCAGGATGAGCTCCAGCCGCTCGGGCAGGTCCTCCCGGAAGTACGAGGGCGCATAGATCTTCCCCTCGGTGATGCTGCGCATCACCGCCACCTCGGACTCGCCGGTGAACAGCTTGAAGCCGGTGAGCCACTCGTAGAGCACCACGCCGAGGGAGAAGATGTCGCTGCGGCAGTCCAGCGGGGTGCCCAGACACTGCTCCGGGCTCATGTAGCTGAGCTTGCCCTTGATTTCGCCCGTGCGCGTCTGGCCCACCTGGTTGGCGGCCTTGGCGATGCCGAAGTCGAGAATCTTCACCGAGCCGTCGAAGGCGACGACGATGTTCTCCGGCGACACGTCCCGGTGGACGATGTTGAGCGGGTTGCCGTACAGGTCCACCTTGGTGTGCGCGTGGTGCAGCCCCGCGCAGACGCACGAGGCAATCTTCACCGCGTACACCAGCGGGAAGGGAATCCCGAGCGCCTCCGCCTTGGGTACCACCCGGCGCATGTCACGCCCGGCGACGTACTCCATGGCGATGAAGTGGCTCTCGGCGATCTTCCCCAGGTCGTGAATCTGCACCACGTTGGGGTGGTTGAGCTGCGCGGCGAGCCGGGCCTCGTTGAGGAACATCTTCACGAAGGCCGCATGCTTGGACAGGTGGGGGCGGATGCGCTTGATGACGACGGGCGACTCGTGCCCGTCATCGTGCTTCTGGTGCGCGAGGAAGATCTCCGCCATCCCCCCCACGGCGATGCGCTCGATGAGCCGGTACTTGCCGAAGCGGGCGGTGTCGCGCTGCTGCTGTGCCGCGGGAGCCATGACGCCTGGACATTACCCGCGCCGGGGCCCGCGGGGCTAACGAAGTTCCACCACATGCACCTTGAGAGCGGGCTCCTGTCCCGGGGGCGACGGGAAGTCGAGCGGAGAGGGGCCGAGCGAGCCCACCGCCTTCCCCTTCCGGCCCGCGAGGGCGACGCCCTCGGCCACCATGGTCTCGAAGCGGCGCGCGGGCAGCCCCGCGTGGTTGCAGCAGGCGACCAGCCGGCCTCCGGGAGTCACCACGCGCGCGGCGGCCTCCGCCAGCCGGGCGTAGTCGCGCGCGGCGGAGAAGCGGGCGGTGCGGGTGGTGGAGAAGGACGGGGGATCCGAGATGACGACGTCGAACGTCTCGCCCTTCTTCGCCAGCCGCTTGAGCCAGTCGAACACGTCCCCGGCCACGTAGTCGTAGCGGTCCACCGGCTGGCCGTTGAGGCGCGCGTTCTCCTCACCCCACTCCAGCACGCGGCGGCTGGCGTCGAGGTTGAGCGCCCGCTTCGCGCCGCTCGCGGCGGCCACCACGCCGAAGGCGCAGGTGTAGGCGAAGAGGTTGAGCACGGTGAGGCCCCGCACCCGCTCCTGGAGCCACGCGCGCGTGTCGCGCATGTCCAGATACAGCCCCACCGACAGCCCCTGCGCGGGGCGGATGAGGAACGACAGGCCATTCTCCAGCGCGGTGAGCGACTCCACCGGCTCGCCCCGGGCCGGCACCTCCGGCGCGAGCTCCTCCTTCGCCACGTTGGCCAGCACCCGCGCCTCGCGGGGACGGCGCTTCAGGTAGACGCCGCGCGGCGCCCACGCGGCCACGGCGGCGTCCAGGAGCGCCTCCTCCTCGGCGGTGGAGAGGTCGCGGTAGAGGCTGATGACGTACAGCCCGCCAAAGACATCCGCCGTCACGTCGGGGACGCCGTCCGCCTCGCCGTTCAGCACGCGAAAGGCCGTGGTGCGCGGGTCCGTCAGCAGCGGTCCCCGCCGCTCACGCGCGGCGCGAAGGGTGTCCACCAGCGGGGAAGGCGCGGCGCTCATGGAGCCCTCAGCTGCCCAGCCGCGCGCGCGTCCACACCCGGTGGAGCGCTTCCGTCGCGCCGCGGGCCAGGTCCACGTAGTCGAAGCCGAGCAGCTGGCCCTCGCGCACGCAGACGCGGCCGTCCACCACCGTCCACGCCACCGGCGAGCGGGTCATCTGCCCGAGCAGGTGCGGCGAGTAGCCCGTCTCCGGGTCCGACGGGGGCACGGAGTCGTAGACGACGAGGTCCGCGATGCTCCCCTCTTCCACGTTGCCCGAGGGCAAGCCGAACAGCCGCGTGCACAGCTCCGCGGGGCCGTTGACGAGCAGGTGGGCCAGCGAGCCGTCCACATCCGGCAGGCGTCCGGCGCGGGAGATGCGCAGCGCCCCCACCAGCGCGGCCAGCAGCTCGTCCTGGAGCGTGCCGTGGCCGCCCGTGCCCAGCCCCACCATGTGGATGCGCGCCAGCACGGCCTCCATCGGGTCCGCGCCACGCTCCAGGGTACGGAGGCCGCGGGGCGCGAGCGCCACGAAGGTGCCGCTCTCCTCCAGGCGCCCTGCTTCCGAGCTGTCCAGCGTGCGCGCATAGGCGGCGATGGCACGAGGGTTGAGCAACCCCAGCGCATCCAGCCGGGGCACCACGCGCTGGCTGTGCCGGGAGTAGGTGGTGGTGAGGTCGTCCTCGCTCTCCGCGAGGTGGAAGACGGTGGGCACGTCCAACTGCCGGCTCAGCCGCGCCACGCGGGTGAGCAGCGCGTGGTCGCACGTGTACGAGGCATGGAAGCCGATGGCCCCGCGCACCAGCGGGTGCTCCCGCCGCTCGCGGGCGAAGTCGGCGTTGGCCTCCAGCCACGTCTCCGCCTGCTGGGCGCCATCCAGGCTGTGGGTGGCGTGGCTGGTCAGCAGCCGCAGGCCCAGGCCTTCCGCCGCGCGGGCCTGGGCGGCGAGCCCTCCAGCGACGTCCTGACAGGACAGGTGCTCCACGACCAGGGTGACGCCATCCCGCAGGGCGCGGGCCGCGGCGAAGCGGGTGAGGGCCTCCACGTCCTCGTCGGCGAGGAGCCGGGCCACGCGCAGCATCCGCTCCAGCCGTTCAGCCGGCGGCATCAGCAGGAAGTGTCCGGAGGGCGGGAGGAGCTGGCCGTTGACGAGGTGCGAGTGACAGTCCACCAGCCCCGGCGCGACGAGACGTCCCCGGCAAGCGACTTCCCAGTCCCCGGGCAGCACGGGCACCTGGGCGTCCGGCGCGACGCGGCGGATGGTGTTGCCCTCCACCACCACGGCCATGCCGTTGCGGACCCGACCATCCGCGCGGAACACGGCGCAGTTCTTCAGCAGCAGGCGGCCTTCCATGAACGGGTCTGTCTTAGCACGAGCCCCGGCGGCGAAACCGGCCAGAAGGTGAAGGGATGTTCAAATTGGCTGGAATTCCTGGAGGCCCCCGCGCGTGGGGCCCGGGGGCGCGGCCCCCGCCAGGCGTGGTAGGATTCCGCCTCGATGACGCCGGTGCTTCCCGCCGCCCCTTCGCGGACCCATGCCCCCGCCCCTGGCCTGCCGGGCACCCTGACCTTCCGGGGCCTGTGGCTCTTCTCGGCGCGGGCGGATGTCCTCATCTTCGCCATCCCCCTGCTGCTCGCCCTGAGCGTGGCAGCCTCCAGCGCACTGTCCGCCCCCGCCTCCGACGCGGCGCACCGGCTGGCGGGGTGGACGGCGCAGAACCTGCTGGGCAATGCCACACACGTGGTCCTCACCTTCCTGCTCTTCGCCGTGCACCGGGACGTGCTGACGTCGGCGCCGGGTCAGCCCCGGCAGGTCCTGGCGGGGGCGCTGGCCATGCTCGCGGTGGGCACGGGCCTCTTCTTCAGCTTCTACGCGGACCGCACGGCGCACATGTACGCGGTGGCCGTCATCTTCAACGTCTTCGGCCTGCACCACACGCTGTCCCAGCACCGCGGCCTCTGGTCGCTGCACGGGCTGCGTGAGAGTGACGCCGGGCTGCCGGCCCCCGCCTCACGGGAGCGCCAGCTGCAGCGGATGTACGTGCCCCTGATGCTGACGCTGCTCCTGGTCCGCATCCTCTTCGTCTCCGAGTCCTCCGGCCCCGCGTCCTCCGCCTACCTCGACGTGGGCCAGGGCACGGTGCTGCCGCGCGAGACGCTCGCCGTCCTGCTGGCGGTGTGGATGGGCTACTTCGTGGTGCTCTTCCGGTCCGTGCTCGGCACGGGGCCCCGGAGCGGGCCGAAGGTGCTCTACCTGCTGGCCATGGCGACGGCCACGGGGCTGGCCCTGGTGGCGCCCTCCTGGGGCTACGTCATGCTGCCCGCCATGCACGGCCTGGAGTACTACGTCCTCACCGCGCGGATGCTGGAGCCGCGTCCGGGTGACACGTCCCGCCTTCCCCGCGGGCTCATCGTCCCGGCGATGATTGCGAGCATGCTGCCCCTGCTGGCCCTGGGCGTGCTGCACGGGCTGATGCAGGAGGGGGCCACGTTCGGCGTGCTCGCGAGCAACGCCACCCTGCTGAGCGCCCATCCCCTGCTGCGGGCCGTGACTTCGCTGAGCTTCGCGGTGGTGCTGGCGCACTACTTCGCGGACGCGCTCATCTACCGCTTCCGGATTCCCTCCATCCGGGCGGTGATGCTGCGCCGGCTGGGGTTCCGCTAGGCAGTGGGCTCCATGCGGGCGCGGTCCTTCCTTCTCCCCGGGCCGGCGGCCCTCCTGGCCCTGGCGCTCGTCGTGCGGCTGGGGATGTCGCCGCTCAAGCACTTCGACCTCTTCTTCCACCTCGCCGGGGGCCGCTTCCTCCTGGAGCACGGCTTCACCCGGGTGGACCCCTTCAGCGTCACGGGGACCGCGGGCTGGGTGCCCCATGAGTGGGGCTTCGGCGTGCTGTGCATGCTGCTGGTGCGCTGGCTCGGCGCGGGAGGGCCCGCGCTGTTCGTCGCCGCGCTCGTCTGCGCCAACGTCCTGCTGCTGTGGAGCGCCCTGGGCCGGGCCGCCTCCGGGCGCCGCGGGCTGGTGGCCCTGGCCACGCTGGGCCTCGTCCTCTGGGTGCACCTCCCCACCTGGAACCAGGAGCGCCCCTTCCATGTGGGGCACCTGCTCTTCACCGTCTCGGTGCTGTGCGTCCAGGCCTGGCGCGCGGGCCAGCACCGCGTCCTCTGGGTCTTCCCCTTCCTCGGCGTGGCCTGGGCCAACCTCCACGGGAGCTGGCCCCTGGGCCCGGCCCTGCTCGGCGCCACCGCCGTGGGTGCAGCGCTGGACGCCCCGAGCCCCGAGTCCCGGCGCCGCGCCCTGCGGGCCCTGGCCTTCGGCGCGGTGGCCTTCCTCGCGGCCGGCCTGGGCCCGGATGGCCCCGCCATCTACCTCTATCCCCTGCTCCACTCGGTGCTGGAGTCCACGCAGGGCATCAACGAGTGGCGGCCGCTCGGCCTGGACGAGCGCTGGAGTTGGGCGTACCTCGCGCTGGCGGGCGCGACGCTGTTCGCCGTGGGGCGGGCGCCCTCGCGCCGGGTGGCCATCCTCCTGCCCGCGGCGGTGCTCGGCATTGCCGCCATCAAGGTGCAGCGCCATGCGCCGTTCGCCGCCGTGCTGCTGGCGCTCGCCCTGCTGGAGCATGCCGTGCAGACCCCGGCGAGCGAGGCGGGCGCATCCACCCTCGGAGCGTGGAGGCGGCTGTGGAAGGGGCTCGATGACGCGGTGGCGGGATGGAGCGCCCGGGGCCGGGGTGCCCTCTGGCCCGCCCTGCTGCTGGCCGCGCTGACCGTCGTCCATGCGCGGCAGCCGACGCCGATGGAGCAGGGCGTGCTGCGCACGTGGATTCCGCTGGGTGCGCTGGACGCGCTCCGCCGTCTGCCGCCAGGCCGGGTGCTCAACCCGTTCGTCATCGGCGGCCCCATCTCGTTCTTCGCCGGGCCGGACTACAAGGTCTTCATCGACAGCCGCAATGACCCGTTCCCGCTGGCCATCCACCAGGACTACAACAAGCTGGTCTGGGGCGAGCCGGGCTGGGAGGACGCCCTCGCGAAGTACGACCCGGACTACCTCCTCTGGAAGCTGGAGAACCCGGGCAACATCCTGCTCGACAGCCTGCGCGCACGAGGCGGCTGGCGCGAGCAGTTCCAGGATGGCGACTACGTCCTCTGGGTGAGGGAGCGGCCCGCCGCGACGCGGAGTCCCTGACGTCGCGGCGGTGTGCGGGTCGCGCGGCCCCGGGCTACTCGCCGTGCCGTTCCGCGTTGGCGATGATGGCCTCCCGCAGGAACCGGGCGAGCCCGGGCCGCACCCGGTCGATGTTCTCCGTGAAGCGCTGGTCCGCCACGTACATCTCCCCCAGCCCGCGGTGCATGACGTACGAGCAGGGGTAGAACCACCGGGAGATGTGCTGCCGGTACTCCTCGGCCAGGTCCATGGCCGCCGCCTCCGTGGGTGCGCGGCCCGCGCCGAGCAGCTCCGCGAGCGACTTCTGGATGCGGTCCATCTCCTCCTTGATGGCCGTCCAGTCCTGCTTCGTGTAGCGCGACGTCCTGCGGGCGGACTCCTTGTAGGCCTCCGTGTCGCCCCAGCGCTCCTTCACCTCGGCCTCGTACTTCGTCGGGTCGAAGTCCCCGAAGGCCTCGAACATCTTCTCCTGGTCCATGCTCTTCCCCTTCTCCAGTGCGTCGAGCGCCGCATCCACGGCGCCCAGCAATGCGTCCAGCCGTGCGGACCGTTCCGACAGCAACTGCCGCTGCATCAGCAGGGCCGAACGCAGGTCAAAGGAAGGATCCCCCAGGATGCGGCGAACCTCTTCCAGCGGGAAACCCAGCTCCCGGAAGAAGAGCACCTGCTGCAACCGCTGCAGGTCCACCTGGGTGTACAGCCGATAACCGGCCTCGCTGCGCTCCGAAGGGCTCAGCAGGCCAATCTCGTCGTAGTGGTGCAGCGCCCGGACACTGATCTTCGCCAGGCGCGCCACCTGACTCACTGTAAGGGCCATATCCCTCCACCTCGGAAGAGAGGGTCTAAGGTCTCACGTCGCGTGAGGGTCAAGCCCCCCTCGCGGCGGACCTGCGGCGGGGGACCACGCGAAGCCCTGGCTGCCCGGTACTGGATCAGCGCCTCGACGGGGGAATCACCACGTCGGGTGCCAGCTACCAGGCGCAGGGGGCGCCTTCAGCCACGGCACGGCTCGCAGCGGCGAAGCCAGAAACGACTGAAGGCGCCATCCCATGGCAGATGCCAGGGGATGACGCCTCCGGAAGAACGACTCGGAACGGCTCAGTACGTGTTGTTCTGGCCGAACGTCTTCATCGTCTTCTTGTTCAGCGCGTCGTTCGACTTCACGCCGTCGTTCAGCACGTTGTCGTTACCGGCGAGGGCCGCGGCGGAGGCGCCGAACAGCTTGCGGATGTTGTCGCCGAACAGCGTGATGACGCCGATGGCGGCGATCGCGATCAGCGCGACGATGATGATGTACTCGGTCATGCCCTGACCACGGGCCTTGCGGAGGTTCTTCTTGGGAAGGGGAAGGGTCTTCATGAGAGTCTCCAGGGGGTTCAGGCGGGAAAGCGAACCCTGACTACTCAGGGTTGCAAGTACACTAGGATGGATGGCCGCCCGCCCTCCATCCGTCATCGGGAGGATGCCCGGAATCCTTAGCGATTCCCGGGATTTAGCAAAATCGTGACAGCTCCGACCCCCCTTTCAGGGGGGATTGGGGCTGGCGGCGGGGGCCGGAGCCGGGACGCAGGTGGAGGTCGGCAGGGCCTTGCAGAGCGAGGTCAGCGCCTCGGCCAGCGCGGTGTCTCCGGGGTGGGCGCCGGCCACCTCGCGGCCCAGCGCCAGCGCCGCATCGGCCTCCGCGGGCGTCCAGACGGTGCGCGTGGCCCACAGGCGCGTGGTCGCCATCTCCAGGTAGGCAGTCACCAGCGCCGGCTCACGCCCGCCCCGCGCCACCTCCGCCTCCAGCAGCGAGGCGGCCAGCGACAGGTCCTGCTGGGCGAGCGCCGCCTTCGCCAGCGCCACCGCCGCGTCGCGGCTGTCCGGGGCCAGCGCGTGCCACCGCGCCGCCACGCCGCGCACCAGGGGGTCGTCCACCCGGTGATAGCGCGACATGTTGCGGTGCAGCCGCGCCAGCTGCTCCGCGGTGGGCGGATGCTGGCGCACGTAGTCGTTGATGAGCAGCCGCGAGCCGCCGTCCGGGGCGCGCCGCTCGTCGTGGTAGCGGTCCAGGTCCCCGACGAAGAACGCGATGGGCGAGGCGTACTCCAGGATGTTGTCGTCGTCGGTGTTGATGGGGCCCTCTCCGGCGAACTCGAGCTGCCCCTGCTCGCTGTGCACCTGCTTGGACAGCAGCGCGAAGACGTCGTGGATGTCCACCCGCGCCAGGTCCTCCTTCACTGCGGGCAGGGCCATGCGCGCCGCCATGCGCTGCGCGTCGAAGGTCAGCGGCTTGCGGCTGGCCACCAGCACCAGGTCATACGGCCCCAGCCACGTGGTGGCGTGCGGGAAGGTGTCCCGCAGCGTGCGCATCACCAGCTGGATGAGCTCCTGCCGGTTCTCGTAGGTGTGGATCCACTGCACCAGGATGCCGTCGTCCGCCAGGTGCCGGTCCACCGTCTGGAAGAAGTCCCGGGTGAAGAGGCCCGACACGCCCGCCACCCATGGGTTGGAGGGCACGCTCACGATGATGTCGTACTTGCGGGGCGCCAGGGCCATGAACGTCTTGGCATCGTCCACGTGCACGTGCGTGCGCGGGTCGTCCACCGCGTTGCGGTTGGCGTCCTTGAACAGGCGCGCCGCGTCGATGACGGCCGGGGAGATTTCCACCAGGTCCATCCGCTCCACCGGGTGCGCCAGCACGCTGCCGGCGGTGATGGCGGCGCCCGCGCCCACCACCAGCACGTTCTTCGGCTCACGCGGGTGCAGCAGCGCGCCCAGGTGCCCGGCCACCACCTGCGTCTCCACGTCGCTGCCGGTGGAGGCGTCCACCTTGCCGTTGAGCTTCATGAAGCGGTGCTTGCCCGTCATGTCCGCCACCAGCACCGTGGCGAAGGTGTCGTCCTTGTAGAAGACGGGGGCGGTGTTGCGCTCCGTGCTCGCCACCAGCTTCTCGTAGCTCGGCGCCCGCTCGTGGATGCGCGGCGAGGTGATGCTGCTCAGCCGCACCGCCCAGCCCTGCATGCCGCCCAGCACCACGGCCGCCAGTCCCGCCGCCGCCGCCACCGGCCAGAGGGCGCGGACGGGGCTGGCCGGGCGTCCCGGCACGGCGGAGAAGGCCAGCGCCGCGGCGGCCAGGTTGACCACCGCCCCCGCCACGAAGTTGCCCTCCATGCCCCACCACGGCATCAGCACCAGCCCGCCCAGCACCGAGCCGGTGATGGTGCCCACCGTGTTCCACAGGTACACGCCGCCGAGCTGCCGCCCCACCTCGGACACCTTGGCCGTGGCCACGCGCGCGGCCGCCGGGAAGGCCGCCCCCATGAAGAAGGTGGGCACCAGCAGCACCACGCAGCAGAAGGCGAAGGTGACGAACTGGAACACGGACCACGTGTCCAGCGACGGTGTCAGCATCCAGCGCGCCGTGCGGAAGTAGTACGGAAGCCGGACGTACAGGGGCAGCGCCACACACAGGCTCACCACCAGCGCCACCTGCATCCGCGCATACAGCCGCAGCGAGTCCACCTTCGCGGCGCGCGTCATCAGCCAGAAGCTGCCCAGGCCGATGCCGAGGATGAAGGCGGTGAGGATGAGCGTGAAGGCGTACGTGGACGCGCCCAGGACGATGGACAGCAGGCGGATCCACGTCACCTGGTACAGCATGGACGTGAAGCCCGACAGCGCCACGCCCACCAGCGCCGCCCGCACCGCCGCCCGGGGGTAGACCACGTCCGCCGTCCCGTCCACGTCCGGTGCGGACTGACCCGGGGCCAGCGTCGGCGGGTGCTGCCGCGCCAGGGCCAGCGCCGCCAGGGCCAGGAGCACGTTGAGCGCCGCGGCCCCCTGCGCGGAGGCCGCCAGCCCCACCGCCGGCACCAGCTTCGTGCCCGCGATGAACACGCCCGTCGCCGCGCCCAGGCTGTTGACGGCGTAGAGGCGGGCCAGCTCGCGCTGGACGCCCGCCAGGCTGGAGGCGAAGTGCCGCACCAGCGCCGGCAGCGTGCCACCCATCAGCAGCGTGGGCACCACCAGCGACAGCGAGGCCACCAGCAGCCGGGGCGCCACCCGGAAGCCGTCCGGGACGGCGGGCGCCAGCACCAGCCAGAGCGAGCTCAGGGCGTCCAGGACATAGGGGAAGGCCAGGGCGTAGAGGCCCACGCCCAGCTCCAGGAGCCCGTAGAGGGCCAGGGGGTTCTTCACCCGGTCGGCTGTCCTCCCAAAGACAGATGCCCCGAGCGCCAGTCCACCCATGAAGGTAGCGAGCACCACGGCATGCGCCTGTCCGCTGTTCCCGAGGACGTTCCCGAGGTACTTGGACCAGACCAGTTCGTACACCAGAGCCGTGGCGCCCGACAGGAAGAGGAGGGCCGCCACAAGGTTCTTCGGAAGACGTGTCGTGATGGACATAGGGACAGCGCGCGACCTTACTCGGTATGTTTCAGGCCCATCAAATGAACGCCCACCTCCTGCAAGCCGTGTTGCTCGCCTGGTCTCCAAGCCTGCGGGTGACCCGTGTCGAGGGTGATACCGCCACCGTGTTGCGGCGCCCCGCCTCGGAGCTGCTGGAGCGCCCGCTCCACGCGGTGCTCGGCGTCACGGCCGAGCGCGCACGCGAGCTGGACGCCCGCGCCCGTGAAGACCGCCGCGCCGTGGAGTTCGTCTCCGCGCAGCTCGGCGGCGAGGACGCCACCCCGCTGCGCCTGACGCTGGGCCTGGACGCGGGCGAGGCCTGCGCCGGCGTGCTCGACCTGAACACCGTGCTGGAGGACGCGCCGCCGGTGCAGATCTCCCGCCTGTCCTCCTCGCTCAGCCACGAGATTCGCAACCCCCTGTCCTCCGTGAAGATGGCGGTGCAGACGCTGGCCCGGAACACCGGCCTGTCGGACCGCGACAGGCGGCGGCTCACCATCGCCAACCGCGAGATTCGCACCATGGAGCGGATGCTGTGGCTCCTGTCCGAGTACGGCCGGGACACCACGCCCAACCTGGACGCGCACCCGCTGCGCTCGGTGCTACAGGAAGCTACAGGCATGGTGGCCCCCGAGCTGGCCGAGCGCCGCATCGAGGTGCGCGTGGACGAGGAGCCCGACCTGCCGCGCGTGAGGGTGGACCCCAACCGGCTGCGCCCGGTGCTGGCGCAGGTGCTCCTCAACGTCGCCATGGGCCAGCCCGAGGACAGCCCGGTGGAGGTCGCCCTGCGCCGGGGCGGCTCGGGCCAGGTGCTGATGGTGCTCAAGGACCCCGCCGCCGCCCTCCCCCCCGAGGAGCGCGGCACCCTCTTCGAGCCCTTCGGCTCGCGGCTGGCGAGGGGGGCGGGCCTGTCGCTCGCGGCCCTGCGCCGGGTGATGACGGGCCAGGGCGGGGACCTGGCCGCCGAGGGCAGCTCCGAGCCGGGAATGGTCTTCACACTGACGTTCGCCACCTGAGACGACGCCATGGAGACCCTTCTCATCGTCGACGATGACGTCTCGCTCCTCGAAACGCTGAAGATGCACTTCGAGGAAATCGAACACGACGGCCAGCCGCGCTACCACGTGGCCACGGCCACCAGCGCGGCGGCGGGGCTGCGCGCCGCCCAGGAGGCCATGCCCAGCGTGGTCATCCTCGACATGATGCTTCCGGACCGCACGGGCCTGGAAATCATCGAGGAGATGAAGGGGCTGTGCGGGGACGCGCGCATCATCCTCGTCACCGCCTACCACGACATGGAGACGACCATCCGGGCCATGAAGGCCGGAGCCTTCGACTACATCCACAAGCCCTTCCCGGACCCGGCCGCCCTGGACCTGGTGGTGCAGCGCGCGCTGGAGTACCGCCAGCTGTCGCGCCGCGCGGACGAGGTCAACCGCGAGAATGCCGCCGCCCGCCTGGGCGACATCGTCGGCACCAGCGGCTCCATGCAGAAGCTGGTGAAGGAGATTGGCAAGGTGACGGGCAGCGCCGCCACCGTGCTGATTACCGGCGAGAGCGGCACCGGCAAGGAGCTCATCGCCCGAGTCATCCACAACTACTCGTACGACGAGGCCCGGCCCTTCATCGGCATCAACTGCTCGGCCATCGTCGACACGCTGCTGGAGTCCGAGCTGTTCGGCCACGAGAAGGGCGCCTTCACCGGGGCCTCCTCCGGCAAGCTGGGCAAGTTCGAGGTGGCCGAGGAAGGCACCGTGTTCCTGGACGAGATTGGCGACATGTCGCTGATGCTCCAGGCCAAGCTGCTGCGCGTGCTGCAGGAGCGCGAGTTCGAGCGTGTGGGCGGCGTCAAGCGCATCAAGCTGCGCGCGCGCGTCATCGCCGCCACCCACCGCAACCTCGCCGAGGAGGTGGCGGCGGGCCGCTTCCGCGAGGACCTCTACCAGCGCCTCAAGGTGATTACGCTCCTCATCCCCCCGCTGCGCGAGCGGCGCGACGACATCCCCCTCCTGGTGAAGCACCTGCTCGAGCGCATCAACGAGAAGGTGCACAAGCGCGTCACCCGCGTGCCCATGGAGGTCATGGAGCGGCTCACCCAGCTGCCCTGGCGCGGCAACGTGCGCGAGTTGGAGAACGTCCTCACCCGCGCCGTGGTGCTCGCCCCGGGCGACGTGCTGCGCGGCGATGACCTGCCCGCGCTGGAGGCCGCTCCCAGCCCGGACGCCGGCCGGCCGGCCCCAGCCGGGGCCATGTTCGCCGCCCCGGCCGTGGACGACCCCAGCCTCATCCCCACCCTGGAAGAGGCCGAGCGTCAGCTGATCGCCCGTGCGATGGCTGTCACCAAGGGGCACAAGGGTCGCACCTGCCAGATTCTTGGAATCAGCCGCCCCACCCTGGAGCGCAAGCTCCAAAAGTACGGACTTGCACAGGGCCAGGGCCCTCAAGTGCACACCTTCCCCGTGAAGGACGCTTCCTGAACATTGTCGCGGGCGCGACAGTGGGGGGCCCGGATTGAACGTTCCGTTCAACTTGATCAGACTGTTTGAACGTTCTGTTTCAGGTTTTGGACACAGAAACCCGGGTGATGCGGGGCTGTAGCGCTAAGTACCCGGCATTACTGAATGTGTTCCCCCGCTGGCACTTCATTCCTGGCTGGCACGTAACTTGGAAAAGGAAACCCCCGTCCGCCGCTGAGGCAAGCGGCCAGTCGCCCTCTTCCTTCCTTCCCCGGAGTGAATCCCATGCACGGTTTCAATCGCCCCCTCGGCCCTATCGGTTCCAACGTCGTGGCGCCGCTGCAGACGACCTCCTCCGGGATGATGGTCACCGCCAACAAGCTCATCCCCGGCCAGGAGGCCATCGACTTCAAGGGGTACTTCAAGGTCGAGTCCTTCCCCCACAACTCGACCATCTACCGCCCCGGCGACAACACGGACCGCGTGTACCTGCTCAAGTCCGGCCGCGTGCGTCTGATGCGCATCGGCAAGAACAGCACCCGCTCGGTGGTGTCCATCCTCCGCCCCGGTGACTTGTTCGGCGAGCTGTTCCGCCCCGAGGGCACGCCCATCGAGGAGATGGCCGTCGCCGCCGGTGAGGCCGAGGTGTGGAGCATCGAAGGCCGTGACTTCCGCGCCCAGCTGGAGGCCCGTCCGGCCCTGGCGGTGGACGTGGTCCGCGCCTACGCCGAGCGCGTTCGCTCGCTGCGCAAGCGCGTGCTGGGCCTGACGTTCAAGGAAGTTCCGGCCCGCTTGGCGGACACCCTGCTCACCCTGGTCGAGGCGCACGGCGAGCGCTGCCCGCACGGCGGTGAGACGGACCTGCGCGGAATCACCCAGCAGGACCTCGCGGACCTCGTCGGCGCCTCGCGCTCCTTCGTGTCCACGCTCATCAACGAGATGAAGCGCGAGGGCGTGCTCGGCAACGTCGGCCGCATCCTCTGCGTGCGCGACCAGAAGGCGCTGCGCAAGATTGCTTCCAAGGAGAAGTGAGTCACCGCTCCCTCGCGGGAGCTGATGCCAGACCTCGGGCCTGACCGCGCGGAAAACCGTGTGGCCGGGCCCGTGGCGCTTTTGCGGGGCCACGTGACGCCCCGCGCACGCGCGCTCTGAGTTGCACGAAACGTCGACGCCCCCACCCGCGAGGAGCACCGGAGCCGTGAGCCTCGGGCCCAACGCAAACGCCCTCCACTCGAGAGGAGCAGAGGGCGTCCGTGGTGCGGGAATCGGGGCGGACTTCAGGCGCGGGGTGCGCGCAGCTCCTCCACCTCGGTGCGCAGCAGCCAGTCGTCGGGGAAGTCGGTGACGGCGGCGGCGATCTGCGCCAGCCGCTCGGGCTTCACGGTGCGCGACTCACGCATCTGCCGGACCTCGCGGTAGAGCGCGGCGAGCGACGGGTGCAGGGCGTGCGCCTTGCGCGAGCGCGCCTTGGACTCGCCGTCACCCTCCGAGAACGCGCTCAGCTCGCCGAACCAGTGGTCCCACGCCTCCGGGTCCGCGGGCCCGCCCGCCACCGAGGGCAGGTGCGTGGTGATGAAGAGCCTGGCCACCGCGGGCAGCTCCAGCTCGCGACCCGCCAGCCGGCCTCGCAGCACCAGCACCTGGCCGCCGTCCGTGGCGAAGCCCTCCAGCTCCAGCCCGCTCGCCATCGACAACTTGAACGACCCGCGCTCCGGCAGCTTGCCCGCGCCAAAGGCGACCAGGGCCGGCCCGTTCCACGGCTTGCTGTCCTCGGCCTTCCCGCCACGCGAGGCGAGGATGGGGCCATCCAGCCGGACCAGCGCGGTGGACAGTCCCTCGGCCACCGCCTTCGGCGCGGCCACCATGCCCACCACCCGACCCGTCACTTCGCGGCCATCCGCGAGCACCAGGTGGTTGACGGTGCGGGCGCGCAGCGCCTGCTCCAGCCCGTAGTCCCCACCGCGCTTCCACGCCAGCGTGGACTCGAACTCGCGCAGCACCTCGAAGAGGTGCTCGAAGTCGCGCGCCACGAAGAGCTGCGGCTGCATGCGGGTGATGTCGAAGTCCGTGTCCACGCAGCCCACGCTCAGCGGCAGCTTCGTCACCGTCGGGGTGAGGCAGTGGTGGGCTTCACCGATGCTGGACAGCAGGCCGGCGCCGTAGATGCGCGGACGCTCCACGTCGCCGATGAGGCCGTACTCCGCCGTCCACCAGTACAGCCGCGTGGCGCGGGTGCTCTCGCTGACGTAGCGGCGGCTGGCGCTGGCCGCCTCCAGCCGCGCCTGCGCGTGAGCCTGCTCCTCCTCGCTGGCCTCCGGGTCCTCCTTCACCACGGACAGGTTGCGGATGGCCTCGAAGACGGCCTGGTCCTCCACGCTGGCGATGGACTTGAAGCCCACCATCCCGCACCCCTTGACGTACTCCGCATAGCGGCGGTTCGCGATGATGGGGGCGTGGCCCGCGCTCTCGTGGACGATGTCCGGCGCGGGCGTGTATTCGATGTGCTCGTGCGTGCGGATGTCCGCGGCGATGGCCAGCACGCCCAGCGCCTGCAGCTCCGTGAAGACCGCGGGCGGGATGAAGCCACGCACGCCCACGCAGGCCCAGCCCAGGCGGGCGAGCTTCTCGTTCATCTCATCCAGGCTGGGGATGGACTCGGCGCCGATACCGGTCGCCTCCAGGCCCTCCAGGTAGACGGGGTGCGCCTTGTCCGCCAGGTGGCCGCGCAGCTTGCCCAGGATGTTGCGCCACACGGCATGGTCCCGGGCCGTGTACGCCGCATAGTCCTGGCTCACCACGTACCGACGCAGGTGGGCGGGAAGGCGTGCAATCGTCCGTTCCGTGGCTGTCATCCTTGTGCACCTCTGGTGTAATCTTCTACAGACTAACGATATCCCTTCTCAAGGCAAACGGAAATCCGACAGAATTCGACGCCTTCGTCGTTTTAACGACGAGGCGAGTGGATATGCCTCACCCCATCCAGGAGGGTGCGAGCGCCCGGACTGAGCGAGCCGGAGGGCCAGAGGGCGACGACTTCCACGGCCTGGGGCTCCTCCTCTCGCAGGGGCCAGGCGCGGATGTCCGGTGGAAAGGGGTGCATCAGGCGCAGGTCCGGGGCGATGGCGCAGGCGTTGAAGGCGCGCAGCAACTCGTAGATGAGGAGGAAGCTCTCCGCGCGGGCCACCTCCACCACCGTCACCCCGTGGGTGGTGAAGCGCGCGCTGTTGGCGCCCCCGTACGGGTCGTCCCGCAGCCAGTCGACGAAGGGCTGGCCCTCCAGCTCCTTCACGTGCAGCGTCCGACGGGAGGCGGCATCGCGGACCAGCGCGTTGTCGGGCCCGGCCAGCACCACGAAGGGCATGCGCAGCAGGGACTCGGACTCCACGCCCTCGTGGGGAGGCAGGGGCGTGAAGTCCAGGGCGAGGTCGAGCTGCCGCGTCTGGACCTGCCGGGTCAGGTCATGCGGCCCGCCGAAGCTCAGCACCAGCTTGAGGCCCTGGGCGGCGGCCTCCCGCGCGACGTTGCCCAGCAGGGACAGGGACAGGGTGGGATTGAGGCCCAGGCGCACCACCGGCTCGGCGCTGGCCAGGTCTCGCAGCCGCTTCATGTCCAGTTGGTGCAGGGGCGTCTGCGTGCCCGCGAAGAGGCGCTCGCCCCGGGCGGTGAGCTGCAGGCGGCGGCCGGGGCCGCGCTCCAGGAGGGAGGCGCCTTCCGCCAGGGCCACCTCCAGGGCGCGGATGTGCTCGCTCACCACCGAGCGCGCCACGCCCAGGTGCTCGGCGGCGGCCTCGATGCTGCCGGCCTCCACGGCGGCGGCGAAGGACTCCAACCAGACGAGGTGTCGTACGAGCTTGCGCGGGGGCATGCGCCCATCCTGGCACCGGGCTTCCCGGGCGACACGGGCTTCCTCCAGCGCGACCCGACCTCGCCGCAACGCGTCTGGCTCCGCGCCCGGGTGGCGGGTAGAAGGCCGCGTCACGCCCCCTGGGTGGAGGAGCGGCCGGGCATTCGTCACTTCTTGAACATCCGCCAGGGGCGGGCTAGCAGGAAGCGCGATGTCTCGATTGCCTCACGCCCCTCCCGCCACGGCAGGGCTCCGCCGCCGGCTGGAAGCGGCCCGGCCGTTCCTGGGCCCCGCCCTGTTGTGGTGCGTGCTGCATGGGCTGCTCTCGCTCGGGTTCTTCGGCAGCTCCCTGCTCTCCGCCGCCGAGCGACTGGCCCCGGCCCTGCGCCCGCTGGTGCTGGCGGGAGGCGTCGTCCAGTCGCTGTTCCTCGGACTCCTCGTCTTCGTGGTGGCGCTGCCGCTGGTGCTGCTCGGCCGCCACTACGTGGTGGGTGTGTCGGTGGTGGTGGCGGTGGGCGTGGCGCTGCTCGGGGTGGACTCACTCGTGCTGTCGTCCCTGGGCTTCCACATCAATGGACTCGTCCTGGCGGTGGCGCTCCAGCCCCGCGCGCTGGCGGAGACGGGCCTCTCTTCCGCGGAGGTCCTGCTCGTCGCGGCGGGGGCGGTGACGCTGCTGGGGCTCGACGTGTGGGCGGGGGTCCTCTTCCTGCGGCGGCGCCACGGCCCGCGCCGGGTGCTTCGCGCCGTGCTGCTGCTGACGGTGCTCTGCGCCGGAGAGCGGCTGATGAGCGCGTACCTCATCTTCTCCCACGGCGGCGCCGTCCAGCACGCCGCCACCACCCTGCCCCTCCAGGCGCCGGTGCGGATGAACACGCTGCTGACGCGCTTCACCGGCCAGACACCCGCCGCCGGGCTGCGCCTGGGCGTGAGTCCCGAGGCCGGAGTCCCCGCGGCGACCATCGACCCGGCCGCCGTGCGCTTCACCCGTCGGCCCGACATCGTCATCATCCTCGCGGAGAGCCTGCGCGATGACTTCTTCCGCCAGGACGTGATGCCGAACCTGTGGCGGCGGGCCGGGGATGGGACGCGCTTCCTGCTCCACCACAGCGCGGCGAGCTCCACCGACTACTCCCTCTTCGGCCTCTTCTTCGGGCTGGAGGCCCAGCGGCGCGACGCGGTGGTGGGCGCCGGGCGTACGCCCCTGCTCTTCCCCGCGCTGCGGCAGAACGGCTATCACCAGGTCTTCTTCGCCGCGTCGTCGGTGGACTGGATGGGCCTGAAGGACACCGTCTTCCGCGACGTGCAGGGCGGCCTCCGCACCGACTACGAAGGCCGCAGCCACCTGCGTGACGAGGCCATGGTGAAGGACGCGCTCGCAGTGGTGGAGACGGCCCCGTCGGACACGCCGCTCTTCCTCTTCCTGTTCTTCGCCGGCACGCACTTCGACTACGACTACCCGCCCCGCTCGGAGGTCTTCTCGCCGGCGTGGGACGGCACGGGCGGCCTTGCCACGACGCGCGTCCCCGGGGAGCACCTCAAGGCCCGCGCATGGAATGCCGCCTACGAGGTGGACACCAAGGTGGAGGCGCTGCTGTCCCGCATCGAGGCCGTCCGGGGCAGGCGGCCGCTCACCCTCTTCACCGGAGACCACGGCGAGGAGTTCCGCGAGTACGGCCGCGTCGGCCACGCCACCGACGTGACGGCGTACCAGCTCCACGTCCCCATGCTCATCTTCGACGAGCGGCTCGCCCCGGGCGAGGTGGACGCCGTCACCGGCCACGTCGACGTGGTGTCGACGCTGTTCGACCTGCTCGGCGACACCCATGACCCGGCGCTGCTGGGCGACGGGATTCCCATGACGCGGCCGGACCCGTCGCGCTACCTGCTCACCACCATCGGCTGGGAGCCCCGCTACGCGCTCATCGGCCAGCACCTCAAGATTCGCTTCGGCGCGGGACTCCCGGGCACGGAGCTCACCGACGTGAGGGACCAGCCGCTGCCCGACGCCCAGGCCCGCTTCGCCGCGGAGGCGCCGCGCATCCTTCGCCGGCTGCGCGGTGGAGCGGAGCACCCCGGCTCCGCGCCGGTGAGCGCACCCGACTCCCGGTCCACGCCCGCGGCGGCAGGCCCCGCCGCGCCGTGAGCCCCGGCGTCAGAACCGGAGCTTCGCGCCCAGGGCCAGCGAGAACAGCCCCGTCTCCACCGTCACGGGGTTCCGGAGGAAGTGGACCAGCCGGTAGTCGGTGGCGACGAGCTCCACGTACCCCTCCAGCAGTCGCAGGCCGAGCGCGGACACCGGCCGCCCCGCGCTTGCGCCCAGCAGCACGGCGGGCCGCAGCCCGGTGCGGAACCAGTAGTACCCGTCGGGATAGCGGTCCGGCAGCCCCACGAAGTACGCGTCGCCGAAGGTGTAGCTGAGCAGCAGTCCCACCGTGAGCGGCCGGAGCGTCCAGCCCCGCCAGTCGAGCCGGAACGGGTGCCACTGCCCCTTGAGCGTGACGGTGAGGAAGTCCTCTCCCGCCACGGCGGGCGGCGCCCAGCCCAGCAGCAAGCCGGCCTCCACCTTGTCGTCGAAGAAGCCCCAGCCCGGCCCCGCGGAGAGGAAGCCGATGGAGCCCGCGAGTTGGAGCGCCGCCTGGTCCGGCACGAACCACGGCCGCTCGTCCTCCGGCGACTCCGCACGGGCCTCCGCCGAGACGAGGAGGAGCGCCAGGAGGAGCCCTCGCAGGTGCCAGGGCGCCGGCATCAAAAGAAGACCTGCTCGACGCGCACCAGGGGTCCATCGACGGTGACCAGCAGGTAGTTGCGGTGGTCGAGCGAGTCCGCGACGAAGTACCGGACGCCCTGCCGCACCTCGCTGCCGAATTGATGGATGTGCGCGTGGAAGGAGACGGAGACACCCTGCTCCGCCTGGAGCTGCTCCAGTGGCCCGGCCAGGGAGGCGTCGAAGTCGCCGTGCCCGGGTGGCACGTGGGAGAAGGTGAAGGTGTGGAAGAGGCCCGGCTCCGGCGCGAGCGCCTCGCGCAGGGCCTCCAGGTCCGGGACGTTGCCCGGGAAGCCATACTCGCGGGAGTTGGAGTCGAAGAGGACGAAGCGGCTGCCCGCGTGCTGGAAGGAGAAGAAGGTCGGCCCGAAGGTCCTCCGGTAGATGTCCGCCCCGGTGCCCAGCACGTCATGGTTGCCGAGCACCGCGAAGGACGGCACCCGCAGCCTGTCGAGGAGCCGGGCCACCCACGCGTACTCCTGCGCGGAGCCGTACTCCGTGAGGTCGCCGACCTGCACCACGAAGTCCACGTCCCGCTGCTCCAGGTCCTCCACGGCGGCGCCCGACTCGTCCAGGAAGAGCTGGATGTCCCCGAGCACCGCGAAGCGCAGCGGGCCGTCTCCGGCCTCGCTTCGCAACCGCTCGAGGGCCCGCGCATGCCGGTCTCCGTCCATCCCGCGAAGCTCGTAGGGGTGGAACTCGAAGACGCCGCAACCCGCGCAGAGCAGCAGCCATGGCACCCAGAAGCGCACGGGCTGCGAGCTAATGACGGTGCCCTCCGCCTTCAACCCGCGGTGCCCACAAGTCGATGAGGCGACACGCTGACGAGGCAGTCGCATCGACTGCCGGACACATACCCCGGGCCTGGGACGCCCTCACCGCCAGGGCCGACAGCGCGGCTCAGGCTCGCTCGCCGGGAGGACCACCCGCCCTCGGCGCCGTCACATCCGGAACTTCACGGCTCGGCCTCCTCGGGAGCGGGAGCCGGAAACGAGCCCCCGCGAGGGAGAAGCGTCATGGAATGGGCAGAGAGGCTCTGGAGGAGCGGACGCTCGCGCGAACGCTCCAGGAGGGACGGAGCTCCATCGCCGAGCGACCCACGGGCGGATGCGGCCTCCAGCGAGGTTCCCCCACGCCTGCTGGCGCGGTGTGTCCGCCGCCTGGACGAATCCACGAGCCAGGTGAAGGGCTACCGCATCCGGCACCCGGGGCTGTCCCGCGCGTATAGCGCCTCCCTGCTCCTGGTGCTGCTCGCCGGAGTGGCGGCCTATCTATTTTGTCTGGGGCCGGCCCAACCCGGGCAGCTCGGCGGCACCTTCCAGCCGGAGCGCTTCCAGGGAACGGGCCAGTTCATCATCAACAACCTCGCCGCGCTGCTCGCCGTCACCCCCAGCCTCCTGGCCTTCGGCTACTACGCGCTGGGCCGCAAGCGCGAGTCCCTGATGCGCCAGGAAAACACCCTGTATTACCTCGAGTTCCGACGGGACTTCGCGAGGTCCCGTTCGGACGGACAGCCGTTCTTCCTGGAGACGGGCTACCGGGACAGCGACTCGCGGACGAACCGCCTCCCCGTGGAAGAGGAGCTGGAGCTCCACCGCCCTCGTCCCCTCGAATACCTGCTGGGCGCGATGCTCCTGTCCGGCCCCTTCCTCGGACTGGCGGCGCTCTCGGACGCGCTCTTCTTCACGCGTGGCTACCTGCCGGGCGTGGAGTTTGGCGACCCCGCGCTGCAGCCGGCCTTCAAGAGAGGCATCGAGGGCATCGTCTTCACGGGCTACGGCGTCTACACCTATACGGTGGTGGTCCTCATCCACCGCATCAACGCCTCCGCGCTGTCCACCGAGTGCCTGATGAGCGCGACACTCCGGGCGACGCTGATGATGGTCATCGGGTTCGCCATCGGTCTGACGGGCATCTTCAGCAGCGAGGACACGATTACGTCAGGCATGGGCCTGTTCGTGTACTTCGTCGTCGGGGCCTTTCCCTCCTGGGGCTATGAGGCCCTGCGCGACAAGGCGCGACATTTCCTGAGGCCGGAGGCCGCCGGCACGAGCAACTACTCCCTGGAGTACGTGGACGGGCTGGACGAACCCACCATCGAACGGCTCGAGGAGATGGGCATCGCCAACATCCAGCACCTGGCCACCGTGGACCCGGTGGAGCTGACCCTCAGGACGCTCTATCCCTTCCACCGGGTCATCGACTGGATTGACCAGGCCATCCTCATCACCTACCTGCGACAGAAAATCGTCCCGGCGCGAGAGCTGGGCATCCGCGGGGCCATTGATATGTGCGCGCTCTATCTCGGCGTCCTCGAGGCCCGGGCCTGTGCACCGAACGGTACACCCAAGGCCGCTGGCAACGACCATGCCCAAGGCCCCGTCTTTCCCGACCCGATGGCGGTGTTCCAGGAGCTGTCCACGCGCGCGGAGCTCGGGCTGCCCGTCCTCTTCCACATCGGCGCGAACCTGTCCGAGGACTTCCATGTCCAGCTCCTCACCAACCTCTGGCACCACCGGGGCGTGAAGACCTCCGCGCTGCGCGGCCGTCTCGTCCAGGCCATCAGCCGGGCCCTGAACCGCTGTGGAGTCCAGCTCGGTGACGCCCTCCACACCGGACAGGCTCCTTCCGGGAAGAGCGCGAAGTGCCTGGGCCAATTCCCCCTCTTCGCCGAGCACTTCGGGACCTACCTGGAGGAAGAGCTGAAGCTGCTCGCCGTCCGGTGGAGCGGCACGCCCCAGGAGCTCCAGCGGCTGAGCCAGTTCGCCGATATCTACGAGGCCATCCTCACGCAGCTCGACGCTCCGCCACGCCCCGGAAGCTCCCCGGAAGCGCCTCCGGAGGCCAGGGCGTGAAGGGCTCCGAGGCGGCCTGCTACGCCGCGGCGGCCTTCCCGCCGTCCCAGTCCTCCACCTCGTAGAGGAACTTCGAGTTGCCCATCAGCTTGCGGTTGGCGGACGTGCTCTGGACGAAGACGGTGTACTTCTCCAGGCTCGCGGGGCGGATGCGCACCGTCTCACCCTCGGGCAGGCCGAGCAGCTCCCGGGCGCGCTCGCCGCTGTAGAGGTCGCCCGTCTTGCGGTCCATCAGCACCACTTCCTTGTGGCCCTGGATGGTCTCCGTCTTGGTGAACTCGTAGAAGCCGCGGCCCGTCTTGAAGCCCAGGCCGTTTTCGTGCACGAAGTCCTTGATGGGCATGGCCTTGTCCACGTCCAGCACCTGGAAGCGGCCCGGCGGCACCGAGCGCAGGTCCGCCTCCCCGTAGATGGACGGCGTCTTGCGCTTGAGCATCGTGCTGAAGATGGCGTTCAGCCCGCGGCTCATGCGGCCTTCCTTCACCACCTCCGCCTCGTAGGCCTGGAGCTGCGTGTCGGACGACTGCTTGTAGCAGACGGCCAGCAGCATGTCGGTGACGTGGGCGAACTGGTCCAGGCTCAGGTGGAAGCCGCCCGACTTCTCCGCCAGCTCCTTGTAGAAGGGCGTCGCATGGCGGCGCGCGAGCGCCTGCACCCCGTACACCGGCACGCCCATCTTCCCCAGCGCGTCCACTTCCTTGCGCCAGTCCAGCTTCTTCGGGTTCTGGTTGGGCGCGTGCGGCACGTCATCGCCAATCAGCACCAGCGCGCGCGTATACCCCGTCGTCCATGAGAGGGATTGGGCCTCGCGCAGCACCAGCTCGTAGCACTCCGGCGCGTCACCGCCGCCCGTCTGCCCCACGCGGTCCACGAAGCGGACGACCGCGTTCTCGTCGTCCGTCAGGTCCAGCACCTTGGTGACATAGGTGGAGCCTGCGTCGCAGTAGTCCCCGTGCGCGATGACGCCGATGCGGATGCCGGGAATCTCCTTCATCAGCCGGGACACGGTGCCGCGCAGCTTCTTCCGCACCTGCGCGAGACACGGATACATGCTGCCCGTGGTGTCGAAGCTGAAGGCGATTTCGACGCGGTTATCAATGACTGACGTGCCCATGTGTATGGCCCCCTCGTGTGTGCCGACGAGGAGAACCATACGTGTCGGGTCTGACATTCGACGGGCGTGGAACCGCCCCCTCAGCGCCGGAGGACGCGATTGTCTCCAAGGGCGTCAATCAGCACGATGACGTCGTTGGAGGCGCGCTCGAAGAGGCCCGGCGTGTAGTTGCGCGAGGTCGCGGTCCAGACGGCGCTCGGAGCGGACCAGGTCTCGAAGTTGACCGTGGTGCTGACGTACCCGACGTGGCAGTTGCGCTGGGGGACTGGGGCGCTCGCGGAGTCGGGCGGCCCCGCCTTGTCCTCGTCGGTGCAGAACGCGACGCCCACGGGCCCGTTGCCCACCCGGATGGCGGAGGGCACGTAGGCGTTGTAGCGCCGTCCCGAGCCCGAATCGACGCGGGAGCGGTAGACGGTGCGGCGCAGCGACTCGTCCCACGTCCTTCCACCGTCCCACGACTGGACGGCGTTGATGACGTTGGCGTGGGCGCCGCCGGTGGCAAAGGGCTCGACGCCCTCGACGACAGCCATGAGGCGGTCTCCCCCGAGCTGTACGACGGTGGGCATGCCCTCGCGGTTCAGCGCACCGGCCCGCTTGTCCCAGGCCACGGCGACGACGCCGTAGGCCGTCCAGGCGCCGGTGGTGCCGCTGCGGCCCTGCATGGCAATCCACTGGTGGCCGGGGTAGCCCCGCTGCGCGGCGAGCGGCTCGGAGTCGTAGTAGACCTGCAGGTCGCCGTTGGCGCGCTGGAAGAGGTACGGCGCGCCCACGAAGCGGCTGACGGGGCCGATGACGGTGCTGTCGTAGACCCAGTGGTCGCCGTCGTTGTCGCTGCGGGTGACGGTGATGCGCCACTGCCCATTGGACAGCTCGCGGAAGGCACAGAAGATGGTGCGCGTCCCGGGGATGGCTCGCATCATCACATCGCCGAACTGCACGGCCGGGTTGTTGGCGACGGAGCCGCGGAGCTGCCAGCTCGCGCCTCCGTTGGCGCTCGTCCAGACGTCGATGCGAGTCCCCGCGCTCACGCCGCCAATCAGGAGGCCATCGGAGCGGCGGGTGATGTGCCGGACCGGAGCGCCCCCGCTCGCCATCAGCGTGCTCCAGCCTCCGGCCGGGAGCTCCGCTTCGTGCTGTGCAAGGGGCGCTTCGCCATCCGCGGCGGGGGCCTCCGGGGCGCACGCGGCGAGTGCTGCCGCGAGGAGGCCCACTGCCAGGAAGTATCGGGAGGGACGGCGAACTGGGGGCTGCTGCGTCAGGTGGGGGAAGGGCATGGCGACCAGCGTGCCGGAAGGTGACCGTCCAACTCAATTCGCAACCTGTAAATCGTGATGGTCAAGACAGACCCGTCCGGACACGACAGCGCGCATTTCCGCCGCCCCACCCGTGAATCGGGGTTCCAGTGGGGCAGAGAAAGCTGAGCCCCCCGTCGCTCGCTTGAGCCTGCGGCGGGCTACTCCCCCACCGAGACGAAGCGGTACCCGTCGCCGGCCTCGACGAGATCCATGTACCGTTGTTGGGAGTGGTGCTGGACGTCCGGGCACAGCCCGGCCACCTGCGCCACGGCCTCTTCCGTCCAGGATGGGGCGGATATCGGAGACACCGCCCTTCGCGCCGTAGTGACGGTTGCCGAACCACACCTCCAGCCGCTCCAGGCTCGGCCACTGCGCCCGGGCAATGGACTTCACCGCGGCCAGTGGCAGCCCGCCCGTCTCCATGACGAACTCGCGCAGTTCCGGCAGTCGAATCTTTCCCAGCACCACGCCGCCACCGCGCAGCCGCAGCGTGCCCAGCCGGGGCAGGACGGCGTACAGCGGCTCGACATTGCCCACCGGCGTCCACGAGATTTCCGTCTCGCCGGGGTACTTGAAGTCTCCGATGAACAAGCTCCGCAGCGAGCGGGAGCCGCCCGCCTCGACGATGGCCTGGATGGCGCCGCCGTAGGAGCTGTCGCTCTCGTAGTTCGGAATGCCCAGGGTCAGCTCCCGCAGGAAGCGGGCGGACGGATGCATCAGCTACGGGGTCGCTCGCCGGCCTTGCCCGGACCCTGCGGGCATGCTGAAACGCCCGGCCCACAGCCCCCGGACGTGGGGCGTGCGGAGGTCCCAGGTGGAGATCGAGAAGCCGTACCTTCTGTTTCTGGGTGACGTGCCGGACCAGCTCGCCGCGAAGACGGCGCATGGCATCGTCGACTGGCGGCCCGACTGGTGTGTCGGCCAGCTCCGCCTGGAGGGCTGCAAGGCGGACTGCGGCCTCCCGGACCTGGACATCGCCCAGGCGAAGGCGAAGGGCGCGAAGACGCTCATCGTCGGAGTGGCCAACGCGGGCGGCGTGCTGCCGGAGCACTGGATTGGCAAGCTGGTGGAGGCACTCGACGCGGGCATGGACATCGCCACCGGCCTGCACAAGCGGCTGAGCGCGTTCCCCGCCATCGCCGCGGCCGCCGCGCGCACGGGCCGCAAGCTGCACGACGTGCGCATCCCCGACATGGACTTCGCCACCGGCAAGGGCACGAAGCGCCCGGGGCTCCGCCTGCTGACGGTGGGGACGGATTGCTCGGTGGGCAAGAAGTACACGGTGCTCGCGCTGGAGAAGGAGATGCGCGCACGCGGCCTCAAGGCGGACTTCCGCGCCACCGGGCAGACGGGCATCTTCATCTCCGGGCGCGGCGTGGCCATCGACGCGGTGGTGTCGGACTTCGTCGCGGGCGCGGCCGAGTGGCTCACCCCCGCCAACGACGCGGACCACTGGGACCTGGTGGAAGGCCAGGGCTCGATCTTCCATCCGTCCTTCGCGGGCGTCACCCTGGGGCTGCTCCACGGCGCGCAGCCGGACGCCTTCGTCGTCTGCCACGAGCCCACGCGCACGAAGATGCGCGGCGTGCAGCATCCCCTCCCCTCCATCCAGGCCGTCATCGACCGGACGATTCTGGAGGGCCAGCTCACCAACCCGGGCATCCAGTGCACCGGCCTGGCCATCAACACCGAGCACCTGGGCGAGCAGGAGGCCCTGGAGCTGCTGGTGAGCACCGGCCGCGAGTACGGGCTGCCCTGCGTGGACCCCATCCGCACCGGTGTCGGCCCCCTCGTGGACGCGCTGGAGCACCACTTCCCCGGCAAGAGCTGAACGTCCATGCGCAAGCTCACCGTCAAGCACGAGAGCTGGCCCATCGCCGGGAGCTTCACCATCTCCCGGGGCTCGAAGACGTCGGCCGAGGTGGTGGTCGTCACGCTGGAGCAGGACGGCGCCGTGGGCCGCGGTGAGTGCGTGCCGTATGCCCGCTACGGCGAGACGCTCGAGGGCGTCATGGCCGCGATGGAGGCGGCGCGGCCGCGCATCGAGGCAGGGCTGGAGCGGGACGGCATCGCGCAGGTGCTGGAGCCCAGGGCCGCGCGCAACGCGCTGGACTGCGCGCTGTGGGACTTGGAAGCCAAGCGGAGCGGCCGGCCCATCTGGCAGCTGCTGGGCATGGAAGAGCCGCAACCGCTCGTCACCGCGTACACGCTGAGCCTCGACACGGCGGAGGCGATGCGCGCGGCCGCGGAGAAGGCCGCGCACCGGCCGCTGCTGAAGGTAAAGCTCGGGCGCGGCGAGGAGGACATCGAGCGGCTGCGGGCCATCCGCGCGGGCGCTCCGCGAAGCCAGCTCATCGTGGACGCCAACGAGGGGTGGAAGCCGGAGGCGCTGCCCGCGCTGTTCGACGCCTGCGCCGAGCTGGGCGTGGTGATGGTGGAGCAGCCCCTGCCCGCCGGGAATGACGGGGCGCTCCAGGGCCTGCGCCGGGCCGTCCCGGTGTGCGCCGACGAGTCCGCGCATGACCGCCATGGGCTGGCGGCGCTCCTGGGGAAGTACGACGCCATCAACATCAAGCTGGACAAGACCGGGGGCCTGACGGAGGCGCTGGCCCTGGCCGACGCCGCGCGGGCGGAGGGGCTCCAGCTCATGGTGGGCTGCATGGTGGCGACGTCGCTGGCCATGGCGCCGGCGATGCTCGTGGCCCGGCACGCCACCGTGGTGGACCTGGACGGGCCGCTGCTGCTCGCCCGGGACAGGGAGCCGGGCATCCGGTTCGAGGGGAGCCGGATGTACTGGCCGCCCCGCGAGCTCTGGGGCTGACGAGGCACCGTCCTCTCCACGTCATGCGGCCGAAGGTGCCGCTTGCCCTGGGACCCGTGGGCGCACAGCATGCGCGGCCATCGTGTCCGCCACCGCCGAGAGCCCCTCCCCGCACCGCACGTACACCGAGCGCCGCGCCTCCGCGCAGGCGGACCTGGCCGCGCTGGACCGCGTGAGCGCCCGCTACGCCAACCTGCGCACCGTCGCCTTCCTGGCGGCGGTCGGCATCGCGGGCTTCATCCTCGCCGGGAGGCTGCCGAAGGTCTGGTGGTGGGGCGCGGCGGGGGCCGTCGGCCTCTACGGCGTGCTCGCCGTGCTGCATCACGGAGTCTTTCGACGCGAAGCCCGGGCGAGGCTGTACGTGCTGCTCAACGAGCGCGGCCTGGCTCGGCTCGGACGCGGCTGGCACGAGTTCACCGAGCGCGGTGAGCGCTTCCTCTCCGGCAGCCACCTGTACACCCCGGATCTGGACGTGTTCGGCCAGGGCAGCCTCTTCCAGCTCATGAACGAGACAGCCACGCGCGCGGGCGAGGAGCGGCTGGCGGCCTGGCTGTCCGGCCCCGCCGCGGCGGCGGAGGTGGAGGCGCGCCAGGGTGCGGCGCGCGAGCTGGCCCCGCGCGTGGACTTCCGGCAGGACCTCTGCGTGGACTCGCGGGTGGTGGCGAAGGAGAAGGCGGAGCCGAGCCTGTTCATCCGCTGGGCGGAGTCGGGGCCGTCGCTGGACGCCATCCGCTGGGCGCGGCCCGTGGCGGTGGTGCTGCCGCTGGTGACGCTGACGCTCTACATCCTGGGCGAGACGGGCGTGCTGCCGGACTCGTCGGTGTGGGCCGGGCTGGCGGCGCAGCTCGCGGTGGCGGTCATCACCCGCCGCACGTTGCAGGCCATGGACCAGAGCGTGGAGGTGGGAGAGCGCGGCTTCGTGCGCTACGCCCCCCTCTTCGAGCGCGTGGAGGGCCAGCGCTTCGAGCATCCCAAGCTGCGCCAGCTCCAAGCCGGCCTGCAGCGGCAGGGCGAGAAGCCCGTGTCGGCACACTTCGCGCGGTTCAGCCGGCTGTTCTCGTTCATCGAGTTCAAGCGGCACCAGTTCCACCCGGTGGTGCACTGGCTCACGCTGTGGGACATCCACGCGCTGTTTGCCCTGGAGCGCTGGCGCAAGGCGCATGGCGCGCAGGTGCGGCAGTGGTTCGAGGCGCTCGCGGAGCTGGAGGCGCTGTCGTGCGTGGCGGGCCTCGCGCACGACCGGCCGGAGTTCGCCTGGCCGGTGCTGGAGGCGCAGGGTCCGCGCGTGGAGGCCACCGCGCTGGGACACCCCCTGCTGGACGCACCGGTGCCCAATGACGTGTCGCTGCCAGGCACACGGCACGGCCTGCTCATCACCGGCTCCAACATGAGCGGCAAGACGACGCTGATGCGTGCGATGGGGGCCAACGTGGTGCTGGCGCTGGCGGGGGCGCCGGTGTGCGCGAAGACGTTCCGCCTGTCGCCGCTCCAGGTGCTCACGAGCATGCGGGTGAAGGACTCGCTGGAGCGCGGTGTGTCGTACTTCTACGCGGAGGTGCAGCGCATCAAGGCGGTGCTGGATGCGGCGGAGGCAGCGAAGGGACAGGCGTTGTTCCTGCTCGATGAAATCCTGCTCGGCACCAACACGCGGGAGCGGCAGATTGCCTCGCGCGAGGTGCTGCGGTTGCTCCTGGGCACGGGCGCGTGCGGCGCGGTGACGACGCATGACTTGTCCCTGGCCGTGCTCGCGGACGACCCAGGCGCGCACGTGGTCAACGTCCACTTCCGGGACCACCTGGAGGACGGGAAGATGGTGTTCGACTACAAGCTGCGGCAGGGCGTGGTGGACACGACCAATGCCTTGCGCGTGCTGAGGCTGGCCGGCGTGCCGGTGGACGACCCCGAGGCTCCGGCGCGGTGAGGAACAACCGCAGGCCCGCTCCAACGACAAACAGCGTACTCCTCCAAAGCGTGGCGTCATTCACGCCCCAGGCGGTGTCATAGAACACCCGCCAAAACAGCGAGGTCCTGACGCCTTACGCCTGTGAATGCATTGCAGAGCCTGAGCACGCGCCCACAGAGGGCTTTGCAATGGCCCTGCGGGGCAACTTCCCCATGCCCACTTCAGACAAGGCATAATTTTCAGACGGAAGCGCACTTGGGCAACAGTTGCGTCTGAGTATTGAAATAGCTAAAAGGTCTAGTTATAAATGAATCAAGGTGCATTCCACCGTGCGCCCGCTCCAATTTGAGCGATTGATGTGAATTGCAGGAGCCTTGGCGCATGGCCATCCGCGGACTTCTGTCCCGCCTTGACGTGGTGGACCCTCATGCGCCCCGACAGTCCAACCCCGTGGAACCAGTCGTTGAGCACCTGAAAATGCTGCTCAACACGCGCAAGGGTCAGGTCGCGTCCAACCCGGACTACGGCATTCCGGACTTCAACGAAGTGGTCCACAGCTTTCCGGCGGCAATCCACCGCCTGCAGGGCTTCATTCAGCAGGCGATCGAGGCATTCGAACCGCGGCTGAACAACGTGATTGTCCTCCACGTGGAAGGTGAAAACGAGCCCTTCGCTCTGCAATTCGAAATCACGGCGCAGCTCGTACACCAGGACTCACAGGGACAGGTGCGCCTGCGCACGCGAGTGGGGACCAATGGGCGGATGGAGTTGAGCTGACGCTCCTCTGCTGGGAAAAGCATGTTCAGCAAGTACTACATGAGTGAGCTCGCCTACCTGCGCGAGATGGGACGGGCGTTTGGCCTATCCAACCCAGGCGTCGCCGGCCATCTCATCGAGGGAGGGGCGGACCCGGATGTGGAGCGCCTTCTGGAGGGCTTTGCCTTTCTCACCGCGCGCATCCGCGAGCGGGTCGAGAATGACATTCCCGAGCTGGTGCATGTGCTGGCGGACCTGCTGCTTCCCCACTACCTGCGCCCACTGCCGGCGTGCACCATCGTCGAGCTGACGCCGCAAGTCAGGGCCCTGCGCGGGCGCACCCGGGTCGTGGCGGGCACGGAACTGGCGGCGCGCCCCATAGACGGCACCTCCTGCACCTTCCGCACCACGGCGGACGTGGATCTGCTTCCCATCACCCTGGAGGACGTGGTGCTGGACCGCTCCTCCGCCACGTCGCCCGTCCTGCACCTGGTCTTCGAGACCACCGAGCAGGGCCGCACGGAGCTCTTCAAGCCCGGCGGCAGCCTGAGGCTGTTCATCCACGCGGAGCTGGTCACCAGCTCGCACATCTTGCTGTGGCTGCTGCGCTACTGCGGCGGGGTACAGCTGCGCGGAGCATCAGGGCGCACGGTACGGCTGGGGCCAGACGCCATCCACCCGGTCGGCTTCGACCGGGACTTCCGCCTGCTCCCCTGGCCCAATGCGCCTGAGGGCTACCGCCAGCTCCAGGAGTACCTCACGCTGCCGGACAAGTTCGTCTTCTTCGAGGTCCGGCACCTGGAAGCCGCCCGGGGCATCATCCAGGAGGACCGGTTCGAGGTGTCCTTCCTGCTGGAGCGTCCACCAGCGACGGAGGCGCGCATCGGCCGGGAGACGTTCCGGCTCCACTGCGCGCCGGCCATCAACCTGTTCCCCGCCTCTGCACACCCCATCCGCCACCGGACACTGGACCGCGAGCACCTGCTGAGGGCCGCAGACCTGCCTGCGGAGCACGCGGAGATCTACTCGGTGGACTCGGTGACGGGCATCCGCACGGGTCGCAACGAGCGGCACCACTACAAGCCCTTCTACGACTTCGCCCATGCAATGGCCGAGGAGGACCGGCAGCGAACCTTCTACCGCCTGCGGCGCGCCCTGTCGCCCGTGCACGAGGGTATCGACACGTGGCTGCAGCTGGACACGGCCCGGGACGTCGCGGCGCCGCTCGGGGAGGAGCTGCTGTCAGTGGAGCTGACGTGCACCAACCGCTCCCTGCCCGCGCGGCTCCAGGTGGGGGACGTCTGCCTGCCCACGCCCTCGTCCCCCATCAACGCCCGCTTCCGCAACATTACCCCCGTGAGCCGCCCCACCCGGCCCCCCCTGGGCACCGAGCTGCATTGGCGCCTGCTGTCGCATCTGGCCGCAAACCAGCAGTCCCTGTCGGACGCCGCGGCGCTACGACGGCTGCTGGACCTCTACAACTTCCATGCGCTGACGGACAACCTGGCGGCGCGTACCAACCGGCTGCGAATCAACGCGCTGCGCTCGGCCCAGGTGCGCGCGGGCACCCGCTTCCTGGACGGGGTGGCCGTGCGCGGCAACCGCACCCTGCTGGAGCTAGATGAGTCCGGCTTCCTGGGCGTGGGAGACGCCTTCCTCTTTGGTTGCATCCTCGACGAGCTGCTCGCCACCAACGTCACGCTCAACGCGTTCCACGAACTGGCCGTCCGCCTCCACCCCTCTCAGACGGAGTACACGTGGACACCGCGCAACGGCGCGAAGATGATCTGCTAGCCGCGACGGCGCAGCAGCTTGCGCCGCAGGCCTCGCAGTTTGGCTTCTTCGAGCTCGTGGCCTACCTGGAGCGGCTGACGCCGGACGCGGTCCGCGTGGGAGACCTCGGGCCGGTGTTGGAGGAGCGCATCCGCTTCCGGCATGATCCGTCGCTGGCCTTCGCGTCGGGAGATGTCAGCGCAGTCACGCTGCGCCAGATGCCCGCCCGGCCGGACGTCCCGGACTCGAAGCGGCCGCTCTTCGAGGTGGTCACCACCTTCCTCGGGCTCACCGGCGCGAGCAGCCCCCTGCCCTCGCAGATGGCCGAGGAGGTGGCGCAGGAGGACCCGGACCACCCCGTCCGCCGCGAGTTCCTGGACCTGTTCCACCACCGGCTGCTGTCACTCTTGTTTCGGGTGCTCTGCCGCTACCGGGTGACGAGCGAGCTGACCTCGGACTGCACGGACGAATGGTCCCGGCGGATGCTGAGCCTCGCGGGCCTGGACACCTACGAGAAGGAGCGGCCGGGCACGCTGCCGCCGTGGCGGCTCTTGCGCATCGCACACCTGCTGGCGTGCCACACGCGCTCGGCGGAGCGGCTGGAGCTGGCACTGACAGACCTTCTGGGCGAGCACCTGGGCGAGGCGCGAGTCACGGTGAACCAGTTCGTGGGGCGGTGGGTGGACATCGACGCGCGCACGCAACTGGGGCGGGCGCACCGCCAGCTCGGCCGCAACTTCCTGCTGGGAAGCAAGGCGGTGGACCGCATGGGGCGCTTCCAGATCGAGATTGGCCCGCTGCCGCCGCGCACGTGGCAACGACTGCTGCCGGAAGGAGACCTCTTCCCGCAGGCGCGCGAGCTGGTGGAGCTCTTCATCCGCGACCCGCTCGAGTACAGCTTCGAGCTGTTCCTGGCAGAAAGCGTGCAGCAGTCCTTCCAGCTGACCAGCAACGAGCCGCGCCGGCTCGGCCGCGACACGTGGATTGGCACGAACCGGCGCATGCACGTGAGTGTTCCCGGCTCTTCGTGAGCCCCTCCCCTCTCCTTCGAGGTCCGTCACCATGGTTGCAAGGTCCTCATTCCTGAGCAGCACGGCGGTGTTCCGGTTCGAGGTGACCGGCTGCGCGGCGGAGCTGCGGGTCACGCGCTTCTCCGGGCAGGAGGCGCTGTCCGGCCTCTTCGAATTCCACCTGGAGCTGGCCAGCACGAGCCCGGCGCTGGACTTCGACAGCATCGTCGGCAAGCCGGCGCTGCTGACGGTGCTGGGAGACAAGGGGCCCCGGAGCGTGCACGGCATGGTGTGCCGCTTCGAGCAGGTACAGGCACTCCCCCGCTACACCCTGTATCGGGCCACGCTGGTGCCGCAGGTCTGGCGGCTGAGGCACCGGCAGGACTGCCGCATCTTCCAGGGGATGACGACGCCGGACATCCTCAAGAAGGTGCTGGCGGCGGCGGGCATCGCGGGCGACCAGTACCGGGTGGCACTGAGCGGCAGCTACGAGCCGCGGGACTACTGCGTGCAGTACCGCGAGTCCGACTGGGCCTTCATGAGCCGGCTCATGGAGGAGGACGGCATCTTCTACTTCTTCGAGCACTCGCCGGACGGGCACGTGCTGGTGATGGGAGATGCCGCAAGCGCCTTCAAGGCGATTCCAGCCGAGCTGATTCCCTTCCGGCACAGCACGGGGATGGTGACGGACGGGGACCACGTGGAGCGCTTCCGCTTCACGGAGGAGGTGCAGCCGGGGCAGGTGGCGCTGCGCGACTTCAACTTCAAGCGTCCGAACATGCCCATGGAGGTGAAGGGCACGGGGGCGAAGGACGCGGACCTGGAGGTGTACGACTACCCGGGCGAGTACCAGCTGCCGGGCCGGGGCTCGCCGGCCAAGGGCGCGACGCTGGCACAGGTGCGGATGGAGGAGTGGCAGGCGCTACGGGTGGAGGGGCACGGAGAGAGCGACTGCGAGCGCTTCGTGCCTGGAGGAATGTTCACGCTGACGGGCCATGCGCGGAAGCTCTTCAATCGCCGCCATCTCCTGACAGGGGTGGCGCATGAGGGCTACCAACCGCAGGTGCTGGAGGAGGAGTCTGGGGTTGGCGGGCAGCTGAGCTACTCCAACCACTTCTCGTGCCTGCCGGAGGACGTACCGTACCGGCCGGCGCGGGTGACGCCGAAGCCGGTGGTGCGAGGTATCCAGACGGCCATCGTGGTGGGGCCCTCGGGCGAGGAGATCTACACGGACGAGTTCGGCCGGGTGAAGGTCCAGTTCCACTGGGACCGCGAGGGCAAGCGTGACGAGAAGAGTTCCTGCTGGGTCCGGGTCAGCCAGCCCTGGGGCGGCGAGGCCTGGGGCGGCATGTTCATCCCGCGCATCGGCCAGGAAGTGGTGGTGGATTTCATCGAAGGAGACCCGGACCGGCCACTGATTACGGGGCGTGTGTACAACGGAATCAACCCCACGCCCTACCCGCTCCCTGACGAGAAGACCAAGAGCACCTTGCGCACCAATACCTCGCCCGGGGGCCAGGGCTTCAACGAGCTGCGCTTCGAGGACAAGAAGGGTGCCGAGCAGGTGTTCATCCACTCCCAGCGCAACATGGACGTGCACGTCAAACACGACTCCATGGAGAACATCCTCAACGACCGTCATCAGACCATCGGCGGCGAGGGAAGCAATGGGAAGGTCGGAGACCAGAACGAGCTGGTCTTCCGGGACAAGAACCTCAAGGTGCACCGCCACAGCCAGGAGCACATCGGCGGAGACCTGAAGCTGCTGGTGGGTGGCATTGATGGACCGGGCAACCAGGACGTCCACATCCAGGCCAGCCGCAAGGAGAAGGTGGACGCGGACAGCCACCTGTCGGTGGGGGGCAAGCGCAACGAGCAGGTGGGGGACACCTGGTCCATCACCGTGGGCAAGGACGTGCAGCTCAAGGTGGGCAGCAACCACGCGCTGGAAGCCGGCAAGGAGATTCACCTGAGCGCCCCCAAAGTGGTCATCGAGGCGTCGCAGGGCCTGACCTTGAAGGTGGGAGGCAACTTCATCACCATCGACGCGGCGAGCATCTCCGTGATGGGGACGGTGGTGAACCTCAACAGCGGAGGAGCGCCGCTCAACGGCAGTGGCGTGAACGCAGCCGCGCCAGAGACACCGGCGGATGCGCAACCCACGGCGCCCACGCCGGCCGACAGTGGGCGCCAGTAAGCCAGCCCCGTCCCCCAGGAGCGGATGATGGTGAGCAAGAACGCGGTGGAGCGGCGGCTGGATTTGCTACACGACCAGTGGACGGAGTTTGCCCAGCTTCCCGAGGCGCGCCTGCTGCGCTGGGTGGTGGAGCCGGACGAGGTGCGGATGGTGGAGGCCTTCCTCCACAAGGAGGGAGATGAGCGGCTCGGGGAGTGTCCGGACCTCTTTCTCCGCCTGGAGGAGCCCTTCGATGAGCCGGCACGGTACGGGTACGCGCTGCGCGAGGCCCTGGTGCGGCTGGCGGAGGAGAGCCGCGCGGACCTCGACGACGCAGGGCTTCCAGGCTGGACGTGCCCGCCGGTGCAGGCCAGTGGAACGGACGTGGACGCCTTCCTGGCCGCGTGCGACTCGCTGCGGGCCCACTCCGAGAGCCTGTGCGAGCACCTGGCGGTGGTGCTGATGCCAGCGCGCGGAACGGACGCAGGCGCGTGGCTGAAGTGGCTGGAGGACGCGGTGCGGAAGGCCGCGTCGGCGCACGTCCGCCTGGTGGTGCTGGACGACGCGAGGACACTGGGGCTGGAGCCGCTGGCCGAGGTCTGGCCCGAGCGGGTGGTGACGATACCGGCGAAGCTGGCCATGGGGCGGGCCCTGGAGGAGCTGTCTCAGGAGGCCGGGCACCTGGACACACCGGGAGGGAAGTTCCGGGAGCTCTTCGTCCGCATGGGGAACGCGGCGACGAAGGGCGACGTGGGACAGGTGGAGCGGCTGGGGGCCCAGGCGGTGGCCGTGGTCGCCGGGCAAGGTCTGTACGCGTTGGTGGTCGCGGCGCGCTTCGTGATGGGCGGCGCCCTGCTGGGGGCTGGAAGGCCGAAGGAGGCGCTCGAGCACTACCGCCAGGCGGAGGCAGCAGCCGAAGAGTCGGCGGCGAAGGGCGAGCCACAAGGCGCACAGCTGCGGTTGAGGTCGCGCCTGGCTCAGGGAGCCGCCTGGGTCACGGCGCAGGAGCATTCCCAGGCGGCGACGCTGTACGAGGAGACGGCGCCCCTGGCGCGCCAGTTGGAGGACGCCCGCCTGGAGCTGGAGTGCTGGCGCATGGCCAGCTGGTGCCGCGAGGTGACGAAGGAGGTGGAGCGGGCCTGGGAGCACGGCCAGCGCGCGTGGGAGGTGGGCCGGGCCATGGCTGCCACGACGCGGGAGACCTCGACGCTGCCCTATGTGGGGGAGGCGCTGGTGCGACTGAGCCACGAGAGACAGGGGGCACGCGCCGCGGAGGCGATGGAGTCGGAGGTGCGGTCGGTCCTGGGAGATGACTGGCGTCCGGAGACTCCGGCCGCGGGAGGTCAGGCAGCATGATGCCCGCGGTGAAGCATCTCGACCCGGTGCTGGGAGTGGACATCCACTTCATCATCACTCCGCCCGGCCCGGTGGTGCCCATTCCCCACCCGCATATTGGAATCGTGTTCGACCCGTTCGACTACCTGCCCATCATCGGTGCCACGGTGAAGGTGAACGGGCTGCCGCGAGCGCAAGCGGGCACGGGCGGTCGCACGCTGCCTCCGCACTTTCCCATTGGAGGGGTCTTCGCCAAGCCTCCAGGGAATGAGAACGAGACGTTCATGGGCAGCTCCACCGTGGTGGTGGATGAAGAGCCCTTCACCTACATGCTGCTGCCGGTGCTGAGCTGCCAGGACATCGGCATGCCGTCGCCGCCGCGCAAGAAGGGGCCGGGAGCGAAGACGCTGCAGCTGCCCACCTCCATCGCGCTCTCCATCCCCGCGGGGCCGCCCGTCATCGTGGGAGGCCCCCCCACCATCTCCCTGTCGGTCATGGCGGGGAAGCTGGCGATGGGAGTCCTGGGCAAGGGACTCAAGAAGCTCCGCAAGGCGCAGAAGGCCAGCCGGAGGATGAAGGCCCTGTCCCAGCGCCTGCACCGCAAGGCGGCCCGGGTGATGAACAAGCTGGGCCTGGGCAAGCGCGCCCGCGACTGGACCCACAAAAAGCTCTGCTCCATGACGGGGCACCCGGTGGACGTGGTGACGGGACGGGTGGTGACGGAGGCGACGGACTGGGAGCTGCCGGGGCCCATTCCGTTGCGGTTCACGCGTCACTACTCCTCCAGCCTGGGGTGGCGGGACACGGCCGTGGGGTACGGGTGGAGCCACTCGCTGGACCTCGCTGTCTGGGAGGAGCCCGGGCGCGTGGTGTACCGGGCGGAGGACGGGAGGGAGCTTGAGTTCAACACCGCGAGCCTTCCCAGGCAGCGGATGCCGGTGCAGACGGAGCTGTATGACCCGGTGAACCGGCTGACGCTGCGACGGGAGGCGGAGCAGCGCTGGGAGGTGGAGTCGGCGGAAGGCCTCACTCATGAGCTGCGGGGCGTTCCCGGGGAGCGGCAGGCCGGCGTGTGCCGGGTGGTACGCACGCGCAACCGGGTGGGCCACTCGGTGGAGTACGAGTACGACGGGCAAGGGCACCTGCGGTGGGTGCGGGACAGCGCGGGCCGGCGGGTGCTCTTCGAGTGCGACGCGGCGGGACACCTGCTCCGGGTGGCACTGCCGCATCCGCGCGAGCCGGGACAGGTGACACACAACCGCTACGTGTACTCGGAGTCAGGGCACCTGCTGGAGGCGCAGGACGCCCTGGGCCAAGCCACGCGCTACGCCTACGAAGGTGGCGTGCTGGTCCGGGAGACGGACAGGACGGGGCTGTCCTTCCACTTCGAGTACGACGGCCAGGGACCGGATGCCTGGTGCGTGCGCACTTGGGGGGACGGGGACATCTTCAATCACCGACTGCGCTACGACAGGAAGGCCGGCGTCACCGAGGTGACGGACTCGCTGGGCCACACCACCACGTACGCGTCGGACGGGCGCGGCGTGGTGGTGAGGGAGGTGGACGCGCTGGGCGGGGAGAAGCGCAAGGAGTACGACGAGGCGCTGCGGCTGGTGGCGGAGACGGACGCACTGGGCCTCGCCACCTTCTACGAGTACGACGCGCGCGGCAACCGCACGAAGGTGGTGGGTCCGGACGGGGCCTCAGTGGTGCTGCGCTACAACGGCCACAACCTGCCCGAGGAGGCCACTGATGCGAACGGTGGCGTCTGGCGTTGGCGTTACGACGTACGGGGACAGTTACTGGAGGAAACCAACCCCCTGAAGGAGGCGCGGCGCTACGAATACGAGGGCGGCCTGCTGGCGGCGGAGGTGGGTGCGGGCGGCGAGCGGACGGAGTACGCGTACGACGCGCAGTGCAACCCCATCCGTGTGCGCTTTCCTACCGGGGCGCAGGTGCGCCTGGAGCATGACAGGCGAGGCCGGAGAACCTCCCTGCGAGACGCGCGCGGTGGAACGGAGCGGGTGCAATACGACCTGCTGAACAGGCCCGTGCGAGTCGAGGGGCCCGGCCGCGACACCTGGGAGAGCCGCTATGACGCGGAGGGCAATCTCCTGGAGGTGAAGGGGCCACTGCGGCAGGTGCGCATGGGTTATGCGGGCTTCCACTGGCCTGCCTTCCGCGAAGAGGCGGGCACCCGACTGGGCATGACCCACGACGCCGAGGGCCGCCTGGTGGAAGTGAAGAACGAGGCGGGCGAGGTGTATCGCTATACGCGGGATGAGCTGGGCCGCGTCGCGAGCGAGGAGGGCTTCGACGGGGCCACGTGGCATTACGTGTACGACGCGGCGGGCCGGATTTCGAAGGCCACCCAGCCCAGCGGACGGACTCGGCACTTCTCCTACGACGAGGCCGGGCGGCTGACACGGGTGGACTACGGCGACGGGACCTTCCGCGCCTTCCGCTACCGGCCGGACGGAGCGCTGCTGGAGGCGGAGAACGAGTCAGGCAAGGTGGCGCTGGAGCGGGACGCGCTGGGACGGGTGGTGTCGGAGAAGCAGGCGGATGGCGAGGTGACGTCACGCTACTCGTCGGCCGGTCACCGGGTGGAGGTGGAGAGCACCCTGGGGGCCCACCAGAAGCTGCTGCGGGATGCACTGGGCGCGGTCAGTGGCGTGACGTACAGCTCGCCGGGCCGGGCGGAGTGGACCGTCCGGATGGAGCGGGACGCGGGCGGGCTGGAGGTGACGCGGTGGATGCCCGGCGGTGTGGTCGCCGCCTGGAAGCACGACGAGGCCGGCCTTCCCACCGAGAGACGGACTCTCGTTGGTGGGAGGAAGGAAGCTCAACGCACGTGGCGCTGGCGCCCCGAGGGGCAGCTGGCGGCCATGTCGGACACGGCGCACGACCGAGCCACCGAGTACTTCCACGACATCCGGGGACGGCTGGTGGGGGAGCGAAGGCCGGACGGCAGCCTCCAGCACCGCGCCATGGACGCGGTGGGCAACCTCTACCGCACCCGAGAGCGGCAAGACAGGCGCTATGGACCGGGCGGGCGGCTGCTGGAGGCGGACGGTACCCGTTACGAATATGACGCCGACGGCAACCTGACGGAGAAGCAGACGGCCCAGGGAACCTGGCGCTATGGATGGAACGGGGCGGGCCTGCTGCACGAGGTGCAACGGCCGGATGGCCAGCGTGTGCTCCTGGGCTATGACGCGCTGGACAGACGCACCCAGAAGGTGGTGCTGGGCGCGGAAGGAGCAGGCCCCGTGGCCGCCTCCAAGCGCGAGGTGCGCTTCGTGTGGGACGGGCACGTGCCCCTGCACGAGGTGGCTTCAGCTGAGGGAGTCACGACGTGGTTGTTCGAGCCGGACAGCTTCTCCCCGATGGCGCGGGAGGACGCGACTGGGCGCTACTCGGTGGTGACGGACCACCTGGGTGCGCCAACCGAGATGTACGACGAACTGGGTCAGCTCGCCTGGCGGATGCAGTTGGATGCCTTCGGGGTGGGAAGGTCCGACGTCGCCGTTCGTCACTGCCCCTGGCGCTGGCCTGGCCAGTACGAGGATGAGGAGACGGGCCTCCTCTACAATCGCTTCCGCTACTACGACGCAGAGGCTGGGCGCTACATCAGCCAGGACCCGCTAGGGCTGGCGGCAGGGCCTCGTCTTTACGGCTACCCCGAAGATCCACTCTCTGCCACCGATCCCTTGGGGCTGAGCAAATGTGGTGATGCCGCGAAGGGTGCGCTACAAGCCTTCGGTGGGCTTTCTCGGGCGGGCGAGTTCGGCCTGAAGTCCTACGGGCAACTCGGCAAGGCGATCAAGGGGACCGGTCTCCAGGCGCATCACCTGCTCGAGAAGCGCTTTGCGAAGGTTATGAACGAAAAAGCGCGTCAGATGGTGTCTGTTGCGGTTACGCCGACGGAACACCAAGTATTCACGAATGCGTGGCGGGCGCTGATTCCCTACGGAACAAAGGGAACAGGCGCAGCGAATCCTGAGATGGTTAGGGATGCCGCGCGGCAAATATACTCATCGTACCCCGGGATATTGAAGGCGCTGGGCCTATGAAAGTTGTTCATCGAATCGGACTTCGGGCGAATCCGGAGCAGCGGCGCGAGATTGAGACACTCGGCGTGAAGCTTCCCGAGGGGGTCGCCCTCCCTGGTGGCGGCGATTCACTCCTGGCCTTCGACGTGGACGAGGAGCACCAGAACTGGGGAGCACTCTCATCGCTGTTTCAGCGGTGGCGAGCTTCCGACGTGACCCGTACCGAATTCACGAAGAAGGAGATCGATTCTGCGCGCTGGTTGGAGATCGGCGCATGGCACCACGGCTACCCGCAGCCGGCAGAGGACGTCTTCGGGTATCGCCAAGCGACGTACGACCTCACGGACTGGTGCGAGAAGTGCGGCATCGGAATGAAGCAGAAGGCGCCCTTTCAGATGAAGGGCGAGCCCAAGTGGGGGCGCAATGCGATCATGCAACTCGTGTGGATCTACGGCGAACTGTTCGTCACCCCCGACGTTTGGAATCGGGTCTTCGAGCCTGCTCACGTGGAGTGCCGCCCCGTCCTGAACACGAAGGGAGCCGAGCTCAAGACGGTGGTTCAACTCGTCGTGCAGACTACAGCGAGCATCATCACCGAAGGCCTCCCTGCCGAGCAATGCGAGCGGTGCGGACGCACGAAGTATCTGCCCATCACCCGCGGGCCGTTCCCTGCACTCCGCGACACGCCGGTTGGTTCAATGTTGCGCACCGCCGAGTACTTCGGAAGTGGCGCGCAAGCCGACCAACACGTGCTCATGTCCCAGGACCTCGCTCGCTCGCTCGCGAAAAGCGGCGTCCGTGGGGCATCGCTCAAACCCGTCGTGGAGCCCAAGTGAACGATTCATCCCGCAGGCTGCCGGATCTCCGCGCAGCCGCTCCGCAAGCGAGGCTCTGCCGGCGCGGCAGGTGTCGGCGATTACCTGCTACTCGATTTCGATCAGTTGCCGGAGTTCGTCGAAGCAGCGCTCGACCGTAGTGATGAACTCCTCACCGGGGCATCAAGATAACGTCACCCCGCGAGTTCCGGGTTGCCAACTCTCAACATTGAGTTGTCCGATTTGACGAGGGCAACTCCAACAACACTCATGCCCGTGCCACGCTGCAAACCCATCATGAGCCAAGCTTGAATCTCATGGACTCCCAGCAGGTCATCACCGTCGAGCAGCAAGGCGCGTCACCGCCGCGCGGTGACGAGGTCACTCCCATCGCCCGCTACATCGTCGGCGAGATGATCAACAACGCGCGCTCCCGTGCGGCCACGAGCATCCAGCGCCACAACGCCCTGGCCAGACAGGACTGCATTGCCGAGTACCGGGCGATGCCGTGGCTGCAGAGGTTCCTGGCCGGCGGACAGTTCCTGGAGTCCTGCCACCAGACGACCATGAGCGGAAAGCTGCTGGCCTTCGGCGAGTGGGCCTACCAGGTCCGCGAGAACGGCCCCTGGGACCACAAGCCCCACATCAAGAAGACCTTCCGCCAGGCAGACGCTTCCGCCAGCGAACAGCACTGGCACCACCTCAATGGCTGGGTTTACTACTTCGACATCTGGTCCAACATCCACTACGGCTACGTGGGACGGGCCTGCGGCTTCTCCGCCTCCGAGCTGCTGGATGGCGCCGGGCTCGAGCAGATCGGCTCCAACATCGTCGCGGGCAAGCACTTCTTCCGCCACCCCTCCTCTCCGGGCACAAGGGGACTGCGGCGCTTCGACGCCCCATCCGACCGGCTCTCCATCGACATGGGCATCAAGCTCTACCCGCGCGACCCGACCGTCGCGGAGATCTTGCACCTGGTGCAGAACACGCAGGGCCTCAGCCGCAGGCCGCTGAGGGCCGCGAGGTAGAGACGCCCGTGCCTGAGCCGTCCTCACGCAAGCGAATGCCCCGATGGCTCACCGGCGCCGCACTGGCCGCCGTGCTCCTGCTGTGCTGGGCGTTCCTCCAGGCACGCCAGGCCGTAGTGACGGTCCACTTCATGCCGGAGCAGGACGCCGTCCTGGCTCCCCTCTACGTCATCGTGGGCGCCGAGAAGCAACACGCCACGGAACTCCGGCGCGGGCAGTCCGACCGCTTCCGCTTCCAGCCGGACCCGGAGTTCCCCCTCGACCTGGCTTTCTGGATTGGTCCCCACAATGGCGGCTGGACCGGCCCCTTCCTGCGCCCGCGCCAGCGGTTGGACGTCACCATCGACGGGCAAGGCAACGTCACCTCTCAGGAGTGCGACTGGCCCTGCTGGTAGACCCCACAAAGCAACACGGGCCCCGGGGAGTGTCCCCGAGGCCCGCGCTCACTTCACACCGGCATACTGACTACTTCGCCGCCTCAATGAGGCACGCGAAGCCCATGCCGCCGCCGATGCACATGGTGACGACGCCGTAGCGGCCATTGCGGCGCTTCAGCTCGCGCAGAATCGTGGCCACCATGCGCGCGCCGGACACGCCCAGCGGGTGGCCCAGGGCGATGGCGCCGCCGTTCGGGTTCGCCTTGTCCATGGGGACGCCCAGCTCACGGATGCAGTGCAGCGCCTGCGCGCCGAAGGCCTCGTTCAGCTCGAAGACGTCGATGTCCTTCACCTCGAGCTTGTTCTTCGCCAGCAGCTTGCGCACCGCCGGCACCGGGCCCACGCCCATGATTTCCGGAGGCACGCCCACCACTGCGGAGTCGATGAAGTAGCCCAGCGGCTTCACGCCCAGCTGCTTCGCCTTCTCCTCGCTCATCAGCACCGCCGCCGCGGCGCCGTCCGTCAGCGGCGACGCGTTGCCCGCCGTCACCACGCCCTTGGCGTTGAACGCCGGCCGCAGCTTCGCCAGGCCCTCCACCGTGGTGTCCGGACGGAGGATGGTGTCCACCGTCACCGTCACCGTCTTCGGCGTGCCGTCCTCCTCGTAGTACGTCGTGGTGACGGGGACGATCTCATCCTTGAGCTTGCCCGTCTCGCGCGCGGTGGCGGCACGGCGCTGGCTCTCGGCGGCGAACTTGTCCGCGTCCTCACGGGAGACGTTGTAGCGCGAGGCGATGTTCTCCGCCGTGGCGCCCATGGAGGTGTAGACCTCCGGCAGCTTCGCCATGATTTCCGGGTGGGCGCTCGGCTTGTTGCCGCCCATGGGCACCATCGTCATCGACTCGGTGCCGCCGCCGATGCCCACTTCAATCGTCCCAGTCATGATGGCCTGGGCAATCTGGGCAATCGCCTGCGAGCCCGACGAGCAGAAGCGGTTGATGGTCATCGCCGCCGTCGTCACCGGCAGGCCCGCCAGCAGGGCCGCCTGGCGAGCGACGTTCATCCCCTGCTCCGCCTCCGGCATGGCGCAGCCCAGGATGACGTCCTCGACCTCCTCCTGCTTCAGGCCGGGCACCTGCGCCACGGCCTCCTTGATGGCCACGGCGGCCAGCGTCTCGGGCCGCGTGTCCTTGAACTCTCCCTTGTGCGCGCGGGTGAAGGGCGTGCGCACCGCGCTGGCAATCACGACTCGACCAGGCATCTTGAGTGTCTCCTCGCCCGGGTAGCACCCGGGCAGTCAGCGAAATTCAAATCAGTGGTCAATGGATACCGGCCAGCGCTCAGTTCCGCAGCGGCTTGCCCTTCTCAATCATGTGCTGCAGGCGGTCCTGGGTCTTCTCCTCGCCGCACAGGCTCAGGAAGGCCTCCGCCTCCAGCTCCAGCAGCCGCTCCTCGGTGAGGAGCACGGACGTGCTGGTGTCGCCGCCCGTCAGCACCCGGACCAGCTTCTGGGCAATCTTCCGGTCATGGGCGCTCACCTGGCCGTTGAGCTCCATGTCGTAGAGCATCATGTCGAAGGTGGCCGCGGCGCTGGGGCCCGGCAGGCGGAAGCGCGTGGGGCGCGGCGGCTTGAAGCCCGCGTCGGCCATGCCCAGCACCCGCGCCTTCGCGTCCGACAGGAGGAAGTCGCGGTTGGACGTAATCCCGTCCTGCTGCGACAGGAAGCCAATCTCCCGGGCCTCCTCGGCGCTGGTGGCCACCTTCGCCATGCCGATGGCCAGGAACACCTTCTTCAGGAAGGGCATGGACTCGAAGTCCTTCTCCGCCGCGTACGGGCCGAAGACATTGCGCAGCAGTTGCATGTTGCCGCCGCCGCCAGGGATGAGGCCCACGCCCACTTCCACCAGGCCCATGTACAGCTCGGCGCTGGCCTGGACGGCGTTGCCGCCCATCGTCACCTCGGAGCCGCCGCCCAGCGTGAGGTTGAAGGGCGCCGTCACCACCGGCACCGGGCTGTAGCGCATGCGCTGGTTGGCGGTCTGGAAGTCCTTCACCATCTTCCGGATGGACTCGAACTCGCCGCTCTTCGCCGCCCACAGCAGCGCGACGATGTTCGCGCCCGCGGAGAAGTTGGACCCGTCGTTGCCGATGACCAGGCCCTTGTGGTTCTTCTCCGTCTCGTCCAGCGCGGTGTTCATCATCTCGATGATCTGGTCATCGATGGAGTTCATCTTGCTGTGGAACTCCAGCAGCGTGGCGCCGTCGCCCATGTCCCACAGGGTCGCGGAGTCGTTGCCGGCAAGCTTCTTGTTGCCGCGCTTGAGGTACTCCACGCGCTGGGTGCGCGCGTTCTCCGGCACCATCTTCTCGGACTTCGTGGGGATGTCCCAGTACGTGTCCTTGCTGCCCTCCACGCCGTAGAAGGACGTGCGGCCCGCGGCCAGCATCTCCTCCACCCACGCGGCCGGCTTCAGGCCCAGCTCCTTCATCCGCTCCACGCCCTTCTTCACGCCGTAGGCGTCCCACGCCTCGAAGGGGCCCAAATCCCACGCGTAGCCCCAGCGCATGGCGCGGTCCACGTTCACCACGTCGTCGGCGATCTCCGGGATGCGCCGGCTGGTGTAGGCCAGGACGTCCAGGGTGATGCGCTCGGCGAACTTCGCGGCCTTGTCCTGGCCGTTGAGCACCACGGCGACGCGCTCGCGCACGTCCTCGACGTCCTTGGCGGCGCCCAGCGACTCGAAGCGCACCTTGTTCTGCGCGCGGTACTCCATCGTCTTCAGGTCGAGGACCTGGATGTCCTTGCCCTGCTTCTTGTAGAAGCCGCCGCCGCTCTTGTCGCCCAGCACCCCCTTCTTCACCATGTCGAGGATGAACTCGGGCATGCGGAACGCCTCGCGCTCCTCGTCCTGGGTGAGGGTGTCGTAACAGTTCTTCGCCACGTGGACGAAGGTGTCCAGGCCGACGATGTCCGTGGTGCGGAAGACGGCGGACTTGGGACGGCCCATGGGCGGACCGAAGAGCTTGTCCACCTCTTCAATCGTCAGCTCGGCGGGGCCCATGCCGGCGATGGTCTTCATCATCCCGTACGTGCCGATGCGGTTGGCGATGAAGTTGGTGGTGTCCTTGCCGTAGACGATGCCCTTGCCGAGCACCTCCTCGCCAAAGCGGTGCAGCGTCTTCAGCACCTCCGGGTCCGTCTCCTTGCCGGCCACCAGCTCCAGCAGCTTCATGTAGCGGACGGGGTTGAAGAAGTGCGTGACGAGGAAGTTCTTCCGGAAGTCCGCGCCGCGGCCCTGCGTCATGCCCACAATGGACATGCCGGAGGTGTTGGAGGAGACGATGGTGCCCGGGCGGGCATGCTTCTCCACGCGCGCGAAGAGGGACTGCTTGACCTCGAGGTCCTCCTTCACCACCTCCACCACCCAGTCGCACTCGGCGATGCGGGGCAGGTCGTCATCGAAGTTGCCCACCTCGATGTTGGCGAAGACCTGCTCGGAGACGATGGGGCTGGGCTTCTGCTTGCGCATGTTGGCCAGCGCGCCCGCCGCGAACTTGTTGCGGAAGGCCTTGGACGAGGTGTCCTCGCCCGGGTTGGCCTTGGGGGGGACGATGTCCAGGAGGAGCGCGCGAACGCCCGAGTTCGCCAGGTGCGCGGCGATGCCGCTGCCCATGACTCCAGCGCCCAGCACAGCCACTTTGCGGATCCGCGTCGTCATCTTGAAAGGCTCCCTATGAGGGAAGGTTGGGAAGGAGAGGACTGCACAAATGTAGGCGATTGACTCGAAAGTCAACCGAATCAGATGGCCGGATGGCTCGCCATGGGGTCGTGACACCGACTACAAACCGGACCTCCATGGCGCGCCTCGACCCACACTCCTACAACGACAGCACGCAGCCTGAGACGGAAACCCTGGACTGGAAGGCGCGCGTCGATTTCCGGACGCACCGCCTGCACGCGGAGGCCACGCTCACGCTGAAGGAGGCCTCCGCCGGTCCCCTCGACCTGGACACCCGGGATTTGGAGATTCGGGGGGTGGTGGACCCGAGTGGTCGCCCCTTGCCCTACATGCTGTCCCCTCCAGAGGCGATTCTGGGCAGCCGCCTGCGGGTGGAGCTGCCACCCGGGCTGCGGCAGCTCACCGTGCGCTACCGGACGGCGCCGGGCGCCAGCGCGCTCCAGTGGCTGACCCCCTCGCAGACGGCCGGCGGGCAGCACCCCTTCCTGTACAGCCAGTGTCAGGCCATCCACGCCCGCAGCGTGGTGCCGCTCCAGGACACGCCGCGCATCCGCATCCGCTACCGGGCGTCGCTGCGCGTGCCCAAGGCGCTGAAGGCCGTCATGGCCGCCAGCTTCGTGCGGCGCGAGGAGCACGGCGTGGAGGCGGAGGAGCACTACGAGATGCCGCAGCCGGTGCCTCCGTACCTGCTGGCCTTCGCCGTGGGCAGCCTCGCGCCGAAGGAGCTGGGCCCGCGCTCGCGGGTGTGGGCGGAGCCGGAGCTGCTGGAGGAGGCGGCGGACGAGTTCGAGGGCGTGGACGACATGCTCCGCGCCGCCGAGGCCCTCTTCGGCCCATACGACTGGGAGCGCTTCGATTTGCTCACCATGCCCCCGTCCTTCCCCTACGGCGGCATGGAGAACCCGCGCCTCACCTTCCTCACGCCCACGCTCATCGCGGGCGACAAGAGCCTGGTGAATGTGGTGGCGCACGAGCTGGCGCACTCGTGGACGGGCAACCTGGTGACGAACGCGTCCGCGGAGCACTTCTGGCTCAACGAGGGCTTCACCGTCTTCGCCGAGCGCCGCATCCTGGAGGCGCTGGCGGGGCCGGAAGTCGCGGCGCTGCATGGGGCGCTGGGGCGGCGCGCGCTGGAGGAGGCGCTGCACCACTTCCGCGCCCACCCCCACCTCACCGCGCTGCGCACGCACCTGGCGGGCGTGGACCCGGACGAGGCCTTCTCCCAGATTCCGTACGAGAAGGGCTACCTGCTGCTGCGCGCCATGGAGGACGCCGCGGGGCGCCCGGCCTTCGACGAGTTCCTCCGCCGCTACCTCGCCACGTACCGCTTCCGCGCGCTCACCACCGAGGAGTTCGTCGCCTTCGCCGAGCGCGAGCTGCCCGGAGTGCTGGCGAAGGTGGACGGAGACGCGTACCTGAACAGGCCGGGCGTGCCGGCGGGTGCGCCCTCCCCCCGCTCGGGCCGGCTGGAGGCGCTGGTGCGCGTGCGCGGCACCGTGCCCTCCCTGGACACGGTGAAGGACTGGACGCCCACGGAGTGGCAGCTCTACCTGGAGTGGCTGCCGTCGGACACGCCGAGAGACATCATCCGGCAGCTCGACGAGCGCTTCAGCCTCACGAAGAGCCGCAACTCGGAGGTGCTGGTGTCGTGGCTGGTGGCGGCGCTGCGCGCGGGCTGGGAGCCGGCCCTCCAGCGCACCGAGGCGTTCCTCGGCGAGGTGGGCCGCATGAAGTACCTCAAGCCGCTGTATGGCGTGCTCGCCTCGTCACGCGAGTACCGGGGTGTGGCCCGCACGCTCTTCAAGAAGCACGCGGAGCGCTACCACCCCATTGCACGGCAGGGCGTGGAGCTCATCCTCGCCCGCACCTAGAAACGCGGGGCTACTTCGACACGGCCTGCAGGCGCTTCTGCGACAGGGCGAGGTACTTCTCGTCCATGTCGATGCCCACGTAGCGGTGGCCCAGCTTGAGGGCCGCCACGCCGGAGGTGCCGCTGCCGTTGAAGGGGTCCAGCACCAGCGCGTCCTGGGGGCAGCTCGCCTCGAGGATGCGCTCCAGCAGGGCCACCGGCTTCTGCGTGGGGTGGCTGCCGTGGGCCTTCTCCTCGCCGCCGCGCGGGACAGTCAGCGTCCACAGCCGGCCCTCGCCGTCCGCGGTGAGCTCCGCGTCGCCGGAGGGCGGCAGCACCCACGCGTCGCGCATCTGCTTGCCACCGTTCTCCGCCTTCATGCGCGAGTAATTGAAGGTGTGCTGCAGCTTGCCGCCCGACTTCGGAGACGCCCAGATGAGCAGCTCCGTGGAGTGGGTGAAGTAGCGGCACGCCAGGTTGGGGCTGGCGTTGGGCTTGAACCAGGTGACGGTGTTGAGCAGCTTGAAGCCGAGCTTCTGCATCGCGAAGCCGACGTTGAAGATGACGTGCTGGGTGCCGCTCACCCAGAGGGTGCCCGTCGGCTTGAGCAGGCGCTGGCAGGCGGCGAGCCACGCGGTGGTGAACTTGTGGTCCTCCTCCACGCCGCGCGACTCGTCCCACTTGCCCTTCGCCACGGACACGCGCTTGCCACCCTTGCAGGTGGTGCCGCCGTTGGAGAGGAAGTACGGCGGGTCCGCGAAAATCATGTCGAACGTCTGGGGCTCGAACTGCTCCATCAGCTCCAGGCTGTCGCCGTGCAGCAGCGTGTAGTCCTCCCCCTTCGCATAGACGCTCTCGCTCAGGGAGCGGCGGACAACCTTCAGGGAAGGGGCTGCAGCGTGCGCGGACATCTCGCCTCCGTCGGACTCTCGTCGTGGACGCGGCGGAATGTGCGGTGACTTCACTGCTACGTCTAATTTCTGGTCTGTAGCACCCTGAAACTTGACGGTGACTTCAGGCCGTAGAAGCACCGCGAGCAGGGCGGGAGCGCCTCTCGTGGAGGCCCTCCGACACCCTGCTCGACGGGCACTGCTCAGGCTGTGAAGAAGGCCCTGGGGCCGTGACTCAGGCCTCGGCCTTCTTGCCCTTCTTGGCGGCGGCGGGCTTCTCGGCGGGGGCAGCCTCGGCGCCCTCGGCGGCGGCCGCACCCTCGACCTTGACCGGGTTGTTCGCGTACTTCTTGCGGAAGCGGTCGATACGGCCGGCCGTGTCCATGAGCTTGTACTTGCCCGTGAAGAAGGGGTGGCAGTTCGAGCAGACTTCCACCGAGAACGAGCCGCGGGTGGACTTCGTCTCCACCGAGTTGCCGCAGGCACAGGTCACTCGGGCAGCGGGATAAACCGGATGAATCTCGGGCTTCATGACGCTCTCTCCAGTGTGCCTTTCCCCTACCCGCTGGCGGGTAGGAGGTCCGGCACTGAGGTTGGCCGGCGCTTATAACGGCGCGCCGGCCGGTTCACAAGGCCAGGCCGGGTCAGTGGGCCGCCGAGCCGGGAGGCTCGATGCGTTCCACCAGCTTCTGGACAGCCGGATCCGCCGGCACGTCGCTCCCGAGCTGGATGTACGACAGTAGATGCGTCCGGGCGGCGCCCGTTGCGCTCCCCTCGGCCACTTTCTTCAAGGCCGCCCGCCGGGCTTCCAGGCCGGCAACCGCCTGCTCATAGGAGGCCTTCTTCGCCGCGTCCTTCTCGGCCGCGAGCCGCTCCTTCGCCTTGGCGAGGTTGTTCTCGACGATGCCCAGGTTCTGCCGGGCCCGGTTCTGCTCGGTGATGTCGGTGAAGCGGCCGGGGCCGTCCAGCCCCAGCTCCAGCTTCGCCAGCTGCCTGCCCCGGTCTCCGGGAGGGATGAGGGTGGCGAACGCCTGGCGCTGCGCGATGCCCTGGCCGCGCCCCTCGTGGGACTGCACCACGAAGTCCACGCCCTCCACCCGCTCGGCGACGCGGAGGGCCTCGTCGTAGGGCACGGCCGCGAGCACCACGACCAGGTCCACCTTCTCCTGCTCGCGCAGGCGCTTCGCCTCGGCCGCCACCGCGGGCTCCACCGGCAGCCCCTTCATCATGGGCGTGGGCCGGCCCTTCACGGGCGGAGCCGCGGCTACCGGCTGGGCCGTGGCGGGAGACACTCCCACCACGCCGACCTTCACCCCGCCCACGTCCGTCACCAGGGAGGCCGGGAAGAAGGGCGTGCCCTTGTCGTCCACGAGGTTCGCGGACAGCAGCTTGAGCTTCGCCTTCTTCGTCCCCTTCTTGAGGAAGTCCACGCCGAGCACGAGGTCGCGCGTGCCCACGGCCATGGCCGCGGTGCCCTGCGCGTCCAGCTGCGACAGCAGCAGCTCCGCGCGCGCCTTCGCGTCCGGGGCCTCGCCACTGTCGCGGCTGCGGAAGAGCGCATTGCCCGCGTCCAGCACGAGCACCGGCACGCCCTTCGCGCGCTCCTGCTCAATCACCTTCTTTCGTCTGGCCAGACCGCCAGACGGGTTGTGCCTTCAACCACAGGGGGCGATTTCGCCCCCGTTGTCTCCGGTGAAGAGCAGCGTGAGCTGCTTCGGCGCCGCCCCCGCCACCAGGGGCAGCAGGAGCAGCAGCGCGAGCGCGGCGAGCCGCGGCGGACGCAGGTTCATTTCTTCCCCTTCTTGGCGGGCGTCTTCGCGGCCTTGTCCAGCTCGGCGAGGCGCTCTTTCGCCGTCTTGGCCGCCGCGGACTTCGGGTAGCCCTTCACGAGCTCCTCGAGGGCCAGCCGCGACTCGTCCTTCATCTTCAGCTTGGAGAAGCACTCCGAGGAGCGCAGGTACGCGTCCGGCGCGGACGACGCCTTGGGGTAGTCCTGCACCACCTTGCCGTACTCGAAGAGGGCCTCGCGGCAGCGGGACTCGGTGAAGTACGTCTCGCCGAGGCCATAGTGGGCGTCCGCCACCAGCGCGTCCTTGGACCACTTCTTCAGGAACTCGTTGTAGAGCTGGCGCGCCAGGGGCACGTCGCCCGCCTTCGCCTTCTCCTGGGCGAGCGCGAGGAACTCCTTCTTGTCGGCGGGGCGCTGGAGCTCCTCGGCCTTCTTCTTGGCCTCGGCCTCCTTCACCGCCTCCGCGCCCTGCATGGCGACGAGCTTCTTGTCCTGCTCGCCCAGGGCCGTCTCCAGCTCGGTGATTTTGTGGAGGTAGGTCTCCACCTGGCCACGGAGCTGGGCGAGGTCCTCGACGGACTTCTGGAGCTGGATGCCGATGTCCGCGTCCTTGCGGCGCGCGGCGGTGTCCAGGCCCTGGAGGGCCTTGGTGACCTCGGCGACCTTCTCATCGATTTTCGGCAGGGTGGCGGCGAGCTGGCCGCGCGCTTCCTTCAACTCCGCCTGCATCTGGGCAGTCTCCGCGCCGAGCCGGTCCACCTTCGCCTCGAGGGCGCGGCCACGGTCGGCGGGATAGAAGCAACCAGGGAGTGCCAGCAGCAGGGCGAACAGGACGAGCCTTCGCATGGGGCACGCATCTTACGGCCGAACGCCCCGCCTGTCCGGACTTCTCGCGGGGGCCGGGGTGGAGAGCCCGCCCGGCTGCTCCTTCAGCCCGTCCGGCCGGCCGCCTCCAGGCGCTCGGTGGCGTGCGCGCAGGCCACCTGGAGCCGGGCGGGGTTGAGGAAGAAGGGCACGGCCCGCGCACGGCCCGCCTCCAGGGACTGGAGCGCGCGGCGGTACTCGACGCAGGCCTCGTCGGGCCGCCCCCCCTGCTCCAGCAGCAGCCCCAGCAGGTAGCGCGCGGCGGCGTGGTCCGGGTCCAGCGCGAGGCAGCGGCGAAGGTCCTTCTCGGCCACGTCCTCCGTGCCCCCGGAGGACGTCCCGTCGAGGACGCCCGCGAAGAGGTGGTCCGCCTCGGCGGAGGCGGGCTCGACGCGTGGCGGAGGCCGGGCGGACGGAAGCCCCCGGCCCGCCTCACCCGGACGCCCGGCGTCAATCCCCTTCCGCCCGTTCGCCCCGGGCCCCGGAGCCCCCACCGTCGGGAAGCTGCCGGAATCCCGCTTCCGCTCCAGGGGGAAGGCCGGGGCGCCCCCACCTTCGGGGGCCTCGTCCGCGCGCACGTAGAAGAAGGCCTGCTCGCCGCGCAGCACCCGCAGCGACGTCGGCAACTGGAGCAGCGGCTCCGAGGAGGAGAGCACCAGCGTGCCGCCGGGCGCCAGACTTCCGGCGAGCACCTCCACCGTCCGCTGGAAGGCCTCCACCGTGAAGTAGATGAGCACGTTGCGGCAGAAGATGACGTCGAAGCCGCCGCCGCCCGCCGGGGCCGGGTACGGCGTGTCCATCAGGTTGTGGAGCTGGAAGGTGGCCCGCTCGCGCAGGGCGGGCGCCAGCGCGACGCGCGCTCCCGCCTGGACGAAGTAGCGCTCGCGCGTCCCGGCGGGCACCCGGCGGAGCTGCTCCGGGGCGAAGCCCAGCCCCTGGGCCTGCCGCAGCGCGGGCGCGGAGATGTCCGTGCCCAGCACCGTGCTGCCCGCCTCCGCTCCCGCCTCCGCCAGCAGCACCAGCAGCGTGGCCACCTCCTCGCCCGTGGCGCAGCCCGCGCTCCACACGCGCAGCGGCCGCCGCGCCCGGTCCACCAGCGGAACGAGCACCTGGGTGCGAAAGGCGGAGAGCTGCACCTCGTCCCGGAAGAGGTCCGTCTTGTGGACCACCACCGCGTTGATGAGCGCCTCCAATTCCAGCGCGCCGGACGGGGACTTGAGGTGGTTGAGGTACTGCTGAGGGGTGAGTCCGTGGCTGCGCGCGGCCAGCCGCTCATCCAGCCGGCGGACCTGGGGCCCGCTCAGCGACATGCCCGTACGCGCCGTGAGAAAGGCACGCACAGCCGCCCATCGCGCCTCGGCGGCCCCCACCCGGACTCAGCGCCCCACGGCGAGGGACTCACCCCGGGCCAGCCGCGCCAGCGTGCTCGCGACGTCGTCCCCGTGGATGAGGTGGTCCACCGCCTTGCGCTCCACCGCCGCGCCCGGCATGCCGAAGACCACGCAGGACTCCTCGTTCTGCGCCAGCGTCAGCCCTCCGGCCTGTTTGATGGACAGGAGCCCCTCCGCGCCATCCGCGCCCATGCCCGTGAGCACCAGGCCCACCGCGCGCCGGCCATAGGTCCGCGCCGCGCTCTCCAGCAGCACCGTACCGGAGGGCATGTGCCCGTCGCGCTCCACGCCCGGCTTGAGCCCCACCCGCCCCCGGAAGGGGATGACGAGGTGCTGCCCCGGCGGGGCGATGAGCACGTGCCCCGGCATCAGCGGCTCGCCGTCCTGCGCCAGCCGGACCTTGAGGCGGCTGGTGCCCCCGAGCCACCCCGCCAGCGACTCCGCGAAGGCCGAGTTGATGTGCTGGACGATGACGATGGGCGCCGGGAAGTCCGCCGGCAGCTCCGACAACATCCGGAAGAGCACCTGCGGCCCGCCCGTGCTGGCCGCCACGGCCACCACGCCCATGGACACCGCCGGCAGCACCGAGGTGGCCACCCGGGGCGGGGTGATGTTGCCCTTCTGCGGCCGGCGGATGTGGCGGATGACGCGCACCGAGGACAGCAGCTTGATTTCGCGGACCAGGTTCCACGCGTCCGGCCCGGCGTCGATGGCGGGCTTTATCTGCAGGGCGAGCGCCCCCAGCTCCAGCGAGCGGTACGTCAGCTCCGGGGCCTGCGAGCGCGGGTCCGCCGTGAGCACCAGGATGGGCGTGGGACACTCGGCCATGATGTGCTCGGTGGCCGTCAGCCCGTCCATGACGGGCATGTCCACGTCCATGGTGATGACGTGGGGACGCAGCTCCTTCGTCATCTCGATGGCCTGCTTGCCGTCCGCGCAGGAGCCCACGACCTGGATGTCCGGGTCCTTCGTCAGCGCGTCGCAGATGAGCTGTCGGCAGATGAGTGAGTCATCGACCACCAGCACCGACACTTTCTTGCCCATGCCCTGTCCATACCCCGTGCGCGAGTCGGGGAGTATAGCCAATGCGCGGGACTGTCCTCAGGACGTTGAGGGCGGTGCCTGTCAGCCCAACAGGCGCCCCACCACATCCACCAGGTCCTGTCGTACCAGGTCCCCCTTGGTGATGTAGCCGTCCGCCCCGGCCGCCAACCCACGCCGCCGGTCCTCTTCGCCACCACGCGTGGTGAGGATGACGACGGGCAGGCGGGAGTGGGTGGGGTGGTCCTTGAGGAGCCGGGTGAGCTCCAGGCCGTCCACCCCCGGCATCTCCAGGTCCGTGACGACGAGGTCCAGCGGGTGGGAGTCCACCGTGTCCAGGGCCTCGGCCCCGTCGCCGGCCATGACGGTGTCGTACCCCACCGCCTCCAGGAGGTTGGAGATGAGCTCCCGGGTGAGGGGCGAGTCGTCCACCACGAGGATGCGACGGCGCCGGGAGCCCAGGCCCGGGGACGTCGAGCGGGGCAGCCGCAGCGGGCCCGTGCCATGGGCGCTGGCGGTGAGGTAGGCGGCCGACAACACCATGGCCAGGCGCCCGTCCGCCAGGCACGTGGCGCCGGCGAGGTGGGCGAAGCGGGCGAGCACGCCCCGTACGGGGAGGATGGCCTGGACGCGCTCCTCCAGCACCCGGTCCACCATCAGCGCGGCGGCGCCGCCCTGGCTCCGCACCACCAGCACCAGCTCCCCCTCGCGCACGGGGCGCTCGGGCGCGAGCCCCAGCAGCGAGGCCAGCGGCGCGAGCGGCAGCACCCGTCCCTCCACCAGCAGCGAGGGGCGGCCGGCCACCTCGCACAGGTTCATCGACTCCACCTTGACGGCGCGCGAGACGTGGGTGGCGCTGAGGGCCAGCGTCTCCTCGCCCACCTGGATGAAGAGCAGCGGCGCCACGGTGAGGGAGACGGGCACCCTCACCTCGAAGATGGTGCCCCAGCCGGGCGCGGACTCCACCCCCACGTCGCCGCCCAGCGCCTGGATGGAGGTGCGCACCGCGTCCAGCCCCACGCCCCGACCCGACAGGTCGGTCACCACCTCGCGGGAGGTGAAGCCGGAGAGGAAGATGAGCTCGCGGGCGGCGGCGTCCGACAAGGCGTTGGCGGCGCCCTCGTCCAGGAAGCCCCGGCGCACCGCCACCTTGCGCAGCTGGACGGGGTCCAGCCCCATGCCGTCGTCCTCCACGCGAAGGACGATGCGGCTGCCCTCGCGCGCGGCGCGCAGCGTGAGGCAGCCCCGAGGCTTCTTGTCCGAGGCCACCCGGTCCACGCGCGTCTCCAGCCCGTGGTCCAGCGCGTTGCGCACCAGGTGCATGAGCGGCTCGCGCAGGGCCTCCACCACCGCCCGGTCCGCGCGGGTGTCCTCGCCGTCGACGACGAGCTCCACTTCCTTGCCCAGCGAGCGTGACAAGTCCCGCACCATGCGCGGGTAGGGCTCGAAGAGGACGGACAGCGGGAGCATGCGCAGCGTCTGCACCTCCTCCACCACCATCCCCAAATCTCGCAGCTCCGCGTTGGACAGCAGCTTGGACTCGCGGTGGAGCGCGGCGGCCAGCTCCTTGGCCGTGCCCAGCCGCGCGGCCAGCGCCGCCCCCGCGGGCCCCAGGTCCTCCGCCTCGCGCGCCAGCTGGCTCAGCTCGCGGGCCAGGGCCAGGCGCCGGGCGTTGGCCAGCTCCCGCCGCCGCGCCACCTGCGTGAGGTTGGTGACGGCGCTGGTCAGCACGTCCAGGCTGGCCACGCCGATGCGCACCGCCGTGTCCGTGCGCGCCTCCCCCTGACGGGCGGGCGTCGTGGCCCCACCGGGCCCCCGCCCCGCCGCGGCGTTCGGGGCCGGCATCCGTCCCATCGTCGCCGCCGCGCTGGACGTGGCGGTGGGGGGCGCCGTGGCCGCCGCCGCGAGCGGGAGTGCCGGTTCCCGGTGGGTTGCCGGGGCGCCGGAAGCACCTCCCGAGGCCACGCCGGGCGCGCTCTTCAACAGGAGCGCCCTGCGCGCCGTACCGCTCGAGGCCCCAGGCTCGCTCCGCACCGGGCTTCCCGAAGTCTCGCCCCCCCCCGGCGCCGGCGCGCCCGCGGCCTCCCGTCCGGCGTCGCCGCGCGGGCTCGTGGCGGAAGTCGCCGGGACGGGCGCGGACTGCGGCATGACGAGGAGGGCGATGCGGTCCGCCTCCGCGCGGATGCAGGCCCGCAGCGAGCCGACGAGCTTGTCCACCTGCGGCGGCGCGTCCACGGAGGGCAGTGCCCCGGACAGCAGCAGCACCGCATCGGCGGCCAGCAGGAGCGCATCGGCGGACGGCGCGGAGAGGCTGTAGCGGTGGGACTCGGTGCAGCGGACCAGCTCCTCCATCTCGTGGACGAGCACGTTGATGTCGTCGAAGCCCATCATCCGGGCCTCGCCCTTGAGCCCGTGCAGCTCGCGAAGCACGCCCCGCCCGGCCTCCGCGGTCGCGCCGGCCTCCAGCTCCATGAGCGACCGGTTGATGCGCTCCAGGCGCACCGTCACCAGGTCCCGGAACTGCTTGAGCAGGCGGTCGCTCGGGTTCACCCGCCATCCTCCCGGAGCGTGTCCTGGCCAATCTGGAAGCGCTCCACCACACCGCGCAAGTCCCTCGCCAGCACCAGCAGGTCCGTGTTGGCGGTGCTCACCTGCTTGGTGGCGTTGAGGCTCTGCTGGGTGATGCGGAGGATGTCCGCCATCGTGTCCGCGAGCTGGTCCGTGCCCGTCTGCTGCTGCTGCGTGGCCAGGGAGATGGTCCGCACCGCGTCCGACGTCTGCCCGGCCAGGTCCACAATCTGCCGCAGGGACTCGGACACCTGCTGCGCCAGGTTGGTGCCCGTCTCCACCGCGCGCACGCCGCCCTCCGTGGCGGACACGGCCGCGGCGGACGCCTCGCGCACCTCCTCGATGAGCCCCTCGATTTCCTTGGTGGACTCCAGCACGTTCTCCGCGAGCCGCCGCATCTCCGCGGCCACCAGCGAGAAGCCCCGGCCCACCTCGCCCGCCTTGGTGCCCTCCAGCTCGGCGTTCAACGCCAGCAGGTCCGACTTGTCGGCCACGCCGTTGATGAACTCGACAATCTTGCCAATCTGCTGCACGCGCTTGTTGAGCCGCACCACCGCGGAGGCGATGGCGCCATTGTCCTGACGCATGCGGGCCATGGAGCCGAGGAAGGCCTCCGCGCTGCCCTGTCCGTGCTGCGCCGCGCCCAGCGTGCGGTGGGCGATTTCCGCCACCGAGCCCGCGTTCTCGGCAATCTGCCGCGCCGAGCGCGCCAGCTCCTCCGTGGTGGCGCTCGTCTCGTCCAGCGAGCTGGCCTGCTCCGCGGCGCCCGCCTCGTAGCGCCCGGAGGTGGAGAGGATTTCCTCCGTGGTGGCCGAAATCTGCGCTCCGGCGCGCTGGAGCTGGGACATGACGTCCGCCAGGTGCGCGCGCATGGTGGTGAAGGCGGCGGACACGTCCCAGATTTCGTCCTCGGCCGGCACCACGCGCGGGCTGGCCAGGTCACCCTCGGCGATGCGCCGCGCCTCGCTGGACAGCTCGCGCAGGGGCCGGCCCAGCAGCGTCCCTCCCAGCCAGGCGGTGGTGAGCGCCAGCCCGAAGACGAGCACCACCAGCACGCCGCCCGAGATGAGCGCCTCCATGAGCAGCCCGTTGGCCATCGACTGCTGTGTGGCCAGGCTGGGCTCCGCCTGCAATCGCGCGAAGAGCTGCTCCCTCAGCGCCGTGGCGAGCTGGGCGGACAGCACCGCGGGCGTCACCACGCAAATGAAGGTGAAGGCCACCAGTCGCGCGCGAATCTCTCCCCGGCGGGGCATGGCGGCGATGAGCTGCGGGTGCGTCATGCCCAGCTCCGCCAGCCACAGCACCACCCTGCGGGAGCGGAGGATGACGAGGCAGTGGACGAGCAGCGCGGTGAGCGGGCCGAACAGCAGCCCCAGCCCCGCGATGTGCCCCGCCACCCCCCACGGCACCCCACCCAGGCCCCACATGACGCCCCCCAGGGAGATGGTGGTGAGCAGCCACAGCCCCAGCGAGCCGAGGAAGGCGTCGTCCGGAGCCCGCGTCACCTCGGCCACCGCCGCCGCCAGCTTCTCCGGCGTGGAGGGCACGTCCCCGCGCTCCAGCCCGCGCAGGGTGCGCATCCGCCCCAGGGATATCGCCGCGCCCGCCAGCAGCGTCATCGTCGTCAGGAACGCGCCCATGCCCCCGAAGAAGGCCATCTGCTCTTCCAGCGGCCCGGCCAGGGTCAACGAGGCGAAGTACAGGCTGAGCACCGCCCCTACCAGGTTGGCCAGGGGGATGGGAATCATCAGGTGTCGGCTGAAGGAGGCCCGCCGGGAGCCCTCGCGCGTGCTCATGGTCCCCTCACGCCCCATTTCCAGAGTCCACGCCAGAGCCCACGTGGAAGCGCTCCACCACCCGCTTCAAGTCCCGGGACAGCGAGGACAGGTCCGCGTTGGCCGCCGCCATCTGCTTGGTGGCCGCCGAGTTCTGCTCGGTGACGCGGAGGATGTCGCCCATGGCGGCCGCGAGCTGGTCCGTGCCCGTCTGCTGCTGCTGCGTGGCCAGGGAGATGCTCCGCACCGCATGGGACGTCTGCCGCGCCAGCTCCAGGATGAGGCTCAGGCTCTCGTCCACCTGGGCCGCCAGCACCGTGCCCGCGTCCGTCGTCTTCAGCCCCGCCTCGGTGGCCATCACCGCCGCGTGGGTGGCGTCGCGAATCTCCTCGATGAGCTGCTCAATCGCCTTGGTGGAGCGGATGACGTTCTCCGCCAGTCGCCGCATCTCCGCGGCCACCAGCGAGAAGCCCCGGCCCACCTCGCCCGCCTTGGTGCCCTCCAGCTCGGCGTTCAACGCCAGCAGGTCCGACTTGTCGGCAATCTCGTTGATGAACTCGACCACCTTGCCAATCTGCTGCACGCGCTTGTTGAGGCGGACGACGGCGTCGGCGATGGCCTGGTTGTCCTCCTTCATGCGCTGCATGGCGCCCAGGAAGGCGGCCGCGCCGCGCTGGCCCGTCTGCGCGGCGCCGAAGGTCGTCTCGGCGATGGCGGACACGGACTCGGCGTTGCCGGCAATCTGCTGCGCCGAGCGCGCCAGCTCCTCGGTGGTGGCGCTCGTCACGTTGAGCGAGCTGGCCTGCTCGTCCGCGCCGGACTCCTGCTCGCCGGAGGTGGCGACGAGCTGCTCGGTGGTGGTCGAAATCTGCAGGCCCGCGCGGCGCAGCTGGATGAGCGCCTGACCCAGCTGCGTCTGCATCTGCGCGAAGGCGGCGGAGGTGGCCCACACCTCGTCCTCCGCGGCGATGACGCGCGGCGGGCGCAGGTCCCCCTGGGCGATGCGCGTGGCGTCCTCGGTGATGGAGCGCAGCGGCTGGGCAATGACGGTGCCGCCCAGGTATGCGGTGAGCAGCACCAGCAGGGCGACGAGCCCTGACACCTCCAGCCTGGAGTTCTCGTGAGCGCGCTCCACGGCCCGCGCGTTGTCATCTTCCGTGGACGCCTCCAGCACCTGGTCCACCGCGCTCAGGGTGTGGAAGACAGACGCATCGAGGATGAAGAGCGAGGGGCTGAGCACCGCGATGGCGGTGAAGAGCACCATGCGTCGGCGCAGCTGCATGCGCCGGGGAGGCACCGTGGCCACCACCTCCAGCGGCGACAGCCCCTGCGCGGCGATGAGCTCCACGGCGTTGCGCGCGCGGCGCGCGACCAGCAGGTAGAGGAACAGCGCGCTCAGCGGCCCCAGGGACACGCCCATCAGGACGATGCGAATCCCCATCAGCCAGGGGGAGGGGGCGTCCACCAGGGGCACGAAGAGGAGGGCCAGGACCAGCGCGCCGCCCCCCCAGTTCTGGAGGATGAAGGCGAAGGTCTTCTCGGGGAACGCGCGCGCCTCCAGCAGCGCGGCACGCAGGTGCTCCTTCGTGGGAGGCAGGCGCTGCTCGCCCAGCGCGAACAGCACGCGGAGCACGCGCCGGGCATGCAGGCCGATGAGCCAGTGCGACACCCCCAGCGTGGCCGCCAACAGCAGGCCCATCTCGTCCCAGGTGCCCTGTGGCAGTGCATCCGTGCGCCAGCCGTGCAGCAGCGCCAGCACCGTGCCGACGATGCTGCCCAGCCAGGCGGGGCGCGCCGTCCACCGCGCCAGCCCCTTGAGTCCCTCGGGTGCCTTCATGTCGCCTCCACGAGTCCGCGCAGGAAGCGCTCGAAGTCCACCAACCCCACCAGCGGCCACAGCTTGCCCTGCACCAGGACGAAGCCCTGGAGGCTGCCGCCCGAGGCGACCACGGCCACCGGCGGCGCGGGCAGGAGCGGGTGCGGCTCGGCTTCAATCTCCAGCGTGTCCACGCCCACCGCCCCGCCCGTCGCGGACACCAGCACGCGGGTGGCGCCGTCAGGGACCTGGAAGGCCCGCCGGGCGGACGCCGCGGCCTGCCCCACCGCCGTGGAGATGGAGGCCACCTCGTGCGCGTGGAAGGCGAGGCGGTGCGGCCCCGCATGACACAGGAGCATTCCTCGGACGCCGGGAGGCCCCATGACTCAGGCGCCCTGGCTGAGGTGGTCGAAGAGGCCTTCGGGGTCGATGACGGCCACGTCCCGGGGGCCGCTCTTGGCGGGGCCGCGCAGGTGGACGTGGACGCCGGTGGGGCCGAGCGGGTCCAGCGTGCCCGTCACCGGGGAGACGCCGGCCACCGTGCTGGCCGTGAGGGCAAGGGTGCCGCGCGGGAGCCGCACCAGCACCGCCCGTCGGGACGACTGACTGGCACCGCCCACCAGCAGGCCCATGTCCACCACCGGGATGACTTCTCCCCGGTGGGCGAACACGCCGAGCAGGTGGGCCGGAGAGCCGGGCACCCGCGTGAGCTCGGGGAAGGTGACGACCTCCGCCGCGCTCTCCGCGGGCACCGCGTACCAGCTGCTACCGCAGGCGAAGACTAGATAGGACTGACGCGCTTCCGGCTCGTGGACGGCCATGACGCGCGCCAGCCTACCCCAGAACTACCGCTGGAACTCCACGCGGCGATTCTCCGACCACGACTCCTCGCTCGACGCGTTGGCGACGGGACGGGTCTCACCATAGCCCACCGTCTTGACCTGGTTGCCGGAGACGCCCAGGTCCGTCAGGTACCGCTTCACCGAGGCGGCGCGGCGGTTGGAGAGCTGGAGGTTGTACTCCTCCGTGCCGCGCTCGTCCGCATGCCCGGCAAGCGTGAGGGCGCCCTGCTGACCCGTCTTCATGCACTGGGCCAGGTCGGCCAGGCGCTGCTGGGCCTCGGAGGACAGCGAAGACTCGTTGAAGCCGAAACGGACGGGGCTCCAGTCGCAGCGGCTCGCGGAGGCCGTCACGCACTTGCCGGCCTGGCACTCCTGGCCCTCACCGCAGTCGGTGTTGGCGGAGCAGGTGTCCGACGGCACCTGGCAGCGGCCGGCCTGGCACTTGCCACCACCGGGGCACGCCGAGTCGTCCTTGCACTGGGCCTCGGCGCACTTGCCGGCCTCGCAGATGCGGCCCTCGCCACAGGCGCCGTCCGTCGTGCACTCCGGCGGCTTGGGGGCGCACTTGTTGGCCTGGCAGGTGAAGCCCTCCTTGCAGTTGGCGTCGGTGGCGCACTCCTGGCAGGTACCCTGGACGCAGACCTCGCCCTTCTCGGTGCAGGTCGAGTCGTCCTTGCAGTTGGGGTACGAAGGGGGGCAGCCGGTCAGCACGGCCAAGGCGAGGGAGAGCCCCGCCCAAAGGGTAATCCGACGCATCATTCCTCCCGAATTCGTGAAAAACGAATACACGCCCGCTAGGGGCAGGTTGCGACGCGTGTAGTCCCAGTGGCCGGGCGAGTCAAAGCATTTGTCCCATCCGCGACACCCCCTGCGCGCCCCGAAACCCTTGAATCTCCAAATATTTTCCGTGAAATTGTGCGGTCTGCCCGTGAGTGGCCGCGCCCCGCGGCCCAGCGCCGGGAACGCCCGCCATGCCCGCCTCCGTCCTCATCGTCGATGACGAAAAGAACATCCTCCTCACCCTGAGCCAGTCGCTGCAGCTGGCGGGGTACCAGACGCACCTGGCCAGCAGCGGGCAGGTGGCGCTGGACGTGGTGAGCGCGCGCCCGGTGGACGCGGTGTTGATGGACGTGAAGATGCCGGACATGGACGGCCTGTCGGCGCTGGCGCGGCTGACGGAGCTGCGGCCGGAGCTGCCCGTCATCATGATGTCCGGGCACGGCACGATTGACACGGCGGTGAAGGCGACGCAGCTGGGGGCGCGGGACTTCCTGGAGAAGCCCATCGCCCGCGAGCGGATGCTGGTGGCGCTGCGCAACGTGCTCAAGCACCAGGCGGCGATGGAGGAGTTGCAGGAGCTGCGGGCGCAGCTCGGGCGCTACGACATGGTGGGCAGCGGCCCGGCCATGCAGCGCATCTTCTCGCTCATCCAGCGCACGGCGCCCTCGGAGGGGCGGGTGCTGATTACCGGGGAGAACGGCACGGGCAAGGAGCTCATCGCCCGGGCGCTGCACCAGAACTCGCGGCGCAAGGGCCAGCCCTTCGTGAAGCTCAACTGCGCGGCGGTGCCGCATGACCTCATCGAGAGCGAGCTGTTCGGCCACGAGAAGGGCGCCTTCACCGGCGCGGTGAGCGTGCGCCGGGGCAAGTTCGAGCTGGCGCACGAGGGCACGCTCTTCCTGGACGAGATTGGCGACATGCCGCCGGCGATGCAGTCCAAGCTGTTGCGCGTCTTGCAGGAGGGCGAGTTGGAGCGCGTGGGCGGCGCGGAGACACTCAAGGTGGACGTTCGCGTCATCGCGGCGACGAACAAGAACCTCGAGAAGGAGATTGCCGCCGGGCGCTTCCGCGAAGACCTGTACTACCGCATCAACGTCGTCCAGATTCACTCGCCGCCCCTGCGCGAGCGACGTGAGGACCTGCCGGACCTCATCAACACCTTCTTGAACGAGGCCTGCGCGAAGAACGGGCGCCGGCCGCTGACGCTGTCCCCCGACGCGCTCGCGGTGATGAGCGCCTACGACTACCCCGGCAACGTGCGCGAATTGCGCAACCTGGTGGAGCGGCTGGCGATTCTCTGCGAGGGGCCGCTCGTCACCCGGACGGACGCGCTGGAGCTGCTGCCCCGGGGCCGGGCGCTGATGCCCGCCGCGCCCGCTTCCGAGGGGGCGCCCTCGAATGTCACCGCCCTGCCCTCCCCTGGCTCGGAGGCGGCGCTCGCGGTGGCCGCCACGGTGCCCGCGCCGGCACTGGGGGCTCCGGCAGTGTCGATGCCCCTGGCAGCGGCTCCCGCGCAGGTGGGCTTCCGGCCTCGCGCGGACCGCACCTTCCGCGACCAGGTGGAGGACGCGGAGCGGGACATCATCCAGTACGTGCTCGCGCACACGCACGACAACGTCACCGAGGCCGCGCGACTGCTCGACCTGGAGCGTGGGCACTTCTACAAGAAGATGAAGGCGCTGGGCCTGCGGCGGGGACAGTCAGAGTCGTAGGGGCTCGCGGCTCCTGCTCCGCGCCACGGGAGTCAGGCGTGGCAGGGATTGTCCAGAACTCACCAACTCGTGATGGCGCCTGGGATATAGTCCAGGTGTGCCACCAGGACCGCTCGCGGCCGGGCGTTCGGATGAGTCATCTGGCAAGGCACTACACCTGCCGCAAGAAAGAATGGCGCATCCTTGCAATTCCAGCTCAGGACAGCCCTTGTTGCCGCCGTCGTGCTTCTTACCGCCTGTGGCGTAGACGAGAAGGATTACCAGGAGTCGACTGGAGCTGAATCACAGACGCTTTCGCACAACAGCGTGGAGCAGACGGGCGCGCTCGCCTGCACTCCCTACATTATATCAGAGTATACCCCCCTCTGCCAGGACATTACAGTGCTGCTGGCAAACGCAGACGTGCACTGCGCCGAAATGGGCATGACGCGAGCCAACCACATGTTTTCTACCTGGTGCGACACGCCCTCTCCCACCTGCCAGGGCTACCCCGTCGGCTACGTTTGCCGTTTCGGATACTTCTGTTGCGAGTAGTGCCCAGGCGGGGCGGGGGTGTGCAGGGCCCGCAGCTCTCGGATGATATAGGGCTCCTCTCACCTCTCCACGTGTAGCTCGCGGGTGTGCTGCGACCGGGCCCGGCGATTCCGGGCCCGGCCTGGCACGCCACTCTCCCGGTGGGGTGTTGACCTGGAGGTCGCACCTGACATGCCATGGCGCTTTCACTCGTGAGCCGCCGGACGCAATCGCCTTGAGCCGCAACGGGCATGTCGCATCAATGCGTGGCACCGACGTCATGAGGACCGCAACCGCGACGCGGCCTACGAAACGCCAAGCATGCGCAGCACCGCCGCCGTCCCGGCCGCGGCGACCACCACCACGACGAAGGGCAGCCGCCACCAGGCCACCAGCGCCCCCACGGCCACGCCCGCCGTCCGGGCCCAGCCCGTGAAGCCGCCATTCGAGGTCAGCGTCGCCGTGGCCACCAGCGCGGAGAGCAGGGCAATCGCCGACAGCGTCAACAGTCGCTGCACTCGCGTGGATATCTGAATGCGCTGACTGAGCAGCGGACCCGCCAGCCGGAAGGCGTATGTGCCGGCGGCGAGCACCAGGATGGTCAGCAGCGTCATCGCAGGGCCACCGCCACGCCGAGCAACGCCAGGAGCACCGGCAGTCCAGCGGGAAGCACGGGCGTGGTGACCAGCGCGATGAGCGCGCCCACGAGCGCCACCCGGCGTGCCATGGCCGCCGCATTCCCCGACCTCGGCGCCGCCGCTCCCGTCGCGTCCTGGCCACCCTCCGCCGGAGCCTTCTCCTCGGGTGAAGCCCTCAGCGAGGGCAGCAGCAACGCGAACATCGCGGCCGGAAACGCGGCATCCAGCCCCAGCGCATCCGGGTCCCCCAGCGCCCGCCCCGCCAGCGCGCCCACGAGCACGCCGACGTTCCACGCCACGAACAGCGTCCCGCCACAGAGCCAGTACGCGGCGCGCCGCCGGGCCGGGTCCTTCTGCGCCAGGGCGAAGGCCACCGACTCGTCCACCATCAGGTGTGAGCCGAGCAACCGCAGCGGCCACGTCCTCCCCAGCACGTCGGAGACCACCAGGCCGAACGGCAGGTGCCGCGCATTCAGCAACAGCCCGGCGAGCACCGCGGCCACCGGGCTTCCACCGCCAGCCACCACGCCCACCACCATGAACTGCGAGCCGCCCGCGAAGACCAGCACCGACATCAGCGAGGCGAGCCAGACGGACACGCCCGCCGCCACCGCGATGGCGCCGAACGACACGCCCACCACGCCCGCCGCCGCGGCGATGGCTGCGACATCACGGACCAGGGCGCGCTCGACAGTGGCCATGGCGGCGCATGCTACACGCGCGCTCCCTGCCCGGTGTCCGGACTCGCGCTTCCCGCGAAGCAGCTTCGCCGTGGGCGCAGGCTCTGAAACTTGATAAACTGGGATTACCCGTCTACTTCATTTCTACAGACAGGCAGGAGCCCATCATGTTGACGAAGCACGTCCTCATCGTCGGTGTCGCCGCCCTCCTCCTGGGTGCTTGTGGTGAAGGTTCTCCGGAAGAGCTGGCGCAGGAGTCGCTCGATAGCACCGAGCAGGCCCTGCTCTATCAGTGCCCCTGGAGCAGCAGTTGGAAGCGCACCTGGTATTCGACCACCACGGGCCTGGAAGTCGGCGTCGAGTACTGCTCGTGCGAAGGCACCCTCGAGAAGTATGGAACGACGCGAGGCCGCTACGAGCAGCAGCTCTTCTCCTATTGCCAGTGAGCCCTCGCGGCCCCTGCTGGCAGGCGACGGAGCCAGCGGTGCGCGGTAGCAAGCCGGGAGCACCCGGCAGAGACGCGGAGTAGCGGCCCCGGGCGGCCGGGCGCACAAGGCCCCGCCATTCACACCATCCCGGCACTTCGGGGGCTGAAGCGGGCCCCCGGACGTGGGAGACTTCGGGCCGTCATGAGCACGGCCTCCATCCTCGGCATCGACTTCGGGACCACCAACACCTCGGCGGCCTTCTTCGACAAGACGGGCAAGCTTCGCGTCGTGCCCGTGACGGACAAGAGCTTCACCCTGCCCTCGGTGGTGTGGTTCCACGCGGCGGACAAGTCCATCGTCGGCCACGCCGCGCGGCGGCAAATCATCGACGACCCGCGCCACACCGTCTTCGGCGCGAAGCGCTTCCTCGGGCGCCGCTTCCAGTCCGAGTACGTCACCCAGCACAAGGACAAGTACGCCTTCGAGCTGATGGAGGCCCCGGACGGCTACACCGCCGTGAAGATGTACGGGAAGATGACCTCCCTCACGGAGGTCGCCCACCTCATCATCCGGCAGATGCTCACCCTGGCGAACCACGCCGCCGGAGAGCCCTTCCGCGAGTGCGTCCTCACCGTGCCCGCCCACGCCAGCATCCGCCAGCGCGAGGCGGTGCGGCAGGCCGCGGAGCAGACCGGCCTCCAGGTGCGCGCCATCGTCAACGAGCCCACCGCCGCCGCGCTCTACTACGCCAACCTGCGCAACCCCGAGCAGACCGTCATGGTGTTCGACCTGGGCGGCGGCACCTTCGACGCCACCCTGCTCGCCGTGCAGAACAAGGTGGTGAAGGTGCTGGCCACCGGCGGCGACGCCTTCCTGGGCGGCGCCAACTTCGACGAGCGAATCGTCGAGATGCTGGTGCAGGACTTCCAGCAGAAGCACGGCATCGACCTGCGCGGCAACAAGGTCGTCATGCAGCGGCTCGTCTTCGCCGCCGAGTCCGCGAAGATGTCCCTGAGCCAGCGCGACGCGACGGTGCTCCGCGTGCCCTGCATCGCCCAGAAGGACGGCGGCTTCATCGACTTCGACTACACCCTCACCCGCAAGCAACTGGAGGAGATGGTGTTCCAGCTCGTCGAGCGCTCCGCCTCCGCGTGCGACGACGTGCTGGAGCGCGCGAAGCTGAAGGCGGACCAGATTGACGAGCTGGTCATGGTGGGCGGCCAGACGCGCATGCCCGTCATCCGCCAGCGCTTCTCCCACTTCAAGCGCCTGTCCTCCGAGAAGGAGGTCCACCCGGAGCTGGGCGTGGCCGTGGGCGCCGCCATCCTCGGGCGCAACCTGGCGCGCGGAATCACCGGCCTGGCGGACGTGGTGCCCATGCCCATCAGCATCATGGTGCCCGGCGGCGCCCAGCACGAGGTCATCCCCGCCAACACCCCCGTGCCCGCCACGAAGTCCATCACCCTGGAGCTGCCCCTCATCCCCGGCCCCATCTCCGTGGCCCTCTTCGAGTCGCTCGACACCACCACCGTGGACCGCGAGCTGCTGGGCACCGTCCGCATCGACCTGGACTGGCGCACCACCCACAAGGGGCCCACCACCCTGGAGCTGCGCATGGGCCAGGACTTCGTCCTCAACGCCGCCCTCGTCGCCCCCCAGGGCGCCCGCCACCCGCTCCCCATCACCGACCTCCGCGCGCCCAAGCGCACCGCCTCGTAGCGCGAAGCGCGCCCCCGGGCCGGTCCGCACCGCGAGTCGGTGCGGGCCCCCGGCTGTTGGCGGCACTCACGCCGCGCTGGAAGGAGCATTCCTTCCGGGAGCACGCCGCTCCAGGAGCATGGGCAGGCCTCCCTTGGGGCGCAGGGTGATGAGCGGCTCGGGCGTCAGCACGTGGCCCGGGACACACCTCGGCCGGTAGCGCTGGGCCACGGTGGCGAGGATGAGCTGCGCCTCCATCATCGCGAAGCCGTTGCCGATGCACTGGCGCGGCCCGCCGCTGAAGGGGAAGTACGCGTAGCGTGGGCGCTGCGCGGAGGCCTCCGGCGAGAAGCGCTCTGGGAGGAACTCCTCGGGGCGCTCCCAGAAGTCCGGGTGGCGGTGGGTGACGTAGGGGCTGAGGTCCACCAGGGTGCCTCCGGGAATCCGGAAGCCGCCGATGACGTCGTCCTCCTTCACCGCCCGGCTGTAGACGTAGGCCGGCGGGTAGAGCCGCATCGCCTCCTCCACCACCATGCGCGTGTAGCCCAGCCGGGGCACGTCCCCTGCCGTGGGCAGGCGCCCGCCCAGCACCGCGTCCAGCTCGGCGTGCAGCTTCGCCTCCACGTGCGGGTGCTGGTCGAGCAGCGCCCACACCCAGCTCAGCGTCGTGGCCGTCGTCTCGTGGCCCGCCACCAGCATGGTGAGCACCTCGTCGCGCAGCTGCGCGTCGTTCATCGTCTCGCCCGTCTCCTCGTCCCGCGTCAGCATGAACATGGAGAGCAGGTCGCCCCGGTCCTCGCCGCTCCGGCGCCGCTCCGAGATGAGGCCCATGACGGCGCCCTGGAGCGCCCGGCTCGCGGCACGGAACTCGCGGTCATAGCGGGTGGGCAGCACCGGCGGCAGCAGGCGCAGCGTGCGGAAGCGGGTGGTGGTCTGCTCGCTCAGCACGTTGAACGCGGGCCCCACCACCGCCGCCAGGTCCCCCACCGCCGTCCCGAAGAGGGCCTCCCCGACGATGGTCAGCGCCAGCCGACTCATCTCCTCCATCACCCCCACGGGCTCCCCTCGCTCGGCGTGCGCCGCCCAGCGCTCCAGCATCTCCGCCGTCGCCCGGGTCATCCCGTCGGCCATGGCGGAGATGCGCTGCCGGTGGAAGGCGGGCTGGGCCAGCCGCCGCTGCCGCAGCCAGAAGGAGCCCTGACTCGTCAGCAGCCCGTTGCCGGCGACGCGGCTCACCAGCCGGTACGACAGGTGGTCCTTGGTGTAGTTGCCCACGTGCTCCTGCAGCACGTGGCGCACCCCATCCGGATGGGCGATGAGGTGCGACGTCATGGGGCCCAGCTTGTAGCGGACCACGTCTCCGTACTGGCGCGCCGACCCCAGCAGCATGCCGAGCACGTCCCGGCGCGCCTCGGGCAGCACGCCCATCAGCAGGTGGCCCCGGGGACCCGGGGCGATACGGGGAGCGGTGGTGTCCGGCGTTCGCGTCGCGGTGGTCGACATGGCGTGTCTCCTTGTGCGCCAACACATGCCCCGGGCTGGCGCCCGCTGCATTGTCCGCCGCCGCCAACCCGTTGTCCCCTGCCGCCAGGACACATTGCGGCCCCCTGGCCGCTCGGCCATGCTCCTCCGTCCGATGCGTCCACAGGCGCTCCAGTCCTCCGTCTTCCGCACGTTGTTCCGCGTCGGTGAGTCGCTCGGCATCTCCCGGGCGCGCCTGCTGGAGGCCACCGGCGAGCCGGAGGAGCGGCTGGCGGCCCCGGACACCCGCGTGCCCTACGAGGCGCTGCGCCGCGTGTGGGAGCTGCTCGTCTCCGAGGGTGGCGCACAGCCGCTCGGAGTGCGGCTGGCGGAGTCCCTGGAGCCCACCCACTTCGGTCTGGTGGGGTACGTGCTCGTCAACAGCCCCGACCTGCGCACGGCCATGCGCCGCCACTGCCGCGTCTACACCCTGGTGGACCCGCGCACCGAGTGGCTCACCCACGACACGCCCACCGGAATGCGCGCGGAGCTGCGGCTGCACCCGGAGGACGCCTGGGCGAAGTCCCTGCGCCACCCCACCGAAGGGCTGCTGCTGGGAATCGTGGCCACGGGCCGTGCCCTCACCGGGACGCACTGGAGCCCCCGGAGGGTCCGCTTCGCGCACCCGCGCCATGCGGCCTCCCAGGCCGTGGAGGACTTCCTCGGAGCCCCCGTGGAGTACGAGGCGGGCGCCTACGTCATGGAGGCGGATGAGCCCATCCCCTCGCTTCCCATCCGCCACGCCGACATCGACCTGGGCAACCTCCTCCACGCCCGCGCCGAGGCCGCCCTGGCCGATGCCCACGCCGCCGAGCGCCGCGCCTGGAAGGAACGCGTCAGCGCGGTGCTGGCGGCCCAGCCCCGCACCGGCGAGCTCGGCCCGGCGGACGTGGCCTCACGGCTCGCGGTGAGCGAGCGGACCCTCCAGCGCCGCCTGCGTGAGGAGGGAGCCTCCTTCGCCGGGCTCGAGGATGAGGTGCGCCGCGAGCGCGCCTTCCAGCTTCTGCGCGACGGGCAGCTCGCCCAGTTCGAGATTGCCTTCCTGCTCGGCTTCAGCGACCCGAGCGCCTTCACCCGCGCCTTCCGCCGCTGGAGCGGTGAGACGCCGCAGGGCTGGCAGAAGGCTCATGCCGCCTCGGCGTCCTGAGCACCGGGCCCCTTCACCGCGGCCACCGCTGAAGTGGGCCCTGGCTTCAGCGGGGCCGGGCGCGAACGAAGGTCTGGAAGAAGGACTCCCTGTCGAGCGCCACGGAGATGGAGGTGCGTGAGCCCGGCGCCAGCTCCGCGCCCCACTCCCCGCGCTCGCGCACCATGTCGACTTGCGCCCAGGTGATGAGGTCCCGGTCGATGGCCGCGCACGCCGCGATGGGGTCATGCAGCAGCTTGCCTTCCGGCTTCTCTCGCAGGTAGCGCTCCATGGCCTCGAACACGAGCGCGAGGCCGGCCGTCGCGTCCCGGTGGGGGCGCATCCGCTCGTGAAAGGCAACGTCGTAGGCCACGCCGTGGGTGACGTTCTTGGACACCAGGTCTCGCGAGCCGATGCGGTCCGTGGACAGCGCGAGCAGTGCCCCCTTGGGGTCGCCATTGAAGTTGAACGTGGGGCAGGTGCGGCGGCCCGCGAACTTCGGGAGCCGGTGCTCCGGCGGCACCACGTTGTCACCCGCGAAGCCGCCCTGGGCCACCCAGCGGGACACCCGCGCTTCGGGGTGCTCCTGGAGCAGCAGCCGCAGGTTCTGGAGCGGCGCGCCCGTGAGCAGGGCCGCGTCCGGGTACTTCGCGAGCGTGACGGCCAGCACCTCGTGTGCCAGCGCATCCGGCTCGGCGGGCGACAGCGCTCCGAGCCACACCGTGTGGAAGCCCGAGACACTGTCGCGCTCCGCGCCCGGGTTGCGCGCGCCCACCGGCACATCACTCCTGCCCGCGCGCGAGAGCAGATGGCGCACCAGGCCGACCTGCGCCCGGGAGCCGGGCGTCACCGTTACCGCGCGCAGCGCCACGTCCGGATGGGTGGCCAGCAGGCAGAGGGTGAGCGCGTCATCCGGGTCGCTCGTCTCCATGTCGAAGAGAAGGTCTTGCATCGCACCGTCACCAGGAAGGGGCCGGCCTCCCGGGCGGGACTCGCCAGAGACACGCCAGGCGGTCTGCCCCCCTGACGGGGGCGTCCCCTCCGCCTGACGGACCCGGGCGGGGCGCGTCGTCCGGCGAAAAGGAAAACGCCACCGGGACTCAGGGAGCCCCGGTGGCGCGGTGGTACGGCTCAGCTCGGCAGGTGACTACTTGTTGTAGCGGTACGCGCTGAACATCTCGTCCATGCGCGTGTCCTGGCCCGCCGAGAAGCGGTCCATGCAGGAGTCGTCGGTGTAGTCCATGAAGTTGGTGATGGGGTCCACGCCCGTGCCGTTGCACGTGTCGCGGCCGGTGGGGCAGCCGAACGCGGCGCTCCGCTCGGAGGGCGTGTCACTCACGGAGTCGCCCGTCTTGGCGCAGCCGCCCTGGAACGTGTGGTACAGGCCCATCCAGTGGCCGACCTCGTGGGTGGCCGTGTCGCCCAGGTTGTACGGGGCCGCCGAGCCGCCCGGCACCGACGCGAAGAGCAGCACCACGCCGTCATCCTTGGGCGCGCCGGCGTACCAGTTGGGGAAGGTCGCCCAGCCCAGCAGGCCGCCCCCCGGGTTGCAGCTGTAGATGTTCAGGTCGTCCGCCGTGCCCTGGCGGAGCGCCGTCTTCATCGCCGTCTCCACCGAGACGACGTCGCAGGTGTTGAACCAGGTGCTGTTGTTGGTGCGCGTCGTCGTCACCAGGTTGAACTGCCAGCCCCACGCCCGGTAGGCGTCGTTCAGCACGTTCATCTGGTCGGTGATCATCGCCGCCGTCAGGTCACCGTTGGACACGCCGCTGCCCTGGTTGATGACGTGGAAGTACACGTTGATGGTGCCCCCCGTCACCGACGCGCCGCCGCCACCACCGCCCGGCTTCTTCTCCGCCATGGCCGCGGAGAACTTCGACAGGTGCGACTTGACCTGCTGCTCCTCCACGTCCGTCAGCGGACGCGTGCCGCAGCGCTCGCCGGCGACCTTCGTCTTGGAGAGGCTCTGCTCCTGCGCGGGAGTCTCCGTCTCCGTCGGTGCCGGCGTCGGCTCCTCCTTCGAGACACAAGCCGTCGCGAGAAAACACGCACCCAGCACACCGAATCGGGAGAAACCCTTCATTGATACGCCTCCACTTGGGGGAAGGCGGAGGGCCATTCGCGGCCCTCCGCTGAAGGCTATTATCAATGATTTGGGCTCAGATGTTTCCGCCCCCGCATTCATTTTCTCAAATTACTGAACAACCCTCCCGTGAGTTCAGGGCGTCGCACGGAGCGTCCCAGGCGGTGGGGGAGGCGCGAGGGCGGGCTACGTGCAGTTGGCGTTGTAGCCAGGGCCGCCGAAGAAGAAGTAGCGGCCCCAGTTCCCCGGGTCGTTGTTCAGCGAGATGTCGTAGCAGAACGCGTCGTCACGGTACGCGGTGAGCCCGGACGGGTCCGTGTAGACGTTGCTGGTGTTCACGTAGAGCAGGTTGCGCTGGTACGCCGCATACCGGTACCACGACGCGGGGTAGGCGCCGCTGCCCATGTCCGTGGCCGTGTGGAGGTTGAGGTTGCGGTTGTCGATGATTTCGCCGCCGAAGTCGATGGACCAGGCGCGGTCCGCCAGGCCGTTCGCGTCGAAGCGGGTGCGCGGGTAGTAGCCCACCCAGATGTCGCCGTACTTCAGCCACCAGTTGCCCGCGGTGCCGTCCTTGAACCAGAGGAGCTTGAACTCGCGCTGGTCGCCACCGGCCACGCTGTAGAGGTCGAACCGCCCGCCGATGGGAACGGTGTTGTTGACCTGGACGAAGGCGCCGCAGCTCAGGTTGTAGCAACCGCCGCTGCCGTAGTTGTCCGGCGTGAAGTAGATGAAGAGGCGCGAGTTGTCGTCACCGTACAAGTCCCGGTACTTCTGCCAGCCAGCCTCCACCGTCTCCAGGGACGCGCCCGAGCCGCGGACGACCCACATCTGCGACAGGCTGAACTCACTGGTCAGCTCGGTGTAGGGATTCCAGACGTTGAAGATGCTCTCCGCGCCCATGTTGTCCACCCACTGGTGGGCGTGGGCGTACTGGTGCAGGGCCGTGGGGCCGCTGCGCGGCGGCTCGATTCCCTCGAAGCCCCGGGGCTTGCCGGTGTCCTCGGGGAGCCGGCCGGACAGGTGGTTGGGCACCTTGCGCCGGAACTCGTCCAGCGTCTCGAAGCGCTTCAGCGTCTCCAGCTTGAGCTGGACGATGGGCACGGTGCCTTCCGGGCAGCGCCGCATCGCCCCCGTGCCGTCCACGTCACCCGGGCCCGAGACTCCGGCCTCGAGCGTCGCGGGCAGCGTGTCGCGCCGGGGCGCCGCCGGGTCCGCGGCCACGGCCTTCGCGTCCGGCTGGGGAAGCGTGCTCGGCGCGAGCTGGATGCGGTGGCCCTCCATGCCCGGCTGCCGCAGCGCGGGCTGCAGGTGCAGCGGCACGCAGTCGATGTCGTCCCCCGCGCGGCTCCTGAAATGGTGCACCACGTCCTTCGCGTCGTAGAGCGACTCGAGGTGCCGCTGCATCTTCGCCAGCTCCCTGCTGTCGCGGACGCGCTCCACCAGGCCGATGCTCGCGGAGGAAGCCTCCGGAGCGGACGCCGCCCCACCCTCGTCTCCCGCCGCGCCACACCCCACGAGCCCCAGGCCCACACACGAGACGGCTCCGAGTCGCAACAGCCAGCGCTGCTCGGGACGACGGGTCTGCTTCGTCTGCTTCATGGCATGCCCCTGCTGACCACGGGTTGAAACCTGCTATCAGCGCGATACCTGAATACCGCGCCAAACCAGACTCTAGCCGGGGCTCTGACATGGACCGCGCGCACGCAACCGTCTGAAACGGGACGCTTCAGCGCGACCATGCGAGGCTGGCGCAAAATTGGAGGGACACACGAATGGTGGGACGTTCAGCGCTGGGATGGACGCTGGTGAGGGTGGTGTTCGGGCTCACGCTCGCGCTGGGGCACGGGATGTCGAAGGTCCGCGGCGACATGAGCCAGTTCGCGCAGGGCGTGGCCGCGCTGGGCTTCCCCTTCCCGCTCTTCTTCGCCTGGTGCGCGTCGCTGGCGGAGTTCCTGGGCGGGCTGCTGGTGGCGGTGGGCCTCTTCACCCGTCCCGCAGCGGCCTTCGCCGGCTTCACCATGCTGGTGGCACTCTTCCGCCACCGCGCGGACCCGTTCGGCCGCATGGAGCTGTCGCTGCTCTACCTCACCGTCATGGTAGCGGTGGTGCTGGCGGGCGCCGGGCCCTGGAGCCTCGACGCCCGCGTGCGCCGCAAGGCGTGACGGGGCCGCTCAGGCGGCCACGCGCTCCACGCAGGCGGGCACGTCGTTGCCCGGCGAGTTGACCACGCGCGCCACCTCGTACACGTCCAGCGTGTCGCCGGAGAAGGGCACCAGCAGGGGCAGCAGCGCGGCGGGGTCCTGGGGCTCGGGGCGCAGCCACAGCTCTCGCGCCTCGGGCGGGAGGATGACGGGCATCCGGTCATGGATGGGCGACATCAGCGGGTTGGGGCCGGTGGTGATGATGGTGCAGGTGTTGAGCACCTCGCCGGTGTCCGGCGCCGTCCACTCCTCCCAGAGGCCCGCGAGGGCCAGCGCCCCGCCATCCTTGCGGTGGAAGAAGTACGGCGTCTTCGGCTTCGTGGACTGCTTCCACTCGTACCAGCCGTCCACCAGCACCAGGCAGCGCCGCTTCTTGAGCGCGGTGCGGAAGCTGGGCTTCTCCGCCACCGTCTCACCGCGGGCGTTGATGAGCTTGCTCCCGATGCTCGCGTCCTTCGCCCACGAGGGGATGAGCCCCCAGCGGAAGGCGTCCAGCATGCGCGCGCCGTCGTTGGGCACGACGGGCATCAGCTGGGTGGGACACAGGTTGAAGCGCGGGCGATCCACGGAGGCGCGGATGCCAGCAAGGCCCAGCTCCGCTACGAGCTGGTCGGGAGAGGTCCGGACGGTGACACGGCCACACATGGCGTTGGATTATCGCCCCGTCTGGCGCGAGGCCCAAGAAAGTCATGGTGGGAGTGCCAGGAAGCAGGCGAACGGCCGACGCGGTAGGCTGGGGGGCATGAGCGACGACAGCAAGTCGAAGTTCGGCACACCCTCGGAGCCGAAGAAGAACCCGAAGGTGTTCGGGGTGCCGGTGAAGATAGACCCGTATGCCTCCGTGCGGCCGGACCACCCCACCGGGGAGTACGGCATGCCCGACAAGAAGAAGAAGCGGGACGACTCGCCGTTCGATCCGTTCGCCGTCGTCATCGAGTCACCGAAGGGCGGCGGCTGAGCGCCTGAAACCGGTGCCTCCCTCGCGCGCCCTGAACTACAAGGACGCGCCATGAACCGGTTCGCGCTGCTGTCCGCCTGCTTCGCCGTCTCACTCCTCGCCTGCTCGGAGCGCTCGCCGGGCCCCACCGCCGATGCCGGCGCGGCCCCCGTCCAGGCCCGCCCCGAGGTCGTCGATGCCGGGGCCCCGGAGCCTGTCGTGGAGGCGGCCCCCGCCGACGCGGGCGCCCTCGCCGAAGCGCCGGACGCGGGTGCCCCGGACGCGGGGAGCGGAGCGTGCTCGGCCAGCAGGCTGAGCGCGAAGACGCAGATTCCGATGCCGCCTCCTCCGCCCCCGGTGGAGCGCATGCGCCGCCGCATCATCGCCGCGGCGGTGGCCTGCGACTATGCGGCGCTCGAGAAGCTGGCCGACGAGAATGGCAAGGGCCTCACCTACACCTTCGGGGATGGCGAGAGCCCGACGGCCTACTGGCGCGAGCATGAGAAGGAAGGCCAGCCCGTGCTCGCGCGGATGGTCCAGCTCCTCAACCTCCCCTATGCCAAGGAGGACGAGATGTTCGTCTGGCCCGCCGTGCACGTCACCGTCACGGAGAAGAACTGGCAGGCCCTCTCGGGTGTCTACCCGGAGGAGCAGCTCCGCGAGATGAAGAAGGAGGGGGGCTACCTCGGCCTGCGCCTGGCCATCAGCGCGAAGGGCGACTGGCTGTTCGCCGTGGCGGGGGATTGAGGCGGCACAGTCAGCGCCTACTTCGTATGCTCCAGGCGTGATGTGGATGCGCCACGGAGGCCAGGGAGGGCGAGAGCGCTTCTGGAAGCCCTCCCCCACCTGCTGGCCTCGACCGAGACTGGGAAGCCCACCGCCGGAAGGCGCGTCCCGGCGGGCCGTGATGGCCCTGGCACGAGTCTCCCGCGCGTACGAACACCCCCGTAGGGTGCTGCACGTGGCGACGTCGCCGAGCGGCCTGCTCGTCGTCACCCAGGACGACGAGGGCCGGCGCTTCCTTCAATTTGGCTGGCTGGGCGCTTCCCAGAGCGTGGTGTGGCCCGGGTTCCCGCTGCGGCTGGAGTCGGACTACACGCGGGCCATGGTGGCCGCACTGGCCTTCGTCGAGGAGCCCCGGCGCATCCTGGTGGTGGGCGTGGGAGGGGGCGCCATTCCGATGTTCCTCCGCGCCGTGCTGCCCCAGGCGCACATCGACGCGGTGGATATCCACCCCGAGGTGCTGGAGGTGGCCCGGCGCTACTTCGGCTTCCGGGAGGATGCGGCGCTGCATTCCCACGTGGCGGATGCGCGGCGCTTCCTCGAGACGCCCGGGCTCCCCTATGACGCCATCCTCCTGGACGCCTTTGACCCCCGTGGAATCCCCCCAGTGCTGGCGACGCGGGAGTTCCTCCTGGCGACCCGGGCTCGCCTGGCACCGGGAGGCGTGGTGGTGGGCAACGTGTTGAGACACCCGAGCAGGCGGAACTCCTCCATGGCCCCCACCTGGAAGGAGAGCTTCGCCCAGCTCCACGCCTTCACCGTGGAGGAGTCCTTCAATCAGGTGCTGGTCGGACTGCCGGATACGGGGAAGCGCTCCCGCGCGGAGCTGAACACACGCGCCGAGCGGCTCTCGCGGGAGTGGGGCGTGCCCTTCAACCTGCGGACGCGGCTGCCCCGCCGGTATCACGGAAGCCCCCCGTCCCGCCGGGGCGCGTGAGCCGGCGGGTGCCTCGGCCCGTTCAGCGGCAGGCCGGCCAACACGGACGGTGCGGAGAGGTTTCGGAGCCCCGCCCCGCGGTGGACGGGCATCGCTCCGGCATCCACTCGCCGCGCCGCGCCTACCGTTCGCCGCGTGCCGCCTACCGTTGGCAGCATGCCCCGGCAGCGGGCCTTCGCACCTCGCCATCCTGGCGCCATGCGAAGAACCGCCCTCCTTCCCCTCGTCTCCTTCTTGTTGCTCGCCCTGCCTGCCCTCGCGGCCGATGACGGGGCCCGGGCCCGGGTCCAGGCCGCCGCCGAGGCCATGGGCGGAGAGGCCCGCCTCCGGGCCCTCTCCAGCCTGCGCATCCAGGGCCTGGGCCACTGGAACCTGATGGAGCAATCCGAGCGCCCCGCCCCACCCTGGCTCGTCATGTACGAGCAGGTGGATGAGCTGCGAGTCCCCGCCCGGCGGCGCCTGAGCCAGAAGACCGAGAGCCGGGGCACCGCGGGGCTTGCCACGTGGCAAGCCCTGTCCCTGGTGATGGATGGCGACGTGGTGGCCGTGGAGCGCGGGGGGACGTTCCGCCCCACCAGCGGCGCCCAGCTCCGGGACCTGCGCGAGCGGCTCGACTTCGCGCCCGAGCGCGTGCTCCTCACCGCCCTGGATGCGGCCGACCTGCACGCCGCTCCGGACACGGTGGTGCAGGACGTGCCCCATCACGTGGTGACCTTCCACCACGGCACCGCCGCCGTGCGCCTCTTCCTCAATTCCCACACGGGGCTGCCCACCCAGGTGGAGACCGAGGACGCCCACCCCGCCGACTTCTTCTGGAGCGTCTGGGGTGACGTGCGCACCCGGCTGTCCTTCCAGTCCTGGTCTCTGGAGCCGGGCGGGCTGCGCTACCCACGCAACTGGGAGTGGGAGCGCAACGGCCACGGCTACCACGCGTTCACCGTGACGGCGCTGGAGCTGGACCCGAAAGTGTCCGACGCGGACTTCGCCATTCCGGACGACGTGCGCAAGGGCTTCGAGGCGCGCCGCCACACCACGGCGGACGCCACACCACTGGGCCGCCCGGACCGCCCCGCCGTCGAGCTGGCCCCGGGCGTGGTGCACCTGCCCGGGCCCTGGGACGTGGCCCTCGTGAAGCAGGAGGACGGGCTGGTGGTGATTGAAGCGCCCATCGCCCCGGGCTACTCGGCTCGCGTCCTGGAGGAGGCCGCGAAGCGCTTCCCCGGCGTGAAGGTGAAGGCGGTGGTTTCCACCAGCGACGCGTGGCCCCACGTGGGCGGCCTGCGAGAGTACGTCGCGCGCGGCATTCCCCTCCAGGTGCTGGACCTCAACCGCCCGCTGGTGGAGCGGCTGCTGAAGGCACCCCGGACGCGCGTGCCGGACGCGCTGGCGAAGGCGCCCCGCGCCGCGAAGCTCCAGTCCGTGGGCCGGCGCACGACGCTGGGGACGGGCACGAACCGGCTGGAGCTGCTTCCCGTGCGCACGGAGACGGGCGAGCGGATGCTCTTCGTCTGGCTGCCGGAGCACCGGCTCCTCTACACCAGTGACCTGGTGCAGCCGGTGCCGGGCGGTGGCTTCTTCAACCCGCAGCAGGTGGCGGAGGCGGCGGACGTGGCCACGCGCGAGAAGCTGGATGTGGCACGCGCCTTCGGCATGCACCTGGACGCCACGGAGTGGAAGGCCCTCGCCGAGTCGGTGGAGAAGACCCGCGCTCCGGCGGCGGCAACCACGCCCTGAGAGGTGGAGGGCTACCGGGCCCGGCCCAGCCGGCGCTCCAGGTGCTCGCGGCGGTTGCGGCTCACCCGCAGCCGCTGCCCCGAGCCCAGCACCACCACCGTCTCCATGGGCGAGGCATGGTGCAGCTCGCGGATGCGCTCCACGTTGACGATGGCCGAGCGGTGGATGCGCACGAAGCGCTCCGCGTCCAGCCGCGCCTCCAATGCCGACAGGCTCTCCCGCAGCACGTGATCCTGACTGCCCACGTGCAGGGTGACGCAGTAGTCGTCGGCTTCAATCCAGTCGATGTCCGCCACGGCCACCAGCACGGAGCGGGTGCCCACCTTCACCAGCAGTCGCCCCGGGGACTCCGCCGGACGCTCGGGCTTCGGCTCCGGGAGCTCGAGTGCCGGTGCGCGGGGACCGGGGGAGTCCGCGAGCAGGCCCGCGAGCCTGCGCCCCAGCTCCACCGCCTCGTCCTGGCGCAGCCGCTGCCTGGCGCGGTGGAGGGCCTCATCGAAGCGCTCGTCCGCGAAGGGCTTCACCAGGTAGTCCACCGCATGCACGTCGAAGGCGCGCACGGCGAAGGCGTCATACGCGGTGATGAAGATGACCGCGGGCATGTGGTCCACGCCCACCTCGCGGATGACGCCGAAGCCGTCCAGCTCCGGCATCTGCACGTCGAGCAACACCAGGTGGGGCCGCAGCTCGCGGATGGCGGCCACGGCCTCGCGCCCGTCCCGACACTCCCCGCACACCTCCACCTCCGGGTGCCGGGCCAGCGCATGCCGCAGTCCCCGGCGGGCCAGCGGCTCGTCATCCACCAGCAGGGCGCGCAGCTCAGCCATGCGCGCGCTCCGCTCCAGCGGGGGTGGACGCGCCCAGGGGTAGCAGCACGGTGGCCACGGTGCCGGTGCCTCCAGGAGGGCTCACCACGCGGAGGCTCCCCGCGTCACCATAGAGCTGGGCCAGCCGGGCGCGCGTGTTGGACAGGCCGATGCCAGGGCTGCGCTCCAGCTCGAAGCCCGCCGGCAGCCCCGGGCCGTCATCCACCACCTCCAACGACAGTACGTCTCCCTGCCTCCGCGCGCGGATGCGCAGCACGCCCGCAGCCGAGCGCATGGACACCCCATGGCGGATGGCGTTCTCCACCAGCGGCTGGAGCACCAGGTGCGGCACGCGCGCGTCCAGCACGCCGTCGTCCACGTCCCAGTCCACGCGCAGCCGGTCCTCGAAGCGGAGCTGCTGGATTTCGAGGTAGCGCGACAGCACGGCCACCTCGTCGCGCAGGGGCACTTCCTGCGTGGCCCCCTGCTGGAGCAACTGGCGGAGGATGTCGCTGAGCAGCACCAGCATGCGGGCAGCGGTGTCCGTCTCCCGCTCACGCACCAGCACGACGATGGCGTTGAGGGTGTTGAAGAGGAAGTGAGGGTGGAGTTGCGTCTGCAGCGCCTGGAGGCGGGCCTCGGCGAGCTGCACGGAGAGCGCCGCGGCCTGACGCTCGTTCTCCCGGGCGCGCCGCTGCGAGTCCACCGCCTGCGACACGCCCAGCACCGCCGCGTACGTCATCGCCGTCATCGGCAGCCAGCCCAGCCAGAAGCGCAGCCCCAGCATCCACCAGGGTGTGGGGGTGCTCATGGGAGGCATGAAGGCCAGGTGGGCCAGCGTGTACACCCCTCCGAAGAGAGCGCCCACGCCAAGGCACGCGGCCAGGTGGACACCTACCGCGCGGGCCGAGGGCGGGAGCCCCAGGCGCAGGCGGCGGGACAGGTGGACGACGAGGGGCGTGGTGGGGACCCACACGTACCAGGCGGGCACCTGCGAGGCGAACGCCCGCCACAGCGGCAGTGACTGGGGGCCCGAGCGGCTGAAGAAGTACGTCTCCAGTGCGGCGAGCGTCGCGGGTGCGGTCCAGAGCGCGACCTGCCACGCCCACCGACGCCAGGGGACTGGCGGTGCATTCTCCGTTGGGGACACGATGCCCCAAAGTCTACCCCAGGGCCGCGTCGGCGTACCGGAGGTGCCGACGAGCGCGAGACCGGAGCGCCACGTTCAAGCGATGCTCCACGCCATGGGCCTTCACACCACCAACTGGTGATTGGCGGGCTGCTCGCGGCGGGGCTCGCGCTGCTGCTGGTCTCTTGCGGTAGCACTCGCCATTCCGCGCCTCCACGCGCCGAAGAGCTCACCGGCTACGTGCTCGTCATCGAAGAGGCACCGGATGGTCAGGTCCACCACTCCTGGCAACTCGCCACCGGGTTCGACCTGTCCCGGTATGACCTCCGAGCCCGCGTCGGCGGTACAACTGGAAGCATCCTGCTCGCGTCATCCCGCCCGAGAGACTGTGACCAGGAGCATATCGACTGCTTCCGGGACTGCATGAAGCGCAGGCTTCCGGCCAAATGGAATCACCTCAAGCGCGAAGACGGCAGCAAGAGCCGATACTGTTCGACAGAGTGCCTGAGGCAGTATCAGGACTGCCTCAAGCTGCAGCAATCACACGCCCTGCAATTCACCAGCACGAACGAGGCGGTCGACTGGCTGAAACGCCACCGCACGGAGCTCCTCGTTGGCGGCATCGTCGTCATCGCGGGTGCTGCTTTCGTGATTCTCTCGGCTGGCGCGGGACTGGTGGTCCTGGCACCCGTCGTGCTCGTGGCCGGTTGAACCAGGATGCCTACTTCGCGGCGCAATGGAGTGCCCCCATGACCCCCGAGTTCATCCAGCGCACCCTGACCGTGCTCCGTGAGTTGGAGCGACAACCATCCACCTCGGAGCAATTCGACGCGCTCCAAGCCTCTCGGACCCTCCTGCACTTCATCCTTGGAAGAGGCGACTCAGGGGAATTCACGAAGTTCGTCGAAAACTTCGGCACCGCGCCCCTGACACCCCTCTTCTCCTTCTCCACGAGAGAGGAAGCGGATGACTGGCTGCGGAATCACCCTGCCCCGCCTCACGGCGCCATCATCCGGGCAGCCAATGACTTCTACTCCGTCGCCGATGTACGAGAACTCAACCACCGGAAGTTGCTCCGCCTCCCCCCGCCGGAAGAATACGGCGCTCTGGATGCGGCCGAGGACGAGGACGAGCCCGTCCCACCAAAGCCGCGCCCCGGCGAGCGGTTCAGCTTCTTCGAGCTCTACAGCAGGACCTGCCACCACCTCCACGAGCTGGAAAAGCGAACGTCCTCGCCCGAGCAGCTCGAAGCCCTCAGGACCGCCAAGATCTCTTTTGATTTCGTGATTCACATAGGGGAGGAGCGTGGCTTCGAGGACTACGTGGAGAGCATCCGCTCCGCCAGGACCGCCCCTCCGCTCAGAGCCTTCGCGAGCCAGGAGGATGCTGGCGCATGGCTGATGACCCAACCAGAGCCTCCGCCTCCAGCGGTGGTCGCCATCGGAAACGAGCTCTATGCGGTGGGCTACAATCGCCGCCGAGGGCAGCGCGTGCTGACCCGCATCCCCACGCAACAGGAACTGGCCGCCGGAACGCCCTGACCTGAGCTCCTCACGGGTGGGCCGCGAACCACTCGAACAGTGTGGAGGTCGGCCCGCCCAGCGCGGCCAGCGTCTGTTCGAGCGCGTCCTGGTTGGCCCAGACGATGTCGCCGTCACCATGCTGCTCCAGCAGGCCGGTGATGAAGTGACACCAGCGGCCTCCGTCCCGCGCGGCGGCGAAGCCGTAGGAGCGACAGGCCAGCGGCCGGTGCGCATAGACGCGGCAGGCGCCCGACTCCCGGTCCAGCAGCGGGCAGGTGTACGGCCGCGTGGCCCCGGTGCGCTCCAGCTCCGCCACGCGGGCGCGGACCTCCTCGCGCTCTTCCGTGGACAGCCGCTGGAAGCCCTCCCACAGGTAGCGCCACTCCAGCTCCGTCAGTGGCAACGGGGCGGACAGGTGGCGGCAGCAGTGGTCACACCCCCTACGGCAGGGCCACCACGCGTGCGCGCCGGTGATGTCCGCGGCCCGCTCGCCTACGCGCTTGTACAGCGACTCCAGCGCCTCCCGCTGCGCATCTGGAATGGGTTCCATGGGCCACCTACGTCGGCAGCTTGATACCCGACAGGCGCTGGAACAACTCCACTGCGAAGCCGTCTGTCATCCCGGAGATGTAGTCCGTGACGCACAGCAGGCGCTGGTACTTCGACAACCGCTCAATCGCCGCGTCGCGCTCGGGCGGTTTCTTGGCGTCGTCCTCGGCGTGCTCCGGCCGCTGGAAGGACTCCATGGGCAGCAGCTGACGCAGCTTGCGCTGCTCGCGGTTGGGCTGGTCCGTCACCACCGCCAGCGCGAACATGTCCAGCAGGCCACCCAGCGTCTTGAAGCCCGCGCTCTCAATCTGGAGCACCCGCTCGCTCTCGTAGCCCTGGCGCCGGGTGATGCGCTTGATTTCGTCGAGCTGCCCGCGCACGTCCGGATGCGCCGACACCAGCGGCGTCTCCCACTCGCCCTGCTCCATCTCCTCCGCGTGCTCCAGGAACACCTTCACGCACGCCGGAATCAGCATGCCGATGGCCCGGGCCCGCGCCTGCGCCATGCGCGTCTCCAGGTGCGGGGGCGGAGGCCGCGTCGGCCTGCCCGGCGAGGGCAGCGACGGCAGCACCTGCTCCAGTAGCTCGCACGCCTCCTTCATCGGAACCAGCCCCAGCTTCGCCGAGTCCTCCAAGTCGATGACCGCGTAGCAGATGTCGTCCGCCGCCTCGACGAGGAAGGCCAGCGGGTGGCGGGAGAACACGCCGGGCTCACGCTCCCGCAGGCCCAGCTTCTGGTACGCCTCCACGGCCAGCTTCTGGTCGTCCTGGAAGTAACCGAACTTCTTCTCCGACACGCGCCCCTTCACCGGCAGCCGCCCGCCAGGGAGCACCGAGGGACGCGGGTACTTGCTCATCGCGCCCAGGGTCGCCGCTGTGTAGCGCAGCCCACCCCACCGCTCCCGCGACTGGAGCCGGGTGAGGATGCGCAGCCCCTGCGCGTTGCCCTCGAAGCTCTGCAGGTCCTTCCACTCCGCCGGCCCCTGAAAGGGGCTCATACCCTCCTCCGCCGGTGGCGCCAGCTGCTGCTCCACCCAGTGCTGGATGGCCGCCTCGCCGGAGTGGCCAAAGGGCGGGTTGCCGATGTCGTGCGCCAGGCACGCCGCCGCGACGATGGTGCCCAGGTGAGAGGGGTCCACCTCCACGCCCTGCTCGCGCGACAGGTGGCGCCCGGCAAGATGGCCCAGGGAGCGCCCCACGCACGAGGCCTCGATGCTGTGGGTCAGCCGCGTACGCGTGTAGTCGCTCGTGGACAGCGGGAACACCTGCGTCTTGTCGTGCAGACAGCGGAACTCGCTGGAGAAGACGATGCGGTCGTAGTCCTTGTCGTAGTCACTGCGCTCGTCCGGAAGGATGCGCTCGTCCGGAGGGGGCGCGGCCTTCTCCGGTGTCCCCTCCTTCGGCGCGGGGGTGCCCACCCGGTGGGGCGAGAGAAGTTCCTTCCATCTGTCCGTTCGACTGCTGCTGCCCACGGCTGCCTCGCTGTGCGGAAGGACCTGCCGGCCCATGCTGCTCCGGCCCCCGGCCGAGGCAAGTTTTCCCGGGCGCCCACCCCATGCGCGCCGCCTGGCGGGCAGACAGTCGGGCCCCCTGCCACCTGCTCCGGGGACTTCTCCGCGCTGGACGTGGCGGGCCCGCGTGGGCAGCCTTGCGCGCCGTTCCACCCTTCACCCTCGAAATCCAGGAGTTCTCCTCATGAAGCTCAAGGCGCTGTGTCTCGCCGTGTCGCTGCTGGCCCTCCCTGGAGTGGCCTCCGCGCAGGGCGCGCTGGACGTCATCAAGAAGACCGCGGGCGACGCCGGCAAGGGTGCCGTCGAGAAGCGAGTCAACACGAAGCTGATGGACGAGGGCCGCAAGAACCAGTGCAGCTTCAAGACGGGCACCGCCGAGTTGGACGCCGGCTGCGACGCCAAGCTGAAGAAGCTGGCCTCCGCCCTCATCGACGCCAAGAAGCAGCTCGATGGCGCCGGTGCGAAGAGCTACAAGTTCGAGGTCTCCGGCCACACCGACTCGTCCGGCGACGCGGCGAAGAACAAGAAGCTCAGCGAGCAGCGCGCGGAGACCATCGTCAAGGAGCTGGTGTCGCGCGGCGTGCCCCGCAACGAAATCGTCGCCGTGGGCCTCGGCTCCGAGAAGCCCCTCGTCAAGCCGGACGACACCGCGGCCAAGAAGGCGAAGAACCGCCGCTACGAGCTGCAGGTCCGCCTGTAGCCGTCAGGCTCCGGCGGCCATGGAGCCCGCGGTCCTCTTCGCGGGCTCCACCACGGCCTCGGTGTCCCCGCGCGGCAGCTCCTTCGCGGCGGGGATGAAGGTCATGGCCCGCTCGGCCAGCGCCGTAATCGTCAGCGATGGATTGACGCCCGGGTTGGCGGAGATGGCCGAGCCGTCCACCACGTAGAGCCCGTCGTAGCCGTAGACGCGATGGCGGGGGTCGATGACCCCCGTCTCCGCCGAGTCCCCCATGCAGCAGCCGCCCAGGATGTGCGCGGTGGTGGGGATGCCCAGCAGCGTCTCGCTCACCATCGTCATGGGGTAGCCGTCCACCTTGTCGGATACGCGCTTCGCCAGGTCGAACGCCTCCGGCATGTTGGAGGTGGGAGCGGGCCCCGACTGCAGGCCCGTCGTCAGGCCCCTGCGCAGCGCCGTCGTCAGGCCGCGCCCGCGCCGCATGCGCAGGTGCCCCTCCAGCGTGCGCATATAAAGGAGGATGAGGGTCCGCCGGGCGAAGTCCGGGACGAACCACGCCTTGAGGAAGCGCACCGGGTGGCGCGCGAGGACGCTGAACAGCCCCGCCAGCCGCGCGAACATCGTGGCCCCGGGCACCTGCGGCGCCATCAGCAGCCGGAAGAACCCCGAGCCCTCCGAGTAGCGCACCGGCTCCAGGTGGGAGCGCTCGTCGGTGTGGAGGATGGAGCCGATGGCGATGCCCTTGGACAGGTCCTGGTCCTCGCGCCCGCTGACGATGCCGATGAGCGCCTCGGAGTTGGTGCGCACGCCGTCTCCCAGCCGGTCCGACAGGCGAGGCAGCCCGTCCTGGCGCTCCTTCAGCCGCGTCAGCAGGTCCACCGTGCCCAGCACGCCGCCGGCGAAGACGACGTTGCGCGCGGTGAAGCGCACCTTCTCGCGGAAGAAGTGCCGGGCCCCCCGCAGTGCCTCCACCTCGTAGCCACCCTCCGGCAGCGGGCGCACCCACGTGACTTCCGTGTCCGCATGCAGCGTGAGGCCGCGCCGCTCCGCCAGGTACAGGTAGTTCTTGTCGAGCGTGTTCTTGGAGTCATGCCGGCAGCCAAGCATGCAGCCGCCGCACGAGATGCAGCCGGTGCGCTCGGGGCCCTCGCCGTTGAAGTACGGGTCCTTCACCGTGACGCCGGGCTCGCCGAAGTAGACGGCCACGGTGGTGGGCTGGAAGTCGGTGCGGCCGAGGTCCTCCCCCACTTCCTTCAGCACCTTGTCCGGGAAGGTGGTCAGCGGGTTGACGGTGGCCCCGAGCATCCGCCGCGCGGTGACGTAGTGGGGCGCCAGCTCCTCCTTCCACCCCGCGAGGTGCCCCCACGAGGAGGCCTGGAAGAAGTCGTCCTTCGGAATGGGCAGCGTGTTGGCGTAGACGAGCGAGCCGCCGCCCACCCCCACGCCGGACATCACCGTGACGTGGCGGAAGAACGTCATCTTGAACAGGCCGCGCCAGCCGAGCTGGGGCATCCACAGCCAGCGCTTCAAATCCCAGTTCGTCTTCGGGAAGTCCGGGCCGCGCAGACGCCGGCCCTTCTCCAGCATCACCACGCGGTAGCCCTTCTCGGTCAGCCGCAGCGCGCTGACGCTGCCTCCAAACCCCGAGCCGATGATGAGCCAGTCGCAGTCCATGACGTCCGCCTCCCAGTCCCATAACGAGGCCACTCCCGCGCACGTCACGCCAGGCGGCCCCTCGGGCGTGCCCACTCTATGCCAGACCCGGGGCATCCCCGGACGCGGAACCCGGGGCGCCCGCCTGCTCGCGGGACTGGCGCACGGCCAGCGCGGCCGGACGCGCTCCGGGTCGCACTGCCGGAGTGCGCGGGTGGAGTCGGCGGCCCCGACCCCGGCTCCGAGCGCGGCGCGGCACGGCAGCCGAGACGCGGGGCCTCAGCGTGGCTCGGTGGGCCCCAGCAGGCGGGCCACGGCCTGGAGCACCGAGGCCGCCGTGGCCGGATGCTTCACGTAGGCGGCGGGGTTGAGGTTCGTCAGCCGGCCCACCAGCGAGTCCGGGCCGCTCACGTTCACCATGACGATGCGCGCGCCGGGACGGCCGGCGGCCCGCAGCACGTCGAGGGCCGTGCCCGTGTCGACGACGATGATGGACGCGGGCTTGTCCGTCTCCGCGACGATGCGCAGCCCCTGCTGGGTGAACAGCTCCGTGACGAGCGCCGTCAGCCGCGCGTCCAGCAGCCGCACCAGGACGATGGGCCGCGTGTCCACCTCCTGCGCCTGCGCGGCCTGGGGCGCCGGTCCCTTGCCCAGCTCGCGCACGTCCGTCTTCAGCAGCTCGATGACGTCTGTCTTCAGCACGCTCCGCACGCGGTTGAGCAGCGACGCGTCCGCCGCGAGGAACGTCTTCAGCCGGCGCTCCCCCTCGGGAGGAAGCTGGGTGAAGGCCACGCCCATGCCGTCCTCGCGAGACCAGGCCACCTGCCCGTGCGCCAGCAGCGGCTGGGGCGCGTCCGGCAGGGTGATGCGCAGCTCCAGCGTGCTCCCTACCGGCAGCGCCCGCGAGGTCCGGATGGCGAGGCCACCCGCGCCGATGTTCTTGCTGTAGGCGCGCACCACGTCCTCATGCGTGGCGAAGGACAGCTCCAGCACCACGTCCGCGCGCGCGGGCCGGACGGGCAGCCCGCTCCCGGCCGGAGGCAGCGCCCCCAGCTCCAGCAGGACGTCCCGCAGCAGCTCGAGTCGCTGCTCCTCGTCGGCACTCAAGGACCTCGACTTCTGCTGCGCCACAAGCGCGTTGTACTCGTCCAGCGCGCTCCCACCCTGTCTCGCCATGGCATCCCCCCGGAGGAGAGACGACTTTACCGCCCCGGGCTGCGCGCTGAAGCCAGACACGCGTGGCGAAGCTCCCCAGGTCGCCGACCACCCAGGTCGTTTGTCTGTTCGGTTCTGAACGCTCCAATTATTCCCAAATATCCACGGAATTCGCGAGAAGCAGGATGCGCGTCCGGCTGGGGGCAACGGGTGAACCGAAGCCCCCGGCCGGCAGCGCACCCCCGTCGTCCCCCGCGGAGCAACGATGCGCCTGAAGAGCCTGATTCCAGTGGCCATGATGCTGAGCACCACGCCTGCCCTTGCCGAGAAGGGCAAGCCGGAGGCTCCCGACCGGGAGGTCTGGGTCACCATGGGCGCCGATGCCGTCGCGCCGATGCGAGAGTCCTTCAAGAGCGCGGGCTGGGAGGAGCCCACCGCCGTCGTCGCGAAGGAGCAGGCGGCGATGTTCCGCCTCCGCGAGTCGCAGCTGTCGCGGCTGGCGACGCTCATGCACGAGAAGTTCAACCGGTGCGCGGGCTTCATCACCTCCGAGACGCGCGAGGAGGCCCTGGCCACGCTCGAGCCCGCTCTGGCGGTGGCTCCGCAGAACCTGGTCACCTACACGCTGAACAACGCCACCACCGTCAACACGCTGATGGGGGCGATGACGGAGGCCAACGTCCGCGGCACCATCACCATGCTGTCCGGCTATTCGACGCGCTACTACACGTCCCAGGGCGGCGTGGACGCGGCCAACTCGCTGCTCGCGAAGTGGAAGGGCTACGTCCCCGCCGCGCGCACCGACGTCAAGGTGGAGCTGTTCCGGCACACGGCCTGGGCCCAGCCGTCCGTCATCCTCACCATCACCGGCACCACCCTGGCGAGCGAGGTGGTGGTGGTAGGCGGGCACCTGGACTCCATCAACAGCTCGGGAGGCAACGCGCCGGGCGCGGACGATGACGCCTCGGGCGTGGCGTCCTTCACCGAGGTCATCCGGGTGGCCATGGCGCGCAACTACCGGCCGCAGCGCACCGTGAAGTTCATGGCCTACGCCGCGGAGGAGGTCGGGCTGCGCGGCTCCAAGGAGATTGCCGCGTACCACAAGAACAACGCCATCAACGTGGTGGGCGTGCTGCAGCTCGACATGACGAACTACAAGGGCAGCACGACGGCGGATGTCGCCCTCATCACCGACAACACCAACGCCGCGCAGAACACGTTCCTCCGGAACCTCATCACCACGTACGTGAAGATTCCGCAGACGAACTCCACGTGCGGCTACGGCTGCTCGGACCACGCGTCGTGGAACGCCCAGGGCTTCGCCGCGTCCATTCCCTTCGAGGCGACGCTGAGCACGAGCAACCCGTACATCCACACGGCGAACGACACGCTGGCGCGCTCGGCGAACAACGCCAACCACGCGCTCAAGTTCTCCAAGATTGCCGCCGCGTACGTGGCCGAGCTGGCCAAGGGCACCGCGCAGTAGTCACGCCGTCCCGCCAGCGCGCGTCCTCCGCGCGCTGGCGTCTTTCGGGGCCGCAGCGCTTCGCGCGGGCCTCAGCCGCTCGCGGCGCTCACGCTTCCGCTTCGGGTTTCCCGGTGGCGAGCGCGGGCCCCCCAGTCCCAGCGGAGTGCCGGACTTCGGGTCCGGCATCTCGGGCATCATCCAAATCATCCAGAGCACGTCGAGCATGGGGTGCGCCTCTTGGAGCGTGGGGAACTGCGTCAGGGAAGACGAATAACCGCGACCGGAATTACGCGGCATGCGTCAAATCGACGCGTGGCGGGGTGAGCGGCCCGGCCTCAGAAGCCCCGGAACAGGGGCCGGCCGTGGGACAGCGCGGGCCAGGGAATCCCGAGCGCGACGAGGAGCAGGGCGATGAGGAGCCCCACCGCCCACACCCGATGCCTCGCGGTGGGTGCTTCGGCCCGGCGGCTGAGCGCGGACGCCACGTGCGCGGCGGTGAGCGCCAGGAGCATCAACAGCGGGTGCTCCAGGCTGAAGAACCGGAGGAAGGAGACGGACATGCTCATCCGGAGCGCGTCCATGGACCTGGGCGAGAGCGGGCTGAGGCCGAAGTAGAGCGTCAGCCCGAGCAGCAATTGGAGGTCGAAGGCGGAGACGAAGAGGAGCTGGAGTCGCCGGTCGGAGCGCGTCCAGTCCCGGCCACGCAGCCAGCCGGAGAGGGAACCTCCGAGCGCCAGCACGCCAAACACCACGACGCCCCAGCGCACCCACGAGTGGAGGAAGAGAACCAGCGAGTACAGCATGTCGTTCACCTGTCGGCCCGTATGGGCATGGCGGTGCCGCGACACCCTAACGGCCCCCGCGAAGCGCCTCGTGCGTCTTGATGACGCACCACGCGCCGACGCGCGGGCTCACTTCGGAACGGGGTGCTTGGCCAGCTTGCGCTGCAGGCTGCGGCGCTGGATGCGGAGCAGCCTCGCGGCCTGGGAGATGTTGCCTCCGCAGTCCGCGAGCACGCGCTGGATGTGCTCCCACTCCGCGCGCGCGAGCGAGGGCACCTGGTGTCCCCGGGCCGCCTCCTCGCCCTCGGGCAGCGTGGCTCCGGCGAAGGCCAGCAGGATGTCGTCCACGTCCGCGGGCTTCGTGAGGTAGTGCGTGGCGCCCCGCCGCACGGCCTCCACCGCCGTGGCGATACTCCCGTACCCCGTGAGCACCACCAGCGTGCTGCGCGCGTCCAGCGCCCTCAGCTCGCGCACCACCTCCAGCCCGGAGCCGTCCGGCAGGCGCAGGTCGATGACCGCGTAGCCCGGACGCAGCTCGCGGGCCCGCTCGAGCGCCTCCTGCGCGCTGGCCGCACCGTGCGCCGCGAAGCCGTGCCGCCCGAAGGCCCGTACCAGCCGCTCGCGGTAGGGCTCGTCATCGTCGACGACGAGCACCGAGGGAGGCGCCTCACCCGGCTGCATGGAAGACCTCCGTCCGGCAGGGCAGCTCCAGCGTCACGCGCGTCCCCTGCCCCTCCTCGGAGGCCAGCTCCAGGCGCCCCCCGCACAGCTCGGCATAGGTCTGGCTGAGGAACAACCCCAGCCCCATGCCCTGCCCGGGAGGCTTGGTGGTGAAGAAGGGCTCCCCCAGCCGCGACAGCAGCGCGCGGGGGACGCCGGTGCCACGGTCCTCCACCGTGAAGTGCACGCGGTCCGCGTCTCCACGCGCCGTGACGGTGACGGTGCCCTGCGTGGCCTCGCTGGCCTGCAGCCCGTTGCGCGCGAGGTTCGCCAGCACCTGCACCAGCCCTCGCGCGGGGCACCAGAGCGGCAGGTCCGGCCCCGCGTCGAAGTGGAGCCGCGCCAGCTCCGCGGCCCCGAGCTGCTCACGCAGGCGCGAGAGGACGGCGCCCGTCGTGGTCCGCTCCGGGAATTCTCCGAGCGACCGACCCGCGCGCGCGCTCATGCGCTCCAGGATGTCCCGGCACCGCTCCACCTCGTCGCGGATGAGGCGCGCGTCCTCCAGTGCCTCCTGGGGCTCCTCCTGGATGAGCGTCTCCAGCTCGTTGGCGGCGATGGCGATGGTGCCCAGCGGCGTGCCCAGCTCGTGCGCCGCGCCCGCGGCCAGGGTGCTCAGCGACGCGAGCTTCTCCGCGCGCGCCGCGAACTGCTGGGAGCGCACCACCGCCTCCTGTCGGTCCTTCAGCGCCGCCGACACCCGGGCGACGACGAAGGCGATGACCAGGGCCGTGAGCACGAAGGCGATCCACGTGCCGAGCAGGTGGAGCGAGTCCAGCCCCCTGGCTCCCTGGACGTGCGTGGCCTCCGGCAGGGGGACGTGGAAGGCGAAGAGGCTCGCATGGCCCAGCACGGCCAGCAGCGCGATGAGCCCCGTCCAGCGCGGGCCCAGCACCAGCGCGGCGAGCGTCACGTGGACGAGGTACAGCATGCCGAACGGGTTGGACGGCCCGCCGGAGAGCGCCAGCAGCCCCGTCAGCAGGAGCAGGTCGAGCGCCAGCACGCCGCCCAGCACCTCCGGGCGCACCGTGGGGGCGCGGCGGAGCCAGAGCACGAGGAGGAGGTTGGACACCGCCGTCGTCGCCACCAGCGCCAGCAGCGGCACCACGGGCAATTCCAGGCCGAGCCCCCGCGTGGCGACGGCCACCGTCAGCGCCTGCCCGGCGGCCGCGTGCCAGCGCAGCCGCACCAGCCAGCCCAGGGCGATGGCGCTGGACGAGAGCCGCGCCACCACCTCCCGCGCCGTGCGGTGGAAGGCACTGCGCGACGGCTCCTGCTTCAGCACCGGAGCGCCTTGCAGGACCGCCCGGGCGTCGGTCGGCATGCTGGACACCCCTCCTTCATAACCCGGCCTGCTTCGCGGGCCGAGTGCGTCAAGTTGACGCACTCGGCCGGCACCTGAGCCCCAGGCAGCGCTCGCACGACGGCGCGCCCGGGAGGCGTGGAGGCCCCTGGCTACTGCGGGTCCCAGCCGGCGTTCACCGTCATCCGGTCCAGCGCACGCACGCTGACGTAGGGCACGAAGCCCGCGGCCCGGGAGCGCGTGTAGGCGTCCGCCACGTGCGCGGCCTGCACCGCGTAGTCGGTGGAGAGCACCAGCTTCCCCGCGGCGCGCACGCGCGCGGCATTGGTCCGGTTCTCCGCGCACCAGCTCTGGCTGCACGCGACGTCATCCGACCAGTACATGTCCTCCATGCCCAGCCCATCGATGGCGGCGAGGTAGCCGGTGTAGTCGATGAGCTCGGGAGAGTTCTGCGGCATCACCTTGAAGCCCGGCTCTCTCGCCTTCGCGTACTGGTTGATGCGGGCGATGAGGGCCACCATCTTCCGCGCGAGGTCGGCGCGGTTGGTGCCGGCGGAGTTGGCGGGAATCTCCTCGTACGTCACCACCATGTCGAGGTAGCAGCCGGTGAAGCCCGCGGCGAGCGCCTGGTCGATGCGGCCCTGGACGATGGGCCACCAGCGCTCGTCCCAGTACTTCACGTACTGCTCGTCCGGCCACCCATCCACGGGCCCGAGCTTCAGGTCCGCGGGCACCAGCGGCCACTCGGGGCGGTACTCCTCGATGGCGCCAATCTCGAAGTACGCGAGCACCTGCTTGCCCCCTGCCTTGAGCGCCGCGATTTCGTCCGCGCGGAAGTAGTCGCTGTGCCCATCGCGCGACAGCTCGACGATGGCCAGGTCGAACTTCGAGCCAGCAATCTGGTCCAGCCGGTTGTTGGCGTAGTTCGTCAGCTGGTACGTGAAGCTGCTCACCCCCTCCCAGGGCACGGGGGTGCCCGCGTCACCGGACGTGCCGGCATCGGTGGGCGTGCCGGCATCCACCGGGGAGCCCGCGTCGACCGGAGTCCCCGCATCCTGGGGCGCACCGGCATCGGTGCTCGCGACCTGCACGCGCACCACCCACAGGTCCAGCAGCGACGCGTCGGCGGAGGAGTCCGTGCGATAGCGCAGCTTCACCGGCCCACCGTCCAGGAAGCGGCCCACCGGCGCGGGCAGCGCCAGCGACGTCGCCGTCCACTTCCACGACAGGGCGAAGGTGTTGTCCCCCACGACGACCCAGGCGCCCGCGGTGTAGTCCCAGGCCTCGAAGACCCAGCGCATCTCCGCCTTGCGGGGCCCGCGGTAGTTCACCCCAATCTCGGCGGCCTGCACCGTCGCGGCCGTCACGTCCACGGGCAGCGGGTAGCTGCACGTGGCCGAGGTGTTGGGGGAGAACTCCACGTACTCCGCCCAGCGGTCCTGCGTGCCCGTGAGCGTCTGGGTCGCAAGGCCCTGGACGCCCTGCCCCGAGCCGATGGAGCCACGCGCCACCTGCAACGTCGCGCACGTGAGCGTCCGGGCATTGGCCAGCACCTCTCCGTGCAGCGCGCCGACCTCATCCTCCGGCGAGGCACTCCCACAGGCGGCGAGCACGGCAAGCAGGGCCCAGGACAGGCGGGCGCAGACGACTCTCATGTGAAGGCTCCCTGGAAGGAACGCGGAGCGGCCATAGAACATCCCCACCCCGTGGCGGCAACGCCTACCTCACTCCGGCCGAGCCACTCGTACGGGGCCAGACGCGTTGCGGGCTCCGCACCCGCAGACCCATGGCAGAGGAACAGGGACATCGGAATGCGGACACGGCGGAGGCCGGGGCGCGACGACGCCCCGGCCTCCGTGGGGCCTTACGCGTCCGGCAGCATGAACGCGACCTTGTAGGCCTGCGCGGACAGCGGGAAGCCGCCGGTCTTCGCGGCCTGGACGTAACCATCCAGGTTCGGGAACACGTAGTCGCGCTCCGCGGCCGTCGACAGCCCCAGCCAGGAGGCGATGGAGAAGGAGTACTGGTCCACCGTCAGCGTGGGAATCCAGCGCCCCTTGGCGTCGGTGGTGTTCGGGTTGTTCGCGGCGCCACCCGACAGGTCCAGGCTGGGGAAGGTGCCATAGAGACGGCGCCCCTGGACACGCTCCCCCAGGACGATGGCGTGATTCCCCCAGCCGTGGTCGGTGCCCCGGTCCGAGTTCTCCAGCAGGGTGCGGCCGAAGTCGCTCATCGTGAAGAGCGTGGCCTGAGGCGGGTTCCCGCCAAAGGCGGTCTCCGCCCGGAGCAGGTCCACCGACCGGTAGAAGGCGTCGAGCGCGAAGTCGAGCTCCGCGAGCAGCTCGTCCTGCGTCTGCCGCTGGTTCGCATGCGTGTCGAAGCCGCCCAACCCTACCGAGTACACCTGCCGCCGGACGCCCAGGCCGCCCTGCGCCGCGGGCATGGCTCCCGCGATGAGGTCCTGAAGCACCTGGTAGAGCTGGTCTCGCAGCTGCTGGCTCATTCCCGCCGGGGTGGTGAACAGCGTGTCGATGCTGTTGCGCGTGGCCAGCGGGAGCACGCTCCAGGCCGCCGCCCGGGCGGCGGTGCGCGCCGCGGCGAACGTCTGCGCCGTGGTGAACACCCCGCCGTAGGAGGCCTCCAGGGCCACGCCATTGTCGAGCGCCACCGCCTGGGCCAGCGCGTCTGCCCGGAGGGCGCTGAAGCCGACATCGTTGAGGTCGGTGAACTCGAGCACGCCGCTGGGCGACACCACCATCGGCTGGCGGTCCCCGCCCACGGAGAAGAGCGGCTTGCCCCCGAACGAGGTCACCTCCGGGTACTCCCCCGGGTTGAGCGTGTGCAGCTTGTCGGCCGTGCGGCCGGCCCACCCGGTGACCTTGCCGATGAGCGACGGGGGCGGAGCCCAGGTGGAGGGGTTCGCGACGGCGCTCGCCCAGGCATCCTGCTGGTCGGCGTGGGAGAACAGGTTGTCGGGCCGGGCCACCGTGCCCGTGGTGAAGTCCTCCTTATCCATGGGCAGCACCATGGGCCCCACGTTGCAGAGCAGCGCGGCGCGGTCCTGCTCGAAGAGGGTGCGGAGCTTCGTGAGCGACGGGTGCAGCCCGTAGGAGGCCGCGGCCTGGCCCACGGGGTTGATGGCGAGCAGCTCGGTCGTCTCGAAGCCGATGTTCGGCCGCGCATCGAGGTAGCGCCCGTGCGGGCCGCTCGTCAGGGGAACGAGGACGTTGTTGCCGTCGTTGCCGCCCAGCAGGAAGACACAGACGGCCGCGCGGTAGCCGGCGTACCCGCTGAGGGTGGCGGCCTCGGCCGCGCCGAAGAACCGGGGAAAGGTCGAGGAAGCAGCGAGGAGCCCCAGGGTGCTGGAGGTGCCACGCAGAAACAGGCGTCGTGAGATGGGCATGGGGCTTACCTCTGGATCTGGAACTCGGGAGAAAGGGTCGTGAGGTAGAGGGCCAGCTTCTTCTTCCGCAGCGCATCGCCCGCGCGCGAGTCCGCGAGGGAGGTCTCGAGGAGGAGCTGGAGGTCCGAGGACATCGTGTCGTGGAGGAGGTAGCGGTCCAGCCAGGTCACCAGGTCCGTGGACGCCGAGGGGACGACGGCCAGGTCGATGAGGACGCCGACGCTGGCGGGAGAGGTGGAGTGGAGCAGCTCGTGCACGAAGTTGGCGCGCGCGGTGACGGTGGCGGTGTCGAGGATGGCGAACTCGGGGCCGAGCAGGCCGTTGGCGCCGGGCGCCGGAGCGTTCGGGGGGTAGTAGCTGAAGACCGACGGCGGCCGGGGCACGTACTGCCCCATGTTGCGGCTCCAGGTGGTGAGCTTCGCGCCCGGGTCCTTGCCCCCGGTCGTGTCGAGCGTCCCGTTCAGCCACCGGATGACGGTGGTGACGAACAGCGCGGGAGAGCGCAGGTGCCCGTACGCTGCCTGCTGCGAGGCCGGCGCCAGCGGGCCGCGGGCCTCGGCGTCCTCCAGAACCTTGCGCACCACGAAGCGCAGGTTGCCGCGCTCGCCGGTGCCGTCGTTCTTGAAGGCGTTCACCACGCGCTGGACGTAGGCGGGGGTCGGGTTGCTGGTGACCAGATGCTGGATGAGCTGCTTGCAGATGAACGGCGGGAGGTTCGGGTCGGCGAAGACGTTGTCGAGCGCCTCCTCCAGGTGCTGCGCGGCGCCGGCTCCGGCGGTCGTAAGCTGCCCCCGCAGGAGCAGCTGCGCGCGGGAGTCGTGGTTCACGTCACAGCCAATCATCGGCTCCGGGTAGTTGGCCGGGTTCGAGCCGCCCCTCGCCGGGCAGCCCGTGGCGCTGGCATAGGTCCACCCGGAGAGGGCGGCCGCGAACGCCTGCACCTGGGCCTCGGAGTACGCGGGAATGCGCGCGCCGGTGATGGGGTCCAGCTTCTCGGTGCCGTCCTCGTTGAGCTGGTGGAGGCCGAGCGTGAAGAGCTGGAGCATCTCCCGCGCGTAGTTCTCGTTCGGCTCGACGCGCTGGCCGTTCGCCTTGAAGGCCTTGTTGTTCGCCATGTCGAGGAACGTCCCCATGGCGGGGTCCAGCGTGACGAACTCCAGCAGCTGGCGGAAGTTGCCGAAGGCGCGCTGGGAGAGCAGGTTGAGGTAGCCCGCCATCGCGAGCCGCGGCTCGTTCTCCGGCGTGCCCCCCGGGTTGGGGATGCCGTTCTGCGAGACGACCAGAATCTGGCTCAGCGCGAACGCCACCCGCTGCCGGAGCTGATCCTGCCCATGGACGGCGTTGTAGAAGAACTGCGAGCCCAGGTCCGGAGCGGCCGCCGGGTCGAACGTGGAGCGCGGGGCGTTGAACTGCGCGGTGATGGAGGCGGAGACGCCGACGGCGACCACCTGCTCCACCGAGTCGATGGGCAGCGGGCTCGCGCCCTGGGCGAGGCGCGGGCCGAAGGTGGCCTGCTCCAGGAAGCGGATGGCGTTCTGCTCGGCGGGAACCGCGAGCGTGTCGACGGCCTGCCGAGCCTCGGTGAGCGGGGCAATGGTGGGTGCGTCGGGTGGGCGCTCATCCGGTGCGCAGGCGGTCGCGCATACGGTGAGAGCCAGGGCGAAGCGTCGTTTCATCCGGAGCGGCTCCTTGAGGTGATGAATCACCTCAAAGTCCCACAAAACGACCAATTCTGTAAGTCGTGTATTCCACGCCAAGTCCGTGTCAGACCGCTCTGCCAGGCTGCCTGGCCGGAGGGGCCCGGATGTGCCGCGCGGGTGCACCGCGTGCGTGGCCTTCCCGCCGGCTCCGAAGTAGAAGCCAGTCCCCATGGAAGCCCATCCTTCGAAGAAGGTCGCTCTCGTCACCGAAATCTCGAAGGAGTTCACCTTCGAGGCCGCGCACCGGCTGCCCAACGTTCCCGAAGGGCACAAGTGCGCCCGGGTGCACGGGCACAGCTACAACGTCGAGTTCACCATCCGCGGCCCCGTGGACCCGAAGCTCGGCTGGATTGTCGACTTCGCCGAGCTCAACGCGGCCTGGCAGCCGCTCCACGCGCAGCTGGACCACCGGCTCCTGAACGACGTGCCCGGTCTTGAGAACCCCACGAGCGAGCTGCTGGCGGCGTGGCTCTTCGAGCGACTGAGCCTGCCGGGCGCGCGCGTGGTGCGCATCCGCGTGGCGGAGACGTGCACGTCGTCGTGCACCGTCTACCCCGCCGAGGGCTGAGCAGCGTCAGCTCTCTATCTGCCCCAGGTTCGCGTGGAGGACCGCGCCGTTGAGCACCGGCGTGTTGGCGCACAGCCAGACCACGTCGGCGATTTCCCGGGGTTCGATGAGGCGGCCGAACGTCGTCCGCTTCGCCACGGCCTCGAGGATCGCCGGGTCCTCGCCGACGTGCTCGTGGAGCATCTCCGTGTCGGTGAAGCCCGGGCAGATGCAGGCGGTGTGGACGCGCGTCCCGACGAGGTCCTGGCAGGTGGCCCGCATCAGCCCGACGAGCGCGTGCTTGGACGTCACATACGAGGCGTTGCCCCGGACCGCCTTCTCCGACAGCGTCGAGCCCACGTAGAGGATGGAGGAGCCGTCGGTGAGGCGCTCCCTGACGAGGCGGTTGAGCACCGCCGGGACGACGACGTTGACCTCCAGCACCCGCCGGAAGTGCTCCGCTGTCAGCGACAGGGCGTCGTCATGCTCGTAGAGCGCCGCGTTGTGGACGAGCGAGAGGCGCCCGGACGGAGGGCCCACCGAGTCGCGCAGGGCCTGCCCCACCTGCGCCTCCCAGCCCGGGGCCGCGAGGTCCACGCCCACGTTCACCACGCCCGGTACCGGGCAGGGCCTGCGGGAGAGGTTCATCACCCCCCAGCCATGCTGGCGGAAGCGCACGGCCAGCGCCTGTCCGATGCCCCGGCTCGCGCCGGTGATGATTGCCCAATCAGCCATGGTTCTCCCACTCCCAGGACGACCACTGGCCGGGGCCCGAGGCGCACTTCACCACGACGCGGGTGATGCCCGAGCTCTTCAGCACGGCGCCATCCGCCACCAGCTCCTCACCGAAGACGCGGGCCAGCTCCTCCAGCGTCACGTTCTCCACCGGGAGCACCGTCACATCCCTGGCGAGGAACCGCAGCTCCTCGTCATGGAACCGCGCGAGGTAGTCGCCGCGCACGTCCTGCTCGAGGCGCAGGTAGGGAGAGCGCCCCGGCAGCAGGAACGTCTCGTTCCAGGCGCGGCAGCGGGAGATGACGGCCTGCTTCAGCGGGCCGTAGTCCGACAGGAGCCCGTTCTCCACCACCGCGCCCGTCAGGGCGACGTAGACGGTGAAGTTGTGGCCGTGCAGGTTCTCCCGGTGCGTGGCGGAGAAGATGGTGAAGTGCCCGGCCGAGAACTTCATCTCTTCCTTGTGCAGCTCGATGGTGGTCGTGCGCGACATGGGCAGCCCGAAGCTGAAGGGAAAAGTCACGCCTGAGTTAGCACCAAGCCCCGATGGCCGCTAGCCACTGCGGCCCCCAGTGAAAAGCTCGCGGGCGGAGGTGGCGCCAACGTCAACTGCGCATCACGCGGACCAGATGGCTTCCACGCGGGCGCGCACCTTGCGCCGGGCCTCGGGGAAGCCAGGCAGCGTCCGCAGGGGGGTGAGCGCCGGGCAGCGGTCCATCCACTCGAGGTCGATGAGCGACGCGTCCGCCGCCCGCTGGAGGTACCGCAGCGAGTGCTCCGTGGCCCCACGCAGGCAGAGCTGCTCGGCGGCGAGCTGGCACAGCAGCGATGCGAAGCGCGGGCTCAGCCGCAGGGAGAGGAGCGTGTCCAGCGACTCCACCGCGTGGTCCACGTCCGTCTCTCCCAGCACGACGGAGCAGTAGCTGGCCGCATGGTTCGCGACGGGGTCCAGCTCGTCGCGCAGCCGCTCCCGGCAGCGACGGAGCTCGTCCAAGTCTCCGCTCCAGGCGGCCACGCGCATGCGCAGGGTGAGCGTCACCAGCGCCAGCCGGGGCTGCGCCTCCAGCCGCTCCAGGCACCAGCGGTAGGTGTCGTGGTCCCCCCGCAGCGCGCTGCAACGCGCGACGTCCACCAGGGAGATGACCAGCCCGGGCTCCAGGGCATACGCGAGCCGCAGCCGCTCCAGCCCCTCGGCTGCCCGACCCGCCTCGCACTGCAGGTTGCCGAGCTGCTGCATCGCGGGCGCGAAGGCGGGAGCCACGTCCAGCGCGGCGCGCAGCGCCACCACGGCCTCGCGCCACTGGCCCTCGTGCATGGCCAGGATGGCGCGCGCCAGCTGCGTGTCCACCAGCTCCGGCGCCACCCGCAGGGCATGCTCCAGGGCATTCCGGGCCTCTGCCTCCCAGTCACGCGCCTTGTCCGACAAGCGGAGGAACCAGGCTCGCACGGCCGCCACGGCGTACTGCGCCACCGCGGGAGGGAAGTCCGGCGCCAGGTCGAGGACCTGCCGCAGCGGCGCGAGGAGGTCCTCCGTCACGCCCCGCGTCGTCGAGCGCTGCCGCGTCAGCACCTGCCGGTAGAGCGCCCTCGCCTCCTCGGGCACCGTGTCGCGGTACGACAGGAGGAGCAGCTCGTTGCGCAGCCCCTCCGCCATCCGCTGCCCCAGCCGGTCCTGGAGCGTGAAGACGTCTTCGTCCGTCTCGTCGAACCGGTCGCTCCACAGCTGGGTGCCGGACGCGCCCTCCACCAGCCGCAGCGTGGCGCGCACCGACCTGCCCATGCCCTGCACCGTCCCATCCACCAGCAGCTCCACCCCCAGCTCACGTGCCGCCGCCCGGGGCTCCCGCTCCTGGCGAAAGCGGGCCGTCGCCCCGCTGCTCTGCACCCGCAGCCCGCGCGTGCGCGACAGCAGGTCGATGAGCGACTCCGTCACCCCATCACCCAGCGCCTCCTGCTCGCGAGGCCCCATGAAGCGCAGCGGCAGCACCGCCAGCGACTGCTCTCCCGGGCGCAGCGGTGTGCGCGGCGTGAAGCGCTGCGCCCCGGCCGGCGGGGGCGTCACGGGTGGGAAGGCCCTTCCGGTGGAGGTGGCGCCCGGGACTGGCGTGCCCGTCGGCTCCACCGGCTCACCCACGGACGCCAGCCAGCCCCGCAGCGCCACCGCCACGGCGAGGGCTCCGCCGGGCCGGTCCGCCGGCTCCCGCGCCAGACAGGCCAGGACCACCTCCGCGAGCGCATCCGGCACCGAGGCGCGCAGGCGCGGGTCCGGAGGGGGCTGCCGCAGCCGGGCGAAGGCCACGGCCATGGCCGACTCGCCGGTGAAGGGCGGCTCGCCGGTGAGCAACTGGTAGAGCAGCAGCCCCATGGCATAGAGGTCCGCGCGTGCGTCCACCTCGCCGCTCTCCAGCTGCTCCGGCGCCATGTAGAGGGGCGTGCCCACCAGGCCCTGCGTGCGCGAGGACACCTCGCCCGCCACCGCACGGGCAATGCCGAAGTCGGTGAGCACCACCCGGCCGCCGGCCTCCACCAGCACGTTGGCCGGCTTGAGGTCCCGGTGCACCACTCCCGCGGCATGCGCCGCGGCCAGCCCCTCGCACAGTGCCAGCGCGATGCGCGCGGCGCGCGCTGGCGCCAGGGCCCGCTCGCGCTCCAGCAGTTGCTGGAGGTTCTGCCCCTCCACGAACTCCATCGTCAGGTAGAGGCGCCCGGCGTGCTCGCCCAGGTCGAAGGTCCGGGCCACGTGGCCGTGGGAGATTCTGCGGGCCAGGCGGACCTCGCGGCGGAAGCGCTCCATCCACTCGGGAGCGGGCGCGGGGCCCACCTCCAGCACCTTCAGCGCCACCACGTCGCCCACCAGCGTGTCCCGCACCCGGTACACGGCGCCCATGCCACCACGCCCCACGAGGCCGAGCAGCTCGTAGCGGCCGGCGAACAACTCCGAGCCCGCCGCGGCCTCGAGGCCGGGGGTTTGCTTGGGGGTGAGCACCGTCACATCGGTGCCGCCTGGGGGTGCGGTGGGGTTTTTCTCCTCGGACACGGCGCGGCGAGTGTAGCCCCACATCCGCCCGCTCGCCCGCCAATCTCCAGGGTGACGCCTGACCTCCAGGCTGCTTCCCGGAGTGGACGCAAGCCGCACGGTCCGTCCGCCTGGCGTGACGGGAGCGCGTCTCTCGTTCCTGGTCTGGAAGCGGGGCCGCGCCTCCGCAGCGTGCTTACCGGGACGTCTCGGGGTCCGCGGGGCGGAAGAGCGCGCAGACGCGCACCGGCTGGGGCGGGTACTTCTGGGGCAGCAACGGGCACATGATGAACGTGGTGGTCCGAGACTGGACGTAGCGCGGCGGCGCGGCGCAGCGGTGGCAGAGGCTGTCCGGGAAGGGCAGGGATTCGGGCGGGGGCTTCGTCATGACTTGTTCCGCAAGGAGCATCGCATGGGGCCGCTCGAGTGGCGCCACCTCGTGAATCACT